>CAZUHX010000051.1:0-13011 GCA_964620795.1 uncultured Chitinophagaceae bacterium
TATGGTGCCGGATACCGGAGAAGTCTATCTCGTGCCTGCCTTTGCCGGATTGGGTGCGCCTTACTGGGACATGTATGCACGGGGAATCATTACCGGAATCAGCCGCGGAACTACCCGCGCACATCTGGCAAGAGCCGCTCTGGAATCTATTGCCTATCAGACCAGAGATGTGCTGAACGCCATGGAAAAAGATTCGGGCATTGCCCTCAAAACCCTGCGTGCCGACGGAGGCGCCAGCATGAACAATTTTCTGATGCAGTTTCAGTCTGATCTGCTGGGCGTGCCCGTAGAAAGACCCAAAGTATCGGAAACCACGGCATTGGGAGCAGCCTATCTGGCCGGACTGGCCGTAAACTTTTACAAAAAGAGCGAACTGCCGAAGCAGTGGAAAACCGATAAAACCTACAAGCCGCTCATGAAAAATGAAGAGCGCGAAAAGAAATACCTCGGCTGGAAAGAGGCAACTCAGCGCGCCATGTTCAGGCCGGGCAAAAAAGGGTGATTGGCACGTAAAGGGCTCAGTGGTACAAAATCTTGCGCCTCCGGTGTTCATTACATTTTTTATATATTAAATAATTGTATTTATGAAAAAAGTCACCGGAATCGGAGGGGTATTCTTTAAGTGTAAAGAACCCGAAAAGATCAGAGAATGGTACCGTACACATCTGGGTTTACCAACCGATGAATATGGAGCAAGCATGCTGTGGCGGGAGCACTCACAGCCAGAAAAAACAGGCATGACCCAGTGGAGTCCGTTTCCGGAAAACACCGATTACTTCAAGCCTTCCGACAAACCTTTTATGATCAACTACCGTGTAGAAAATCTGGAGCTTTTGCTGGAAGAGCTGCGCAGGGAGGGGGTGACCATTGTAGATGAAATCAGTTCATACAGCTACGGAAAGTTTGTTCACATTCTTGATCCCGAGGGCAACTGCATCGAGTTGTGGGAACCGGGGGAGGATTTGCCGTAACTATCAGATATAAACTCACTACTGATCATCTTTTTTTATTTAGTGGAAAGGAGGTGCCCTTTGCAGCAACAGAGAGAAAATTGCATTAAATTAGCCATCTGATCACCCCTGTAAAGGGGCTTAATAATTTCCGGCGATGAACTACCTGACCAAACGTGCTACCTTGCGCTTATCCTATGCTGCCTCACTTCGTGCTTCCGGAAGAGCAATGGAGGTTGCCGGATATATTCTTGTTTCAGAAAACGGCTGGCTGGTAAAAATTTCCAAAGATGGAACTGCCAGCAAGATCAAACGTTTCAAAAACAAATCGAAACAAAAACTTGTCCTTGACTAAAGTCAGACTTCGCTTAAGAGTTTTTGCCGGCCCAAACGGATCCGGAAAAAGCACCATCATTGAAGCAGTTCGCAATCATCAGGTAAAGGGTATTCGGTTGATTTTGGCTTATATATCAATGCTGATGATATAGAAAAACAATTGATAAGTAATTCTTTCTCTTTAAAAAGATATAAAATAAAGTTTCATCCGTCTTCTTTTGAAAAAATCGCCTTGGAATCAGGTCTGATCGGTAAAGATTTTCCTCAAAAGGAATTTGTGAACAGCTACGAAATTCACGGAGACAGACTAAAGTTAAGTACCGGAGAACAATCCGGCCGGATTGCTCAGATCATTTCCTTTTATCTCAGAGAAATGATGCTTTTAGAGCGCAGAAAATTTTCATTTGAAACGGTTTTTTCTCACCATAGCAAACTAAGCATAATGCGCAGGGCATCTGCCTTAGGCTACAAGGTGTACTTGTATTTTGTGTGTACTGAATCTCCTGAAATCAACAAGTTCAGGGTAAAAGAGGTAAGAGTTAAAGAAGGGGGTCACGATGTACCTGAGGATAAAATTGAAAGCAGGTATTATCGTTCATTGGATCTTTTGTATGAAGCGGCTCAAATTGCAGATCAGGTCTACTTCTTTGACAATTCGGGAAGGGTATTCAATGCATTTGCTCACTTTAAAAAGGTGAATGAGATTAAGCAATGGAATCGTATTGATGAATCACAGGTTCCCAATTGGTTTTTGAATTACTATTCTGCCAAAGTCAAGTAGATAAGGCAGAAGCAGCGATTCGTTGCAGAATTTCACCATTTACGCCGGGTTGCAGCCTGGGATCAGTTAGTGCTTTAAACAACTTCCGGAAAATACCGGCACGGATGCAGGAATTGGTTAAGTGGTTCAAACTCCGGCTCCATGCCGGCCCAGCGATGGAAAGGGCCGCCGCAAGGCGGGTTGCCGCAGGCAACGGAACCCCTGCACAGCGCGGCCGCGGCGGCGAATATGCATAGGCCGCTGAATTAAACCTGAACCCATCCGCCGCTGCGGAGGGCCCACATCTCCTTCCCTTTCTTCCATTCGTCTGCTTTCCGTAGGTTTGGGGCATCAAGCGCTTAAAATGATCAAGCTACACGACAAAACCTTTGAACCTTATATTCAGGAAGATCGCATTCGTGCCGAGGTGAACCGCATGGCCGCAGAAATCAGCCGCGATTACCGCGACCAAAAACTGCTGCTGCTGCCGCTGCTCAACGGTTCTTTTGTTTTTGCCGCCGATCTCATCCGCGAGATTGAACTGAATTGCGAAATCTCTTTTGTGAAAGCACAGAGCTACCACGGCACTTCCTCTTCCGGAAAACTAACCGAACTCATCGGACTCTCAGAATCGCTTCAGGACCGGCATGTGCTGATCGTGGAAGACATCATCGATTCCGGACACACCCTCTCTGCCCTGATCCCCAATATCCTGAAACACAATCCGGCCTCGCTGCGCATCGCCAGTCTGCTCCTTAAACCCGCCGCGCTGAAAGTAGATCTGAAAGCCGATTATGTGGGCTTCGAAATTCCCAACGATTTTATCGTGGGCTATGGCCTCGACTACGACGGCCTGGGACGCAACCTCCGACATATTTACAAAATCACAAACTGACAAACACAGAACCGATGAACATCGGAATGGTATGTTACCCCACCTACGGTGGAAGCGGTGTGGTGGCCACTGAACTTGGAAAAGCGCTGGCGCGCAAGGGCCACCGCGTGCATTTCATTTCTTATCAGGAGCCTGTTCGGCTCGATGCCTTCAACGCCAATGTATATTATCACGAGGTGCCGCAGATGGAGTATCCGCTATTTCAGCATCTTCCGTACGAATCTGCTCTGGCCAGCAAAATAGTTGATGTGGCACTCTTTCAGCAGCTGGATTTGTTGCATGTACACTATGCCATTCCGCATGCCTCGGCAGCATTTATGGCGGTGTCTATTCTCAAAAGCAAAGGCGTGAAGCTTCCCTTTATCACCACCCTGCACGGCACCGACATTACGCTGGTGGGCAAAGATCCCGCCTATGCGCCTGTAGTAGAATTCTCCATCAACCAAAGCGATGGCATCACCGCCGTTTCTGAATCGCTGCGCAAAGACACCTTTCAATCTTTTGATGTAAAAAAACCCATTGAAGTTATTCCCAATTTCATAGACTTTCAGCGTTTCCGCAAAATCAATAAAGAACATTTTAAAAAACTGATTGCTCCGCAGGGAGAAAAGATTGTAGTACACGTAAGCAATTTTCGTCCGGTGAAGCGCGTGCAGGATTGCATTCTCGCTTTCCATGAGTTCTCTAAAAAAGTGCCTTCGCGATTGCTGCTTGTGGGCGACGGTCCCGAGCGCGCCAATATGGAACATCTGTGCAGGCAGCTGGGAGTTTGCGAACAGGTACGCTTTCTCGGAAAACAGGAAGCCATTGAAGATCTGCTGGCCGTTGCCGATCTCTTTATGCTGCCTTCAGAAAGTGAAAGCTTCGGTCTGGCCGCGCTGGAAGCCATGGCCTGCGAAGTACCTGTGCTCTCTTCAAATGCCGGCGGACTACCCGAAATCAATTTGCACGGCAAAACAGGAATGCTCAGCCCCGTTGGGGATGTGCAAAGCCTGGCCGACAATGCCGTCTATATTTTAAGCGACGAGAACCGACTCAACACCTTCAGAAAAAATGCGCTGGAACAAGCGCGCAAATTCGATCTGGAGCACATCCTGCCCATGTATGAATCTTATTACTTTTCGGTAGTAAAAAATACACAAGAGGCATGAGCCCTTCAGTATTGCAGAGCGGGAATGTGATCCTGAAAGGCAGTGATGAGCGTCCGTTTCCCGCTTCACTTCAATATCCCTCCTCCGGCGGGTCGCATCCTCTCATCGTTTTCTGTCACGGCTTCAAAAGTTTCCTGAGCTGGGGCGCATTCCCGCTGCTGGGAAAAAATTTTGCAGAAAAGGGAATGGCCTTTCTCTCCTTCAGTTTTTCGCACAACGGAACTACGGTAGAAAATCAGGAAGATTTCTGCGATCCGGAAGCTTTCGGGCAGAACAACTTCAGCCGCGAGCTGTATGATCTGAGCTGCGTTCTTGAAAGCATCAGAAGCGGGCAATTTCCCGGTGCCGGAAACATAGATATTAACCGCATTTTTCTGGCCGGCCACAGCAGAGGCGGCGGGATCGCTTTGCTCAAAGCCGCAGAAGACAAAAATATACGTGCGCTGAGTGTGTGGGGCAGTGTGAATGAATTCGGGCGCTACTGGCGCAAGAATGAGCGCGAGCGACTGGATCGCGAAGGCGTGATATACATTCCCAATACACGCACCGGACAGATGCTTCCCATCTACAAACAACTGTATGACGATTATGAAGCAAACCTGCCGCGCCTGCACATACCCACGGCAGTGAGCTCGCTGCGCATTCCGCTGCAAATCATACATGGCACGGCCGATGAAACCGTTCCTGTTCAGGCGGCTAAGGAGATGCACAGCTGGAATCCGCAATCTGAATTGTTGCTGCTGCCCGATGCCGGCCACACCTTCGGCATGAAGCATCCCTGGATGGAAGAACAACTGCCTGAACACAGTATTTTATTATTAAATAATGTATTTGATTTTTTTACATCTGTATCCTAGCCCGGTAAATGCGATGGCAGCACAATAGGTGTTTGTCTTCTTTTTTTGATTTTATATAAATTTTTTGGGCGGCCATCCCCCTGCATTCGCTTCGTTTCTTCGCTCATGCAGGGGTCTGCGCGTGTTGCGCCGCTCCGCTTCGCTTCGGCCCTGCGGGCCCGGCCGAAGGCCGGCGGCTACACCCGCTGCCGCAGTATGTCTACTTTAGATTATCAAAATAAAAAAAGCCGGACTCGCGCCCGGCTTTTTCTTTCTGATTCCAGATTCTCAGGAACCGAAAAGCTGGTTCAGCTTCATGGCTACACCCATGTCGCCTTTTACCTTGATCTTGCCCTGCATGAAGGCGCCCATCGGGTTCAGGGTGCCCTGGATCATGCTCAACAAATCTTCGGCAGCCACACCGATGGTGCAGTCTGCTTCCTTGTCTTCGGTACTTACGTTGTTGCCGTTGTTACCGTCAATAAAAATGTGCTGACCGTTGAAGTCAAACTTCAGGGTCTTTCCCAGTGGGCCTGCATTGGCAGCACGGCTCTGGAGTTCGCTGAGAACGTTGTCGAATGCCATTTCCTGTACTGTTTTTTTATGGTGAGATAATGGTTCCTGTTTTGCGCCGGATGCCGCCTCGCCTCCGGTCTTTGAATAGCTGATGGATAAGCCGCTGTTTTTGTACTGCTTGTCGTCCAGCAACATCTTGGCGATGATCTCGCGCATGATTTCAGTGGTGCCGCCCCCGATGGTGAGAATACGGCTGTCGCGGAAAAAGCGCGCCATCTTGTATTCTTCCATATAGCCGTAGCCCCCGAAAAACTGCAATGCCTTGTAAGCCACATCATCACTCAGTTCTGTGGCCTGCAGCTTGGCAATCGAACATTCGCGCACCGCATACTTGCCTTCGTTGTGCAGCTTACAGCAATGGTAAACGTAGGCCTTCACGGTTTCAATGTCTGCGTGGATTTGTGCCGCATTATGTCTCAACACCTGAAACTTGTTGATGGTTCGCCCGAAGGCCTTGCGCTCGTTCATGTACTGCATGGCCCGCTCCAGCGCAACTTCCGATCCGGCTACGGCTCCCACCGCCCCGATCAGTCGCTCCAGCTGAAGCCCGCCCATGAGATAAATGAATCCCTGTCCTTCTTCTCCGATCAGATTTTCTGCAGGCACTTTTACATTGTCGAAAAACAATTCAGCTGTGTCGGAAGCATGCCAGCCCAACTTCTTGAGCTTGTTGGCCGATACGCCCGGCGTGTTGCGGTCTATCACCAGCAGACTGATGCCGTTGAATCCCGCCTCGGCTGAAGTTTTGACCACCGCTACGATATAATCTCCGTACACAGCATTGGTGATGAAGGTTTTCTGTCCATTCACGATGTAGTGATCGCCTTCGCGCACCGCTCTGGTCTGGATATTGGCCACATCGCTGCCCGCTCCCGGCTCGGTGATTCCTATGCAGGATACCAGCTCTCCCTGTATGGTGGGCTTAAGGTATTTTTCAATCAGATAAGGCGAGCCGTGTTTGAAGATGTAGGTGGCCGACATATAGTTGATCACCGCTGCTGCCGCTCCGAATCCACCGGAAAAAGTGCGCGCAAGTTCCTCCGTAAAGATCACGGAATAGAAAAAGTCAACTCCCTCACCACCTACAGACTCGGGATAATTGAGTCCCATGTATCCCATCTCGGCAAATTTCTTCCAGATGGATTTGGGGATCTGTTGCTTCTCTTCCCACTCGTCTATGAAGGGATTCACCTCTCTGGCAAGAAACTCCCTGAGCCCTTGACGGAACATGTTGTGCTCCTCGCTGAAATAATAGTCGAAACTCATATACTTCGGTTTTTGTTATTTGTTTTAGTAATATATTTAAAATTACATTTTGAAAACATCTCCCCACAGTCTTTGTCCGCCGTCAATATAAACCGTTTCTCCGGTAATATAAGCTGCTGCAGGGCTGCAAAGGAAAAGACTGAGCCAGGCCACTTCTTCGGTAGTGCCGAGACGGGGTGTTGGCAGCTGAGCCTCCAATCCCCGGATAATCTCCTGAGGATATTGCTGTAGTCCGGTGCTGCGAATAATTCCGGGCGCAACGGCATTTACGCGAATGTTGTATTTACTCCACTCGATGGCCAGTGTCTTGGTGAGATTGTCAACCCCTGCGCGGGCTGCTCCCGTATGCGCCATTCCGGGAAAGCCGCGGTAAATATTGGCGATGATGTTGAGAATCACTCCGCTTTTCTGCGGAATGAAAAAATGCTTTGCCATGGCCTGGCTCATGTAAAAAGTACCGTTCAGGTTGTTGTTGATCACGGCATTCCAGCCCTTGGGACTGATGTCTTCCGCCAGACTGGGAAACTGCCCGCCGGCATTGTTGACCAAGACGTCCAGACAAGCCCAGCTTTTTTGAATATGTTCAGCCAGTTGTTCAATGGCTTCGGGCTCGCGAATGTCGCAGATCCGGTAGCTCACCGGCCCGAAGGCCGACAAACTTTCCACTGCGGTTTTGAGCTTTTCTTCCTTGCGAGAAGTGATGAGCACTTCACCTCCGCACTGCAGAATCTGCTTCGCAATATCGTATCCGATGCCGGAGCCGCCGCCGGTTACCAGCGCCTTTTTGTTCTGAAGGAGTTGTGATGAAAATGGCTGCATATCAGTGTAATGGTTTTTCGGGCAGATTCAACATGGCACGTGTTTCTTTGATGCTTGCAACTTCTCTTCCCAGCATGCGCACAAGTTTCGCTCCTGCGGCCACGAGCTCTCCGTTGCTCTTCGCCATTTCACCCTCGGGAAGATAAAAGTTGTCTTCCAGACCTACACGGATGTGTCCGTTGATGGTGATGGCCGCAGCCGCCATGGCCCACTGCTTCCTGCCGATGGTGATCACCTGCCAGTGTGCTCCCTGAGGAACTGAAGCCGCCTGATGCAAAAGATTCTGTGTGGTGGCGGGAATTCCGCCCAGCACACCCATCACAAAACTGAATACATAAGGCTTGGGCAACAAGCCCATGTCTATGAGCGGATTGGCATTGTTGATGTGCCCGTTGTCGAACACTTCCATCTCTGGCAGGGTGCCGGCCTCTTTCATTTTTTCAAGAAAAAAACGAATGTCGCCGAATGGATTCTGAAATACAAAATCGTGATAAAACTCCTTGGCTTTAGAAGAGTATATGGCGTAGTTCATGGAGCCCATGTTCAGCGCAGCCATATCGGGCTTTAAAGCCGTGATGTGATGAATGCGCTCGGCTTTGCTGATGCCAATGGCGCCGGTGGAGTAATTGATGATCACATCCGGACAGCGCTTGCGCACTTCTTCCCCGATGCGGCGGTATGTTTCTACATCATAAGCCGGCATGCCATTGTCCTGACGGGCATGAATGTGCAGTACACTGGCACCTGCTTCCACGGCCCTGCGGCCTTCTTCGGCAATTTCTTCGGGCGTGTAGGGAATGTGCGGACATTGGCTGCGGGTGGCCAGAACACCGGTGAGGGCCGCGGTAATAACGATTTTTTCAGGCATGATATGGGTTTTATTCTCCTGTCCAGGAGGGTTTACGTTTTTCTTTAAATGCCGCAATGCCTTCCATGGCATCGCGGGTTTGAAGTACCTGCATGAGCATTCCTTTCAGATAGGCATGCTCTGAAGAAGCACTCTTGCTTCTAAGCTTTGCAAAAGCCTCCAGTCCCATGCGGATGGCCGAAGGCGAATTGTCATGCAGCTCATCCAGCAAAGCCGATAATCTCTGCTCCAGGTCTTCTGCCGCTGCCAGCTCGGTGATCAGTCCCAGCTGAAGCGCTTCTTCGGCAGGAAGATCATATCCGCGGATACACCAGTCGGCCACCTTCCTGGGCGGCAGCACTTCCAGCAGTCCGGCCATCACCTGAAAAGGAAACAAACCTCGCTTCACTTCGGGCAAGCCCAAACGAATGCCCTTTCGCGCAATGACCATTCTGCAGCCGGTGAGCAAAAGAAAACCGCCGGCAAAAACATCGCCCTGCACCAATGCCACAGACGGTTTGTACAGCTGCTGAAATAAATCGCCCAGCAACACTTCTCCCGATGGCGGAGGCACCTGCGAATTTCTGCCATCGTCCTGTCCTGCAAAAGCTTTCAGATCTGCTCCCGAACAAAACACATCTCCTTCTGCCGCCAGCACAAAGGACCAGATTTGCGGATCATACTGCGCAATGGCTGCGGCATACGCCAACTCATTGATCAGAGCCGGATTGAGCGCATTCTTGCGCGCCGGATTGTTCAGTCTTACACGAAGGCTGTGATTGCTCAGCTCTACACACAGCCATGCAAACTGCTCTGCTGTCCAGTCCTTGCACTGATCGGCCTGATAATAAACACTCATGATTCCGATTTCATTTTAAGTAAAAGTTTTCCGGCTTCCAGATTCATGCCTTCACTCACATAAATTTCTTCCACTATACCGTCTTCAACAGCCGCGATGGTGTTTTCCATTTTCATAGAAACAAGGATCAAAAGCGACTGACCTTTTTTAACTTCCTGACCGTTTTCCACCAGTACCTTCACCACTTGTGCCGGCATAGGTGTCAGATAACCGCCTTTCACATTTTCCTTCTCCTTTTCAGGATAGCGACTTTGTTCGGTAAACCGCAATCTTTGTCCGGAAGGCAGCTGTACGAAAACCTGATCTCCCGACTGCGCCACCGCAAAGCGCAGACGATGACCTTCTGTATTCAGAATCAATTCATGCGCATGCAATCCTATTACTTCTACACGCCTGATGTCATCTGCTGTACCGAAATGCAACATCCTTCCCTCTGCGCGATAAAGAACCGTATGTACTTCCTCATTAAAAATCCATTGTTGCTGCTGCGGAGCAAAGAAGATGTTTCTCCATCCCGAAGGCAGATGCGGCATAGGCTTCTGCGCTTGTCTGTTCAGCCAGCCATAAGCCGTAGCGGCCTGCAGAGCGATCTGCAAATCTTGATCCTGCACCGGCTTTGAAGTGCCGCCGTCTAAGCGGTTGGCAATGTAATGGGTGTCGTAATCTCCGTGCCGGAAATCTTCGCGTTCCAGCACTTCCAGCAAAAACTCCTGATTGGTGGTTAGTCCCAGACATACCAGTCTGCGAAGTGCATGCTGCATGCGCCGGATGGCCATGCCACGATTATCTCCATGCGCAATCACTTTCGCAATCATGGGATCATAGTGAATCCCGATTTCGGAACCGCTGCGCACACCGGTATCATAGCGCAATCCTTCCAGTTCCGGAGCATCCCAGACCAGCACTCGGCCTGTATCCGGAAGGAATTGCTGGTTGGCATCTTCGGCATACAAACGGCATTCCAGTGCATAGCCGCTGCGCTGAATTTCTTCCTGCCTGAGCGGAAGTGTTTCTCCCTGTGCCACCCGAATCTGCCATTCCACCAGATCCAGTCCGGTGATGGCTTCGGTTACCGGATGCTCTACCTGCAAACGCGTATTCATCTCCAGAAAATAAAAATCTCCGGCAGGGGCATAAATAAACTCTACCGTGCCGGCATTGTCGTAACCTATGGCAGCTGCGGCCTGCACAGCGGCCCGACCCATCTCCTCCCGCTTCTCATCACTGAGTACGGGAGAAGGCGACTCTTCAAAAACTTTCTGGTAACGCCTCTGAATGCTGCATTCGCGCTCAAACAAATGAACCGTGTTTCCGTGCCGGTCTCCAAAAACCTGAAACTCGATATGCCGGGCCGATTCAAAATATTTTTCAATTAATAATTCGTCATTTCCAAATGCGTTCAGTGCTTCGCGCTTGGCACCTTCCATGGCGGCCTGCAGGCTGGATGCGTCGTGTACAATCCGCATTCCTTTTCCTCCTCCTCCTGCAGCGGCCTTGAGCAGAACCGGATAACCAATCGCATCTGCCTCTTTCATAAAACGTGCAAGGCTCTGGTCTTCTCCCTCATATCCCGGCACCAGCGGAACACCGTGCTTGCGCATCAATATTTTGCTCTGCGACTTCGAACCCATGGCCGCAATGGCTTCCGGATGCGGTCCGATAAATACTATTCCTTCTTCTTTCAGCCGCCGGGCAAAGGCCTCGTTCTCCGACAAAAATCCGTAGCCCGGATGAATGGCCTGAGCAGATGTTCTTCGTGCTGCAGCCACCAAGGCATCTATATTCAGATATGAATCCCGCGCAGATGAACCACCCAGATAAATCGCCTCATCGGCCAGTTCAACATGCAAAGCATCTGCATCCGCATCACTGTAAACCGCAATACTTCTGATTCCCAGCCTGCGGCAGGTCCGGATTATCCGGCACGCAATTTCGCCACGATTGGCGATAAGGATAGACTCCATCATGTTCTTACATTCTGAATACACCATACTGATTGCTGCTCTCAATGCCTCCGCGATTGACCACTGCCAGACAAAATCCAAGATAATTTCTGGTTTGCCGCGGATCTATCACACCATCGTCCCAAAGTTGGGCGGTAGAATACCAGGCCGAACTCTGCTTTTCAATTTCTCCCATCAGCGCCTGACGAAACATGGCCGCCTGTTGCTCGTCATACACTCCGCCGGCCTTCTCCACCGCCTGTCGCTGAATGATCTCCATCACACCCGAAAGTTGCTCGGGTCCCATCACTGCAATCCGCGAATTGGGATAGGCAAACAAGAAACGCGGTTCATAAGCCCGGCCACACATCGCATAATTGCCTGCACCGTAAGAAGCGCCCATCATTACTGTGAGCGCGGGCACATCGCTGTTGGATACTGCATTGATCAACTTGGCTCCGTTCTTGATGATGCCGCCTTCTTCATAGGCACGGCCTACCATAAATCCGGTAATGTTTTGAAGAAATAGAAGTGGCGTCTTGTTGCGGTTGCACAACTGAATGAAATGTGCGCCTTTGTTGGCTGATTCTGAAAACAAAACTCCGTTGTTGGCAATGATGCCCACCGGATATCCGTGAATATGCGCCCAGCCCGTGATCAGTGTACTGCCCCATTCCGGCTTAAATTCAGAAAAGCGCGAGCCATCTGCAAGCCGGGCAATCACCTCGCGCATATCGAAAGGCTTTTTTACCTCTGCAGAAACAATTCCCAGCAGTTCATCAGACGGATAAAGTGGTTCCTCAACGGCCTGCGACCGAAACGGAGAATCCGTATCCGGAATCAGCGACATGATCTCACGTGCCAGACGAATGGCATCATACTCATCTTCTGCCAGATAATCTGAAACGCCGCTCACACGACTGTGCATGGCCGCTCCTCCCAGACTTTCATCATCCACCACCTCATTGGTAGCCATCTTTACCAGAGGCGGACCGGCCAGAAACACCTTGGCCTTATCGCGCACAAAAATGGCGTAATCGCTCATGCCGGGCACATAAGCCCCTCCGGCCGTAGAATTTCCGAACACCACCGAAATGGTAGGAAGATTCATTCTGCTGCGCCTCGTGATACCTCTGAAAGAGGCGCCTCCGTAATTAAAAATCTTGGCCTGCTCGGGAAGATCGGCACCTGCCGACTCCACCAGATTGATCATCGGCAGGCGGTTCTCCTGCGCGATCTCACCCAGCCGCAAACTTTTTTGCAGCGTAGGCAGATCTACTGCACCGCCCTTGTTTGTGCCTACATTCGATATGATCATGGCCAGCTTGCCGCTTACCACACCGATACCGCCAACAGTTGTGCCTCCGGCAGCTTTTGAACTGAGTCCTGCCAGCGGAAGCAATTCCATAAAAGGCGCATCGCGGTCGAGCAGCAATTCAATGCGCTCACGAGCTGTAAACTTCCCTTCGGAACGT
Source organism: uncultured Chitinophagaceae bacterium (assembly GCA_964620795.1). Classification (GTDB taxonomy): domain Bacteria; phylum Bacteroidota; class Bacteroidia; order Chitinophagales; family LD1; genus CAZUHX01. The sequence continues at coordinate 12,714 of CAZUHX010000051.1, forward strand.
GCCTTTTCCAAATGCTTGTCGCGCCCCTGAAATAAAGACAAGCGATACTTCTCCTCCAGCTCAGCCACCAGCTTCTGCATGGCCGCATAATTGCTGAGGTAAGTTTCCGAAAGTGTATTGATCTGTGATCGGATTACAGTCGTCATACGGCAACTTTAGGGTATAGTGCAGAATATTTTTTTCGTGTATTTATTCTGAATTATTTCGAAAAATTGTAAAAAAATTTAGAGGTTTATATTAATTTTTTAGTATTGTTGTTATTGTTGATGATTTTTTTAATCTTGAAACGGATCAAGAA
>CAZUHX010000051.1:13021-14074 GCA_964620795.1 uncultured Chitinophagaceae bacterium
TTTTTTTCGTCCTTTTTCGGTAAAGTGCGGATAAACCATTTCCCACATTGCCTGCCTTGCAGCCTCCGGTTTATGCACGGAGCGACCACGCACAGACTCCTGCAACATCCAGAAGTGCAGCATCATCCAGACCCGCTCGGCCAGGTGCTGATAGGCCTCCGGAAAAGGCTCGGGCTGTATATTTCCCACACTCACCGAATAGTCGAGCATGGAGCGTATGTAGGCAATGTGTTTTTTGATGTACCGCTGCTGCAGGGCTGAGAGTTCCGGATAATGTCTTTGTACCTCCATGGGTTCGGCAAAGAAAAAGCGGTACTTCTGGTTCAGCTGCAAAATGGGAAGAATAGTGGCGTGAATATGCTCAAAAGTAGGAGCCTGCTTCACCGAACTGAGCAGACTGCGGCGCTGCTCTTCCATTTCCAGAAACAAGGCTTCGGTAATCAAATCGCGGGAAGGAAAATGATAAGTGAGATTGCCGATGGTCATTCCGGCTTTGGCGGCAATTTGCCGCAGCGGAGTGGTGGGCACACCCTGTTCATTGAACAGCTCGCGGGCAGCATTTAAAATGCGCAAAGGAGTGTTTTGACGGGCGGTTTCCACCATTTAGGACAAATGTAAGGGAATAAATTCCGGAATTAGAACATTTGACCTAATTCTTTTGAGGGCATATAAGAAGAGGGCGCATCCCTGCCTGCCTTCACAGGCGCTGTGGATCAACCATCGGTGAAACCGGCAGGCAGGGTCAGGTGCTGCGGGGGTTCCGTGGCGTGCCGCCACCCGGCAGCGCCGGCCCCTCCGCCCCTTTGCGCGCTGAAGATGTAATGACAGGCTCTATCACTTTAAGTAAAACAGCTTTGGCCTAACCAAGCTCACCAACTCTGGTAATGATACCAATATCTTGAAATCAAACACTTACTGCATCTCAAATCTCATTTGTAAATCATCATTTTCAGTACTTCCTCCCCGGCTGTTTGGCCGTTTCGGATTTTTGTTTTTCTTTTGCTAACGAACGTTAGTTCGTATGGCCGAAGTACTTTCACGCAAACAGGAAAT
>CAZUHX010000052.1:0-1111 GCA_964620795.1 uncultured Chitinophagaceae bacterium
TAATTGTCCGGAATTTGATGCCAGTCTATTGCAAATGCAAGAGTCCAAAGAAGTTACTGAACCATATTTTATCGCCTTAGTGAAGTTTGTCGGCAAGAAGAATGAAACGGATAAATACCGTTATATTCTGTTGGAGGCATCTCTTGACGGAAAGGGGAATGATATAGCCTATTTGTGTGAACGGGTAAAAGGAAAACATATTCTGCATAACTTTAAGACCACGAATTTTTCATTACTTGATTTTATTAACGCATTGTCTTCACTTAAAAATTAAAGTTTGAATATGGATATCAATCACATTACAGACTTATTGAAGAAAACATTTTCTCACTGGACTGATAAAGAGGTCAGTGATTTTGTTAAGTTTCTCATCAGCAGCTTCAGAGATTTAAGCAAGATAGATGAACACATAGTTCTTACCACTCTAAACGACTCCATTATTAAAGTGTTGAAGAGATATGACATACCTTCAACACAACCCGGCAGGTTAAGAACTATTTATCGAAGGAACATGCTTAAGTTGTATAATAAAAAAAGCAGAACGCCATATTTTGATGGAATTGCTGACTATTTAGGGGAGCAGTTTGATGGGCTTGATCAAGTAGAATCTATAGAGAAAATAAATAGGTTTTTTAAGGTTGTTCGTTCATCGGGTATATTGACTGATGCCCTAGAGCCACTTTGTGATCATATTGAAATTGTTGCTCAAGAAATGTTAGATGAGCTGGGTGACGGAACTGAAAAGTGGAGTAGAAAAGATTTTTGGGAGCAGGTTGAGCAAAGTCTATTGAACAAAGGAATTACGCTTACCGATGTCAATTTTAGGCAATTGCAAAAACGTCTTAGAGATAGAATCACCGAGAAACGCCCTGATGCAGAGGGACTGCTTCATTTGGCTCAGAAAAACACAGAGAAAGCAAATGCACTTCAAATGTTGTATGCGGCTTTAACGGCTGCGCGAAGCAGAATAGACAATTTACAAGCCTATCGTTACTCAGCAGAAGAATTGAAAAAGATGATGTCGCTGAAAGAGGTATTTGAAAAAAACAGCTTCAGCTTTGACCCGAATCGTTTTCCCGAGGTGTATTATGACGATTATGAGAAGGTGAAT
>CAZUHX010000052.1:1218-13767 GCA_964620795.1 uncultured Chitinophagaceae bacterium
TATCAATATAGATGTATTGGGAATATACAGATATGAAACATCCTCAAATTTACCATGTGCCGATAGTTATGAGGGGCATATTATTCTATTTAAAGACCGTATTGAGTCATATTGTAACCGATCTGGAGCTGATATTGATTCTGTGAGATATGTCGTGCTGATGCATGAATTGGGACATTGGCTTTCTCATTGGCCGAAAAGAGAGAATTACAACTGGAGAATTGGATTCCATTTGGATAATGAACATACAAAAGAAGCACTGGCACAATTAGTTGCTTATTGGGCTTGCACAGAAATAGACAGCCCTATCCACTTACAGACATTATTAAAGTTAACCCCGAAGGTTACAGCTGATCCTGATAAACTAAACATTATTCAGATAAGTAAAGATGCAATCCTGGATGATGGCACTGTGATAAACACGGAAGACCCATATGGCAGATATTGGCTACTTAAAGGCAAGCCAATCGTAGTATTATTAAACAAACTACATCAACTCAGAGAAGGCTGGATGCTAAAAGACGAAAAGATGATGGAGTTCTTGGTTTCTGAATATGAAAATCTTGAACAATGGATTAAATCTAAAGGTGAAATGCAAGATGACGATTTAATCATTAAAATGGATGATCGCAATTGCACACGCAATGTATCTCCAAAGCTTTTAAAGTTGAAAGGTTTTGAAAAATTAAGTAAGGGGTATGGGCTTCTCCAAGGAATTGGGGCGGATGGGAAATGGCATGAAAAAAACACTTAACAGATTAATATTAAAATAAAACAATATGATGACAACTATTGAGCCTTTTGTTTTCCAACATCTTTTAAGCGAAGGTATTCTACCAAACATAGAAATTTTAATTGTAGGTGAAAACGCACCAAACCCCAACACCTATTTTTATAGGGCATGGAATAAGAACATTAAGAACTTTAACATCAATTCTAACCCTTTTCTCAAAAACATATCTAATGCTATTGGAATAAACATGGACAATAATCCTAGTAATGGTTATACTTGGAAAGAAACTGAGCTATTAAATGAAGTAGTTTTAAAGAGAGGTTTTTTAGTCATTGATGCATATATAAATGGTATTTCAAAACCTTCCTTGGCCAACCGTCATAACATCTCATTAATTGACAAGGACATCAAACGTATCAACCCGAGGAAGATAATTTTTACAAATCTTAAGTCAAACGAGAGCACAATCTTGGAATTAGTTAAAAATGATCCTGATTTTTATTCTGTACGTATTGCTCCAGATTACTTAAAAGCAAGACTTTGTCATGTCTTTCCAAATTACCCAGAGTCTGTTAAGTCTTTTCAAGACTCTATTCAGTTTCTCATAAAAAACAGTTTAGTCTGACCTTAACTTAAAATTCAATCGCATAACAAATAGTCTGGGTAGCTTTACGAATATTTTTATACCATTAGAATACGGCATACCACAAACAGAACAGGAAATCTTTTGATATAAAGATTTTCGATGTTGTAACATTCTCACAACTAATGCCTTATTGCTAATAAAAGCATATGGCTACCTGGCAAAACAACTTAACCTCTCTTTTAAGTTTACACGGTCACTATCCTTTTCAAAAATTGAACGATCAGCTATATCGCTGGTGCCGTTCATGGGCTGATATTGTAAACGATAACAGAGGTTTCTCTTCTTCCGTTACCACGCAGTATCCTTTGTCGGTAACAATTAACGTGAAGCGTATTGGTATGTCCACCACTTCGTTTATGTGCCAAATGCACTATAAGGCAGCGGAAGGTGGGGATCCATACTTTATTATCAAAAGTGTAAAATCTTTTGACTATGTGGGTTATATGCGTGCGCTCCCTAACGATGATACTATGCCCTATTACACATGGGAGGAAGATGAGATAAGCGGAGAAGAAATCTTTCGCGAAGGCTTCATATTGGAAACCATCACCTTAGCGTTTTGTAAGTATCTGGACGCGACCGGTAATTCTATTTATTAATCATAAAAGCAAATAGTCATGAAAAAGTATGTTTTAATGCTGGCGTTTTTGTCTTTGCGGTTTTCAGCAATATGCCAATCTTATGATTCTGATATCACAACAAATCGGTTCAAAAACTTTATGAATGAGCTTTATCAGGATTCTGCATTTCGTGCCATGATACTCAGCTATGCTGAAGAATTTGAAAAGCATCCTACTCACAACGACTCCTTTTTAATTGGGAAATTTCCATTGGTGCTTTTAAAGACAGGAGATGATTGGTTTTCAAAATTCGCAGCTCTAAAAGATCGAGTAAAATTTTACAAGAATTTGAATGATACCATTAAAGACCTTTCGGGCTATTTTGAAAATGAGATTAAGACTCTGGATTATGACAGCATGGCTACAGGAAGATATTATTCAGAAGACATTATCATGTTTGATAAGTCGTATGATGGTTTTCTGCATGAGCACTACCGGTTTTTTAAAAATGGAAATGAAGTGAAACTAATCACCATATCCTTCTGGGGAGGGAAACAGTTCTATTCCTGGCAAGATGAGCCTGTAACAGGTATGAAATACAACATTCCAATTACCCAGGATGGCTTTCCCGACTATCCCAATGTTGAAATAATCCAACCTAAACCATGAAGGATTGCCTGAATGCCCAAATTGGTTTAAGCATCAATTAAAACATCGCAATATGGTAAAGGACGATTATTATTGGCTGCACTTTAAAATCAACCGACTACTTTCTCAGTATATCATCACTAAGTGGTATTTCAGAGATAAGTTGGAGAGTGTAAAAATATTCCAAGCCGGAGGTGCTCTCTATGATTTTCGGGACGGAAAGACCATAAAGGAGCTGATCCGTTATTATGAAGAAATGGAAAACTATGAGCGTTGTGAAATGCTAAAAAATGCGTTGGATGGGTTAGAAACCTATTGTCATTAAAAAATAAAGTAGAGCGTAACTGTAACATACCTCAATCACCTTGGCTTATAGGTTCAGAGTATTTGCTCAAAACCAAAAAAGTAAGGATATGATTGAAAAAATAATCTCTGGTGGTCAAACCGGAGCGGATCTCGGCGGCCTGAAAGCGGCTAAAAAATTGGGTATTAAAACCGGAGGGCTTGCTCCGATAGGATTTAAAACCGAAATTGGAAATAACCCCGAACTTTCTACCGTTTTCGGCCTTGTTGCGGCCCCTTCTAACGACTATAGATATAGGACTGCTGCTAATGTGCGCGCTAGTCACGCTACCGTTATTTTTGCGACTAATGCTAAGTCGCCCGGAACTAAGCTGACGATTAAAACCTGCGAAGCGGGTGGGAAACCTTTTATATTGATTAACCCCTTCGCTTCGGATGCTTCTGTCTTGCTTACTACTTTTTTAGCTGGTGTTTACGCCCGTTATGGCAGGAGTTTAATCCTTAACGTAGCCGGTAACCGTGAGAGTAAATCTCCCGGAATTGAAAGCTGTGTAGAGGATCTGATAATACGTAATGATAGTAATTACTAACTGCCACGCATTTCCACTCACTTTTACTTTTGCCCACCCTTAAACCAATCTCAGCAAAAGCAAAAGAGAGTGCAAGCCCAAGTACAGGTTCGCCCTTCATCGGACAGTGTCTTAAGCTCCTCGCTAATTGGACAATGACGTGCCATAAAAAGTATGTCATCTGCCAACATCGGTTTTGCGTCAGGCGTGGTCACGTGCTTCTATTGACAATTTTGTGTATAACTATGATTCGGTTCTTCGTATCAAGTGCAGTGCTAAAAAGCCCGCCCGAACGCAAAGCCGAAAACCCTTATCCGCGCATTCATGAGCTTCTATTTATAAAAACACATGATAATATCACAGTAGCTAAAAGCTGTTTGTGTGTTCTATTGCCGAACATGCTGTGTTTCCAAATATTTATAAATATATTATAATATTCGCAAACTTTATTTTATTAAAGATTGCCGAATAAATAAATATTGCATTATTATTGCTCAAGGCTGTCCGGAGCCTTTTCTTCCGGAAGGCGAATTCCGAAAAGCCAAATGAGTAGGACCACCCAAACCCATATAATATGGAAGCACAAAAAGTAGACATGTTTATCGTTGCCAACGGCAAGTATTTTGAAGGACATCAGCTGAGTATGATCCGTGAGCGGCTGCTGTCCCTCGATGATTCGAAATGGGCTGTGGTTTCTATGATTCAGTTTAAAGATCCCACAGTAATACAGATCGTTTCCATTCTTGCAGGAAGCCTGGGAATTGATCGTTTCATGATCGGCGATATCGGATTGGGTATCGGCAAATTGCTGAGCTGCGGCGGATTAGGGGTCTGGGCTATCATTGACTGGTTTATGATTCAAAGAGTGACCCGCGAGAAAAACCTGGAGAGACTTCAGCAGATTCTGTATTGATGTCTTTGTCGAAAAATCGTTTCTATTCCTTTCTGTTTGCCGCCTGTGTGCTCGGATATATTTGGATTTTTCTCCAATATATTCCCTCGTTTGCACAGAGCGCATCAGCAGAGGTCTGTCTGATTCGTAAGTTGTCCGGAATTCCTTGTCCTTCTTGCGGAAGCACCCGGTCTATATTGGCTTTGCTGAATGGAAATCCGGCTCAGGCATGGGCATTTAATCCTCTTGGATTTTTACTGTTGCTGATCTTGCTTATCTCCCCCATTTGGATCATCGCAGATGTGTTGATGAAATCAGAGTCTTTGCACAGATTTTATTTGCGCGTAGAGAAACTTTTGCAAAATCGTATGGTAGCTGTTCCCATGGTCGTTTTGATTCTGCTGAATTGGTTATGGAACATCAGCAAGGGACTTTAGCAATTGATCCAGAAAGTGATGAACCTCAGGAACATGAGGCAGAGGCCGCATCCAACGGCTACCTGATGTCGCTGGTAGCCGTTATTGCCGGTTTGCCGTTTCCGTTTATTAATCTGCTGGCCTGTATCATCTTTTATCTGAGCAATCGCCGCTCTTCCTATTTTGTGCGCTGGCATTGTACGCAAGTTTTGCTTTCACAGATTTCTATGCTCTTCTTGAACAGTTTTGGCTTTGGCTGGACGCTTAGAATACTGTTTACCTCCGAAGAAATCAGCAAAACATATATTGTTTATTTGGTTATAATTTTGCTTTTTAATCTTTTGGAACTCGCTTCTTCTATTTATGCCGCCATTCAATTGCGGAAAGGAAGACATGTGCGATGGTGGTTATACGGATGGCTCACGGATAGGCTTTGCCCAAAATAATCAACAACAAAGTTTCCATTTGCAGTTCTACTGCTTGTCTGAAGGCCCATACTACCAGTGACTGAATGAATATTAAACTGTTTTGCGGCGAGCATAGATTCGGTAATGTACTTCAGAGAGAGTTTTTTATTTTTTGAGATTGTTCTATTTATCGTAATATTGCAATATTAAAATGTAATAATATTATGGGTGCATCAAAAACAGATCATTATACAGACAAACAAAAGTCCATTGCGGTAATGACCAAAGCCATCGGGCATCCCGCGCGGGTGGCCATCATCGAATACTTACTTAAAGTAGATTCATGCATTTGCGGTGATATCGTAGATAAATTACCGCTTGCTCAACCTACGGTTTCGCAGCATTTGAGAGAACTAAAAAATGCCGGCTTGATTAAAGGAAACATAGAGGGAAACTCCATTTGTTATTGTCTCGATGAAAAAGCGATTGAAAAAATTAAAAACTATTTTACAGGCCTTTCAGAAAAGCTTGTTTCAAAGAAAATCTGCTGTTCATGAAATCTTTTTTAATCAGATTTAAAAAGCCCATTATCATTACAACATCAGTTGTTGTATTACAACTCATCTTCGGCTTTGATCCGAAGTTCTGTATAATCAACATCATTTGGTTGTTCGTATGACAGTACCTAAGAAAATTCTGGTACTCTGTACCGGAAACAGCTGCAGAAGCCAGATGGCAGAAGCATATCTGCGCCATTTTGCAGGAGATAAAGCAGAGGTATACAGCGCGGGAATTGAAGCTCACGGCCTGAACCCCCGAGCCGTTGCCGCCATGCAGGAAGACGGCATCAACATTTCAAACCAAACCTCAAACAAAACAGAAGACTATGATCAAATGGTCTTTGATTTTGTGATTACAGTTTGCGACAATGCCAAAGAGCATTGTCCTGTGTTTCCGGGCAAGGCACAGAAATTTCATCATAGCTTTCCGGATCCCGCAAAGGCGATAGGAACAGAAGAAGAAGTCAGGGAGCAGTTCAGGCAGGTAAGGATATTGATCAAAGATTACTGTGCTCAGTTCATAGCCGCTCATTTGCAGTGAAAGAGTCTGCCGCTCTCAATCTCCGTTAAGGCGGTGCAGATGGATCAGCAATACAAAATCATTATTCCCCTTTGTATATAGGCATAAAAAAACCGCCTCTTGCGAGGCGGCTTTTTTATCATTTTGGGTAAAGCAATTACTTGCCTCCCGCAGCAGGTGCAGCAGCGCCTTCTGTTTTGTTTTCAAGAATAGTTCCGGTAATCTTCAAAGTCTCGTTTTCATTCTTGGCGTTTGAAGTCACGGTAACTGTTTTGGTGAAAGGTCCTACACGATGTGTGTCATAATGTACTTTGATTACACCTTTTGCTCCCGGAAGAATAGGCTCCGTGGGGCACTTGGGAACAGTACAACCGCAGGATCCGCGGCAGCTTGAAATGATCAGGGGTGTTTTGCCGGTATTGACAAACTTAAATTCGCGGTTGCCATCGGCATCCTGCTGAATGGTGCCATAGTCCAGGGTTGTGCTCTCAAACTTGAGCTCAGGCGCGTTGGGATCTACGGGCTTCGGCGCGTCCTGGCTGTAGCCGGTTGCGGCAGCACCTGCAAGAACCAGCATCAGAAAAAGCTTCTTCATGGGGTTTGGTTTTGGTTATAAAATGTTTTAATCAGGTTCAAACAAATCTAATGCCTTTGAGCAGCCATACCAGTCCAAAGCGGCCAAAGCACTGTTTTTTTTAACTTTTTTTGCCCCGATCAGCCTCCCGATTCCGCCTGGCAGCGACGCAAAGCCTCTTCTAATGCCTTGCGGTCGGCAGGGCTGAAGCCCCCGAATCCCGCGCATTTCTCCAGAACGGGAAGCGCTTTGCTGCAATTGCCTTTTCTAAGCCAGGCCATCGCAAGGTTCAACTCCAGCATGGGATTGTCCGGATTGATTTTACATGCCTTTTCATAAGCTTTTATCAATGCATCCTGAAGGTTTATGTTGCCCGGCTCTTTCATTAGCAAAGCTTTGCAGGCTTCTGCCGCAAACAAATGCGCCTGCAGATTTTCGGGATCCTGTGCGGCGGCCTGCTCAAAAGCTTCAAAAGCCTCGGCATACCGCCCCTGCTGAAACCGCACAGCGCCCATACCCATCTGCGCAGGAATGTAGGCATCATCGGTTTCCAGCGCCTTCCCAAAATACTGCCATGCCTGCTGCAGCCGCTGCCCGCGAAGCTCGTTTGGCAAGCCCATCGCTTCGGCATAGAGCAATTGCCCTGCCGCTTCCAGCACTTGTGCCGTGTTTCCTGCTTCTTTCAATGCTTGTTCCAGCAACTTGCCCGCTTCATCGCGCCTGCCCAGCCCAAGCCAGAATGAAATACCTGCCGCATATTGATCTCCGGGCATCATCGACATGCCTTGATAGGCGGGATAAAACAGTTTGTTGAGCCATCGGGAAGCCATACCGGGCTCTTCGGTTTTTCTGATCAGGCTGAATGTTGCAGGCGCAGCGCTATCGCCTTTGGCATAAACAGCAGCTACCGCATCGGCATACACGAGCCGGTAACGACCGCTTTCATACAAATGCCGGTGCAGGTTTTGAAACTGCGGCCGATAAAGTACCACCTTGTCAAAACTCTGTGCGGCATCCAGACTATCAAACACGGCAGGATCGTTTACCGTTTCGGAAAACAGTGCAAAGAAGGATGCGGGAAACACATCCAGATCCCGGAGATCAATGAAGGTTTTGAAATCGGGCTGCAGCCGCCACAGCAGATAAGACGAGCTCAGGTAGTCGCTGAAAATCTTCTCTCCCTTGTATCCGTGCTTCTCCAGATATTCGGCTGCACCCAGCGGATTGTTGAGTGGCCAGATGCCCAGGCCATAGTGATCGCGATTGCCGGAGGCTTTATAAAAACCGCCGCCCAGCAGCCAGAGATGAAATGTGAGTACGGGCGCCAGTCCCAGCCAGGGCAGCCATGTGGGCCAGGCGCCGCGCTTCAGTAAGCGGTACAACAGCAAGCTCACCGCCGGAATCAGCAGCAGGATGGGGAACACCAGATTTCGGTAAGCCGTGATTCCCAGGTAGCTGAATGCAATCATCAGCAGCAGATAGGCAAGGCCGTGTTCTTTCCAAATGGAGGCAGCAAGGTCTTTGAGGCTGCGACGCAAAAGGAAGTGATGCAAAAGAGCAAGCAGGGGTAAGCAGATCCAGAGCGCGATAAAAATCAGGGCTTCGCGTTTCCACCAGGCGGCATGGGAGATGCCCAGCAGTTCGGTGGTGTATTGGTTGGTATAGAGCTGACCAAAAATCTCGAGTGGTTTCAGCAGCATTTGCAGTCCGTAGGGGTTTACAAACACGGCCGCGAACTGCAGCAACAGAGGCAGAGCCAGTTGTTTGACCGGAATGCTGCGAAGGGGGAAACGCATGCCCACCAAAGCTTCGGCGGAATAGGCCGCAGTAATGACCAGACCCATACCAAAGGCTTCGTGCAGGTTTACCCAAAACAGCTGCAGGAGGGGGAGCAGCAGCAGGCTTCGGTCTTGTTTCACTTTTGCGCGTTCCAGCAAGAAGATCATGAGCAGACTGAGTACATGGGTATAAAGCTCCGGACGACCGTTCATTCGGTAGGCGGTGCCAAGCAGGAGAGTGATGGCAGCACATGGAAGGAGCAGATAAAAGAGCGGAGATCGTTCAGCTGGGGGTACCCACAAGCGGAGCAAGGCATAGAGAAGAAAGACAAGAGCTGCCGAGGCCAGCAATTGCGGAATCAACATCCATTCGGGTCCGCCGAGATGGCTGAGCAGGGCGAGAACAACTTCAGAGCCCCATTTGATATTGATCCAGCTTGCTCCGGAGAAAGTGAAGGAAAAGGGATCCTGATCGGGCACCCGGCCGTGTTGAAGAATCCATTCGCCGGTGCGCAGTTGCCACCAGAGATCGGGTTCGCGCAGCTGTTTGATTGCCAGAGCCATAGCGGGAATTACTGCAAGCAGGCCCGGTAAAGAGCGGCGGGATAATAAATTCTTGCCCGGAATCATCATTGCAATATAAAGCAGAACGCCCTCAAATGTGCTTTCATGATTTGTTGCTGCCGCACATATGGGATTTTCCGACAAGTGTTTTTGGCAACTGTATATAACCGCAGGCTTCTGTGAGGGATGGGAAGGGTGGCGAAGCCAGCCCCGGCAGGGCAGCTGATACAAGTATTAAAATGAACCGGCCCGGGCTTGCTGCCCTGCCGCGGCCGCAGCGAGAGCGAAGCCCTGTACAGCCCGTGCCCGAAGGGCCACAGCCTGTTCATCTAAATTAGCCCAGCTTTATGTCCCATCTGTGTATCTTTACAACAGCAACCGCTTTCCATGGAATTCAAAGAACTCAAAGACGCGATAGATCCGCAACATCTGCGCGAGCAAATGCATAAGCTGCAGGAAGAACTTCAGTACCTGCGCGATAAGGTTCATGCAGATCAGCTCGCCGAACAACTCAGCGGGCATCTCAATCATCTGAACCGCGAACTGGCCAATGCCATTACGCACGGATTGGGAACGCTCTTTTTTATTGTGGCGATTCCGGTGCTTTTGGCATACAGTGCCACGCATGCTTCATTCAGTTTCACCATCTCAGCGGCCATCTTCGGCTTTTCGCTTTTGCTCGTTTATATGTCATCTACTTTGTATCATGGCATACAGCATCAAAAGACCAAACGCATCATGCGCATCTTCGATCATATGAGCATTTTTTTACTTATTGGCGGCAGTTATACTCCGCTGGTGCAGCATTATCTTGACAAGGATACCTCTACTCTTTTTCTAAGCATCTTGTGGAGCATCATTGGCTTAGGCTGCATTTTTAAAATCTTCTTCACCGGCCGATACGAAAAACTGTCTACCGCCGCTTATCTCGGTCTGGGATGGATGGCAGTATTTATCATACGTCCTATCATGGAGCAAATGCCGGCGCATGTTTTTTACCTGCTGCTCGCCAGCGGATTCTGCTATACGGTGGGGGTGATTTTTTACACCAACAAAAAAATTCCTTATCACCATGCGGTATGGCATCTGTTTGTGCTTGGCGGAAGTGTGACCCATTACCTGGCCGTTTTCGGTTCTATTCCTTCCTGATACACAAGAACAGCAAGCTTTGACAGATCAAGCTCCCAGCCTCTATGCCGTGGTCGATGTGGAAACCACGGGCGGACGACTCGCCGAAGACCGGGTGATAGAGGTGGCAGTGGTCCTGCACGACGGAAAAGAAGTTCTTGAGAAGTATTCGAGTCTTGTTAATCCGGGTCGTGCGATTGACCCTTATGTATCTAAGCTGACCGGTATTACCGGAGCCATGGTAAAAAATGCTCCGGGTTTTAAGGATATTCATGAGGAGGTGCTTCGTCTCACACAGCAGGCTGTTTTTGTGGCGCACAATGTGCGTTTTGATTTCAATATTCTGCGCAATGAATTCCGGCGCTTGCAGATCTCTTTTGATTGTCCGCAGGCCGACACCATCAATCTGGCGAAGAAGGCTTTCCCCGGACTGAGCAGTTATGGGCTCGACAGTGTATGCACTGCGCTGGGCATTCCCAATCATGGGCGCCACCGTGCACTGGGAGATGCCGAAGCCACGGCTGTTTTGCTGGGTATGATTATGGAAAGAGAAGAGGCTGTGCGCTGGATGTATCATGAGTTGCAGAGCGGACTTGATCCCGATCTGCTGCCGCCGCAGCTGCCTTTTGCCGAAATTGTAAAACTGCCGGAAAGCCCCGGGATCTTTTTTCTGAGGAATGCAGCAGGAGCACTTCTGTGTATGGACCACGGAAAGAATTTGCGCAAGGCGGCCTACAAGACCATCACCGGTTTTGAAAAAAATCCGGATCCGGCCAATCCTTTTGCTACGGCCGTTCAGATAGATTTTGAACCTGCGCCCAATGAACTGATTGCGCGCTTACTTTGGATCGAGCGCATGCAGCAGGGCTCAGCGCCCTTTAACGAGCCGCTTAAAACAACGCAACGGGCTTTTGGCATTCGCGCCGAGGCCGATGCACAGGGCGCTTTGGAGCTGAAACTTGAGCGCATCGTGACAGAGCAGGATCTTTTTTATCCGCTGGAGTTTCAGTCTTATGTATCTGCGCGCAAGGCGCTGGGAGATCTGCTCGGAAAATACGGGATCAATGCCGGAAGACAATTGTTGCGCAAGGCGGGAGAAATTCCTGATGCCTCTTTTTTGGAACGGCACAACAAGCAGGTAGAGAAAGCTTTGCTTACCTATTCATTTCCATTCCGGAGCTTTTTATTGCCCGGTGAGGGATTACATCCGGGCGAAAAATCCTTGATCTGGGTAGAAGACAATCGATTCCGCGGGATCGGTTATTACATGCCTGCAGAGATGGAGGGAAAGCCGGCAGCTGCGCTGCTAGAGCAGATCAGACCCATGGAAGATCATCCGGAGTCGCGCAAGGCGATCAGGGCGCATTTGCGCAAGCATCGGGGGCAGAAGCTCATGGTGATAGACAAGTAATTCAGGCTTGCAGTCTGCCGGGCTTGCAAAGAATAATATACTTTTGCCTAAGAACAGATTCAGACTCTTTGTTAAGCTCTGATTTGTAATTAAGACATTCTGGATATAATTCGCATGATGAAAAAATTAATATTTATACTCAGCCTTCTGGTTCTAAGTATTTATTGCTTCGCCCAGAGCAGGCACATTTCTGAAACCACCAAAAAAATAGTGTATGCACGAGATGGCGGTCGCTGTCAGTGTTGTGGCAGCACTTTAAATCTGGAATACGATCATATTCAACCTTTTTCCTGTGGTGGTTCGAGCGAGTCTTATAATGTTCAGTTGTTGTGCCTTCCTTGCAACAGAAGCAAATCCAACAGCTGTACATGTAAAATACACGACCGAACGGTAGGGCGCAATTGTTGCAGCGGTAATACAAGCAGAAGCTCTTCTGCCTCTTCCGATATGCCTGCCAGGCAATGTACCGGCACAACCAAGAGTGGAAGCAGATGCAGACTCAATACTAAAAGTGCCAGCGGAAGATGTCATCATCATGATTAAAACAACATTTTGTTAATATAAAAAACATACATATGCTTTTTGCTATAGATAAAGAAACAGAGGAGGTTATTGTATCGGAATCTCCCAAAGGGAGCAAACAGATCAATTTTGTTGAAAGGGTCGGAAGACAGGAGAATGAGACGTTCTGGCTGGCTGTGGCCACTTTAACGAGCATTGCGCAATCACCTAAAATTGATGCGGCCATTTTTAAAGCCATGGATAAAACCTGCCAGCTGATATACAGCAAACACAAAGAGGGAAAGCTCTAATTGATGCAGCCGGAGCGTTCGCTTTAAC
>CAZUHX010000053.1:0-13476 GCA_964620795.1 uncultured Chitinophagaceae bacterium
GATGGAATTTCCGGGATTGAAATATTCAACTTTAGCTACAAGAGTTGCCTTGGTCTTGTCTTTACCAATTCTGTTGAGTCGAACCAGTGGAGTGTGACCAATGGTTTCCAGTATATTGTTCAGGATCATGACCCAAAATTAAAAGTTTTGCAGCAAGTCCCTGTTTTTAGTCTATTCCTTGTGCCCATTCGATTGCCGTATATTTGATCCGGGATGAGACAACTTAGGGCGCATTTTTATTTGTTTACTGTAAATGTTCTCTACGGCGCGGGCTTTACCATCAGCAAAATTCTGATGCCTCAGTACGTAAAACCATTTGGTGCAATACTGATCAGAGTAGCTTCAGTTTCCATTTTATTTTCATTGTTGCACGGGCTCCTTTCTTCAGAGAAACCGGCTTTGCGTGATTTGCCTCTGTTTTTTGCCTGCGCATTGTTTGGCGTGGTGATCAATCAGGAACTTTTTTTTCTGGGGCTTAGCATGACCAATCCCATCAACGCCTCGCTGATCATGATTATGACGCCAATGCTTGTTTATGTCTTTTCCTTTTTGCTAAATAGAGAAAAGGCCTCGGCGGTAAGGCTCTTTGGTATTGTTTTAGGCCTGGCAGGCGCCGGAATCATCATCGCAGGGAAAGGTTTGTCTTTCAGCTCTGCAACTTCCGCAGGTGATGTTCTGATTTTTCTTAATGCAACTTCCTATGCCATTTATCTGGTTATGGTGAGACCGCTGATGCAGAAATATCAGCCTCTCACCGTGATTCGCTGGGTCTTCATTTGCGGCCTCCTTCCAGTTTTTTTGCTTGGTTATAGCCAATTTGCCGAAATAGATTGGCAGACATTTGGGCCGGAAGCCTGGGGCGCTCTTGCGTTTGTGGTAATAGGAGTTACATTTTTTGCCTATTTGCTCAATATACTGGCACTGGAACAAGTAGGCCCCACGCTGGTAGGTGCTTATATTTATTTACAGCCGCTGGTAGCAAGTCTCATTGCAGTACTATGGGGGAAAGACAGGATCACCCCCACCAAAATACTGGCTGCCTTGCTTATCTTCACGGGACTTTATCTGGTTTCCTTTACCGGTAGTTCCTCATCACATACAAAAAAAGCCCAGGAATGATTCGTTCCATGACAGGATTTGGCAAGTCTTCCATTCAGCTTGCAGACAAGATGTTTAACATAGAAGTGCGTTCGCTGAACAGCCAGAGAGGCTCTGATTTGAGTGTCAGATTGCCGGGGAAATACAGGCAGCTGGAGTATGAATGGAGAAATCTGGCTACCCAAACCTTGCAAAGAGGTAAGATAGACATCTCTCTCCGTATTGAACAAAGCGCCGGCGAGTCAGAAGTGTCAATCAATAAAACACTGCTGATTTCTTACTACCAATCCCTCAAAGCGGTTGCCGATGAGGTGGGAGCATCCTCCCAGGATTTGTTTGCCTCCCTGCTGCGTCTTCCTGACGTGATGGGTGAGTCTCAGGAAGAGGCCACTGATCAGGAAAAGGAAACTCTTCTTAATGTCTTCCGCAATGCATTGCAGGAACTTGACCTTTTTCGTGTGCGGGAAGGCAAAGTGATTCAAAACGATCTGCTTGAAAAGAACAGACTGATCGGGCAAATGAGAAATGAACTCATCGCAATGGATCATGACCGTTTACAGGATGTGCGCTCCAGAATCAACACAAATATTTCTTCACTTTTGGAATCTGAAAAAATAGATCAGAACAGGTTTGAACAGGAACTGATTTATTATCTGGAAAAGCTGGATATCAGTGAAGAATTAAGCCGCCTCGGCGAACACTGCAGCTATCTTGAAGAAGTATGCACCAACAATGAAGAACAAAAAGGGAGAAAGTTGAACTTCATTGCCCAGGAAATGGGCCGGGAAATCAATACCATTGGCTCGAAAGCCAATCATGCAGGCATGCAAAAACTGGTGGTTCGCATGAAGGATGAACTTGAAAAGATCAAGGAACAAACCGGCAATATTCTGTAAATCAGAAACTGCGGCTGATCCCCAGAACCCAGCGGAATTGCAGATACTTTTCTGATTCAGGAGGGCGGTTAAGAAAAAACGGAAAGTCGCATCTTATGCTCAGCGGATTTATCCTTTGAAACGGGCCAAATCTCTTGATGGTGAACACCATTCCTGCCCCGGCATCCATTCTGAATTTTCCGATTTGTTCATTGTTCAGAGAAATCACTCCCGCATCACTAAACAGATAGGTATTCAAAGAGAATGTTTCTTTAAGAAATTTGTTTTTTACAGGTACCAGCCGATTGAAATCAAGTTCGGCACTCACCGACATACCCGAACGGCCTTTATAAGTAGCCATGCTCTGCCCGTTGTTTTGTAGATCCCATGCCTGATACCCCGCATATCCTCTGAGATTCAGGCCGCCTCCTGCATGAAAATGATTAACGGAGTTTCCATAAGTTCCAACCCATGAAGGTGGTATCCAACCGGCAGCCCTTGTATATTTATTTTCCATCATTTCCTCCGGATTTTCGCCGGCAAGAAATAGCGCTGACTCTGAAGGTAGAGAACTTCCGGTTGTAAATCGCATATAGGCTCTGCTCCTCAAATCAAATTTCCAGAAAGAAGTCCGGTTGATATGCTCTGCTTCTGCGTAGTGGTAATCGAATCCGCTGAACAACCAGGAGGAACGTATTCTCATTTCCAGTTTACCCGATGACTTTTCCGCTGAATAACGATAACCCAGCATGGCATTTACTGAGGTATTAAAAGCTTGTCTGTTTTCAAAAACAGCATCCCATTCGGAGGGATAGAGCAGATAATTTCTCCATGCTTCTTTGGGTCTTGTAAATGCCTTCACATCAATGGAAGCGTAAAAGTTTTTTGGCAGTTCCTGCTGCAGTCCCATACGGTACATTTCGTATCCGTCAAGCCATCTGCTTTCATAAAAAAATGTTCCTCCCCGAAATAAACGGTCTGTGGGGGTACTGTATCTGAACAGGTAGGAAAACCAACCTGCCCGCATATCTGTG
Source organism: uncultured Chitinophagaceae bacterium (assembly GCA_964620795.1). Classification (GTDB taxonomy): domain Bacteria; phylum Bacteroidota; class Bacteroidia; order Chitinophagales; family LD1; genus CAZUHX01. Next base: position 3,008 of record CAZUHX010000053.1, read on the forward strand.
TTTAATGTGGGCTCATATAGTCCTCCCTGCGGGAAGTGTGTGTTTACCCATGCCGAGAAATGAATTAAATGTATATTATTCATATAATTTCCATTAATATGAATTCCGGCTTTGATGCCATCATAGCTATTGTACCACAGATCAGGTCTGATATAAAAGCGATACTTTTTCCACTCGGGATAAGGAAAAATCCTACTATCGAATCGAATCTCGGGTTTTTGTTTTTTTCTGTTATCCAGCATGTTGATATCGGCCAAACGGTTGGATGGGTCAATGATAATATCGCGGATACCTCCATTTACTTTCAGTCTTGCTTCATAAGTGGGTTGAAGTTTGTCCCATCCGATCCAGCGGGGCAAAATGGTGGCATCTGTTTTCTTTTCAAACCAGGTGTTCGGGATGTAATAAGCGGAAGTATCACCCTTTTTTGAAATGATTTGAAAATCAATCGGCATCTGCATTCGGCCATTTCGTTTAAACTGAACGACATACTCGTCTTCAGATTTACCCTTTTTTATTTTTCCGACGGCATAATCAATTTTTTTATCTGTTTCCATCCACTGATCAAAAAACCAATTGAGATCTGCCTTGGTGAAACGGATAATACTTTCTCTGAAATCCTCAGGATACGGGTGACAGAACTTCCATTGTTTCACATAATGCTGCATGGCCTGCAGAAAGAGCGAATCGCCCAGCACATATTGAAGATTATACAGCATAGTAGCGGTTTTTGCATAAACGTGTCTGTATCCTCCACCCTGACCTAAAGCCCCGTTGAAACCATCGGAATGTGTATTGATTGCAGGATCGGCATATCTTACAGCATCTTGCATATATCCATAATAAACCTTACTGTCTCTCACGGGTACCGGCTCCTCAAATCGTTTTACATATTTGTTTTTAGATGGTGTTGAAATCACATTGGGGCCATCCAGTTTTTCCATTCCCCAGGATGTGATAAACTGAGTAAAGCCTTCATCCAGCATGGCCCGGTAGGTCTCATTGTTTCCCAGCATCCCATAAAACCAATTGTGACCTATTTCGTGGATCAGCAATCCGCGGTAGTCAGGATCTTTTCCGCCGTCTAAAGTGATCATGGGATACTCCATTCCGTCTGCAGCATCGGCCACGACCATTTTAGGATATTCATACATACCGAAATCTTCAGAAAACACCTGAATAATTCGGGCCGTGTAAGCAGCCGCATCCTGCCAGCCCGAGGCATGTGGCTCCTGAACCACAGCGATACATCTTACTTGTTTGTATTGTGCTTCTCCGATGCGATAGGCAGGATCTGCGGTAAAGGCAAAATCATGCACATTTTCGGCATGATATTTCCATATTTTTCTTTCTCCCTTGCGGTATGGAGTAATTTCTGAAGCCGGCGAATCCCAGACTTTGTCTTTAAAATTTTTCAGATCAAGTTTTTCCCTGAGCGTGTCAGGAAGCACCTCTTTTTCATTGAGCAACTCACCTGTTGCTTCTACCACATAATTGGATGCAAAATCAAGTGTTACATCAAAAGTCCCGAAATCACCGTAAAACTCACGATTAAGATGCTGGTCAGTGCACCAGCCAAACTTGTGATCATAAACGGTGATCTTGGGATACCACTGGCAACCATTGTAGTGATTAAACTTGCCGGAGCGGTACTTCTTCATCCTTCTGCGTGTAGATCCGCCATCGTAATAGGTATGAAATTGCATATCAAATGTTTGTTGCCCCCCTGGTACCAAAGGTGAAGGCAGCCAGACTTTCATGATGGTATTGTCGGTTTCTGTTTTTAACTTCTGGCCTTCTGCATAAAGCGAATCAATTTCTATACCCAGTTTTTCTCTTTCATACTTTCCGTATTTCACGTGCACATCATTATGCAGCTGCAGATTATCGAGATATGAGCCCGGCTGGAATGCATTCTGATAAAGATGGAAATACACGAAATACAGGGTGTCAGGCGAATTGTTGAAATACTTCAGTCTTTCTTTGCCGCGAATGATGTCTGAACTTTCATCTATAATGGCATGAATGGTGTAATGAACATCCTGCTGCCAATAGCCTTCATAAGGTTTTCTGTTTTTCCAGTACCAGGCGTTGGCTCCGGTTTGGTAATTGTTTTCCGGAAGGCCATTAGCTGTTAAAATATCAGCTGACTGGAGAAGATAAACGTTTAAAAGTGCAATACTTAAAATTCTGTTCATATACTTTGCGTTTCTGCTTTTCGGCAGCAATGATAAGGAGTAAATGGAATTTAGTTCTGAAGCCGTGTTTGAACTTGCGCTGGTCCGTATTCAGGGGACAGGTTTACAAATTGCCAGGCAGCTTCTGATCAGCGCGGGCTCGGCCTCTGCAGTATTCAGAATGGGGATTAACGAGTTGAAGAAAGTACCATTGATCGGTCCGGAAAGAGCCCGATTGGTGAAGCAAGGGATGGAGCCTGCTCTTCAATTCGCAGAACGGGAGCTTAATCTGATGAAGGCACAGCGTATCAGATATGTATTTGTAGGTCATGCTGATTATCCTCTTCGATTGCGCGAATGTCCGGATGCTCCTCTTGTGTTGTTCTACCGCGGAAAGCCGGTCTGGGAGCTGCCCAGAATTCTGGCGGTAGTAGGAACGAGGCGGTGTACCGATTATGGCCGGCAGATTTGCCGAGAATGGATAGAATCACTTGCAGATCCGAATTTGCTGATCCTCAGCGGACTTGCCTATGGCATAGACGCAGCGGCCCACGAAGCAGCTTTACAATATGGTTTGAATACCATGGGTGTGATGGGCCATGGTCTCAATAAGGTGTATCCCTGGGCTCATCGTAAACTTGCCGGAAGAATGGAAAATGAAGGGGCAGTGATGAGCGAATATTTTGTTCAGGATGAAATGATGCCGCATAACTTTCCGATGCGCAACCGGATTGTGGCAGGGCTTTGTGATGCTCTTTTGGTGGTAGAAAGTGACAGCGGAGGTGGAGCAATGATTACGGCTCAACTTGCATCCTCCTACAATAAACAGGTGTTTGCCTTACCAGGTCGAATCAACGATACGATGAGCAGAGGTTGTCTGGATCTGGTGCGAACACATAAAGCGATGTTGTGCACCTCTGCCGCACAGCTGGCAGAGGAAATGAACTGGACAACAGCTTTTTTACCCCGGAGAACAGAAGGCCGGCAAATGAAACTGGCACTGGGGATTCCTGAGGAGAATGTGCTCGGTATTATTCAGCGTGAGGGTGTCATTCACATAGATAAAATCATCTGGGGTAGTGGTCTTGCCGGGCATGAGGTTTCTAAAATTCTTCTTGAACTTGAACTCGACAATCTGATCATTGCGCTTCCCGGATCCAGATACCGGGCTGTTTCCTGAAAGTGACTATGGTTTAATTTTACAAGTATTTTAATATATCTTCAATCAGAAACCGGCTGTCATTTCTATTTTAATTTAAACCATCAGTAGTTTGACAAGTCTTAAGTAAAAACACAGCATAAAATGAAAAACATCATTATCGGCAGCCTTGCATTCTCCATCCTTGCTTTATCTTCCTGCAGGAAAGACGAACTCTTTACAGCAGAAATATTACAGACCGCATCCAACAACTCGATGGCAGAGTTGTATGACAATGACGTGCAGAACATGGTTGATGAAGTAGCGGTGAGCGGCAGCCTGCAGACCTACAAAATGGATGAAGAAGCTACACTGCTATCATCCTGTGCTACGGTGAGCAGAGATACTGTAAGTTTTCCGAGAATGGTTACTATCGATTTCGGAACTGTCAATTGCACGGGTAATGACGGGAGAATGCGCCGCGGTAAAATCATTGCCACATATACAGGAGCGTACAGGGATGCAGGAACCGTGGTCTCTATCACTTACGATAACTACTTTGTAAATGATGCTCAGGTAAGCGGCAGCCGCACGGTAACCAATACGGGAACCGACTCCCTGGGCTTTCCTCAATTTGATGTACAGGCTTCTATTCAGATTGATCTTCCCAATGGAGGTGGAACCATTTCCCGCAATTCCTCCAGAACCCGCAGCTGGATAGCAGGCTCGGCAACCAGCATACGCACAGATGATGTATACAGCATCACAGGAACCGCCACCGGTATCAATGCCTCCGGAAATGCATATACTGTTTTGGTGATTGAACCTTTAATCAGAAACCTGGCCTGCCGACGTCATTTTACACAGGGTATTATGCAGATAGATGTTGCGGGTCGTCCGAGCAGAAGACTTGATTACGGCAATGGTTCTTGTGATGACCAGGCCTTACTTACAGTAAACGGCAGAACAAGAACCATCAATCTGCCCTGATTACCAGAAGTAACCGTAAAGACCTGTCAGAATACCTGCTACCAGCAAAGAGCCTGCCAGGAAGGGTCCTGAGACACGGAAATCAACGGCATCGGTTTTAAACGCCCTGTTTTCTTCCTTGCCTCCAAGCAACCACATTCCTGCCATACAAAACATGAAAACAAATCCCATGCGATCCATAAAAGGGATTTCATAGAGCCCGTCTGGATTAGGCACGCTGAAGCCTGATGCTGCCAAAAACTGCAGATCAATAAATTGAGGAAGAAATTTCAGCAAAACAGAAAAGGCAAAGCCGCCAAGTGTGGCAAAAAGAGCACCACGGCTATTGGCGCCTTTCCAAAACATTCCTAAGAGGAACATGGCGAATATTCCCGGACTCAGAAATCCGGTGTACTCCTGAATATATTGTAGACCGCCTTTTTCACCGATTCCTAAAAAGGGTGCAATCAGAACCGAAAGAAGGAGCGCCGCAGCAATGGTGACTCTACCCGTATTAACCAGTTCTTTTTCATCTGCATTTTGATTAAATATTTTTTTATATATATCATAACTGAATATTGTTGCAATCGAGTTTGCCTTTCCTGCCAGTGAAGCCACTACTGCAGCAGTTAGCGCAGCAAATGAAAGTCCTTTCAAACCTGCAGGAAGAAGAGTTTGAAGAACAGGATAAGCGCGATCGGGCTGAATCTCTCCATTGTCTTTCAGGGCTTCGGCAAAAGCCGGATCTGAAGAAAGTACCCATGCGGCGATACCGGGCAAGATTACGATAACAGGCATGAGCAGTTTGAGAAATGCTGCAAACAAAATTCCGGCCCTGGCGGTAGGTAAGCTGGCTCCCAAAGCGCGCTGTGTGATGTATTGATTACATCCCCAATAACTAAAATTGGCGATCCACATACCTCCAAGAAGAACAGTCAGTCCGGGAAGATCTATAAAGTGTGGATGATCTCGTTTCAGAATCATATGAAAATGGTCTCCGGCCTGCCGGTAGCTATAGCTTAGACCTTCTATCCATCCGCTCAATCCATGTTGACGAGCCAGCAGATCAAAAGCAAGATAAGTGGTGGCCAATCCGCCGAGGATCAGAAAAAATACCTGAATTATATCGGTGTAGCCGATCACTTTCATTCCTCCAAGAGTGATGAACAGTGCAAGCAATGCAAGAGCGGCCATGCATAGCAATAAAGGAAAACCGGAAATGCTGCTCACGGCCAGTGCACCGAGATAAAGGATGGAAGTGAGATTAACCACTACATAAAGCAGAAGCCAGAAAACGGCCATGATCAGGGCAACGGTTTCATTGTATCGCGAGCTGAGGAATTGAGGCATGGTGTAAATCTTATTGCGCAGATACACCGGCATAAAAAAAACAGCCACGATGATCAGGGTAGCAGCGGCCATCCACTCATAACTGGCAATGGCCAGGCCCATGCTGAAGCCGGCTCCGCTCATTCCTATAAATTGCTCTGCGCTGATGTTGGAAGCGATCAGAGAGGCACCAATGGCCCACCAACTGAGTGCTCCTTCGGCCAGAAAGAAATCGCCTGAATTCTGCTCTTTGGCTTGCTTGAGGCGGTAGATATAATAACCGAAGCCGGCAACAACTGCAAAATAAAGTAAGAATACCAGGTAGTCGACGGTTTGTAAAGACTGCTGCATTACTTGAGATTATAAATGGAAATGTAAATTATTTTCATTTAAGCGATTAGTATACGCAATAAAAAAAATGAATAAATTAAATTTGTGTTATGGAATCTGGATTACCCATCAGAGCCTGGGCGGAGGATGACCGACCCAGAGAAAAGTTTCTTTTGAAGGGGAGAAATGCCTTATCTGATGCTGAATTGCTCGCAATTCTGCTAAGGACCGGAATGAAAGGGGTGACTGCCCTTGATCTTGCGAGAGAGTTACTTCGGAAAGGAGAATCACTGGACAGGTTGGCTCGGATGTCTGCAGAAGAGATGAAGATTCTTGTGAAAGGTCTGGGTGATACAAAGGCGGTGACCTTATTGGCAGCCTTAGAACTTGGCCGTCGCCGGAAACCTGAATCTGCCGAGCGAAGCTATACGGTAAAATCCAGCGAAGATGCTTTCAATTTGATCGGGCCGAGTCTTACGGATCTATATCATGAGGAATTTCACGCCATGGTACTCAGCCGGTCCAACAGGGTATTGGGCAGAAAAACGATTTCAATCGGAGGCATAAACGGCACAGTTGCCGATGTAAGGATGATTCTGAGATTTGCCCTTGATCATCAGGCCAGCGGCCTCATAGTTGCCCACAATCATCCTTCCGGAAATTTAGAGCCCAGTGCTGCAGATATTTCACTTACCAAAAAATTGAATGAGGCTTGTAAGTTGTTTGAAATCAATCTTTTAGATCATCTCATAGTGGGGCATAATCAGTTTGCCAGCCTGGCTGATCGCGGATTAATCTGAACGTAGTTTAGACACTGATTAACATAAATGGGTTGTTGCATTGGTGAAAAAACATTTCCTTAGCTTGATTATTAACCCAACCTCTTATGAAAAAAGTATTCTACACACTTGCAGCCACTGCAATGACTTTAGCCTCTCTTACCGAGGTCGGAGCTCAGCAACGTCTGGTGCTGTTTGAAGAGTTTACAGGTGAAAATTGTGGCCCGTGTGCTGCAGTCAATCCCGGCCTTAACGCTTTGCTAAACAGCAACTCTTCCAAAATAATTGCGATCAAGTATCAGGCAGATATACCTTCTGCCGGTCCTCTTTACAACGTAAATCCTGCTGAGGTCGATGCCCGCTTGTCTTATTACACAGTAGGCTTCGCTCCCTGGGGACAGCTTGACGGTCTTGACTGGACTACGGGAACCAATGACAACAATGTCGGCAATTTGAATCAGGCTGCTATTGATAATCGCGCCAATGTGGCGAGCCCATTTAATATGTCGGTAGTTCATCAGTTTTCCTCTGATGCTGACAGTGTTTACATTTCAGTTAATATTTCTCCCGTTGCCAATTTCAACTCCGGAGCAGCAAACAGCCTCAAGCTTCGTCTTGCCTTGGTTGAGAAGGAAGTTCGTTTTGATGTTCCCCCCGGCACAAACGGTGAAAAGGATTTCTTCAGCGTAATGCGCAAGATGATTCCAAGCCCTTCAGGAACCAATCTCGCAGATACATGGGTAGCAGGAACTCCTCAAACCATCAATATTGGTGCGCCCATTCCTACATATGTAGCCGACAAAGCTCAGATAGCAATTGTTGCTTTCATACAGGATGATAATGCGGCAGGCAACTTTGCAGCCAAGACCGTACATCAGAGTGCAATATCTACTCCTATTCTGCTTCCGAATGATGCCGCAGCATCTACGGTTAGCCCGCTTGGTTCAAGTGGTTCTGTTCCCGGGGTAGTTTGTCTTACAACCGTTAATCCGACTGTAGGTATCAGAAATAACGGATCATCTCCACTCACCAACTGTAGTGTGGAATTTTATGTAAACAATGTTTTGCAGAGTACCACTCCATGGAATGGTAATCTTGCTCCCGGAGCTTCAGGATCGGTTAATATTCCTGCTGTTACAATCACCTCAGGCTCTAACACGCTAAGAGCAAAGTGTATCAATCCCAACAACCAGGCCGATCTCAATAATGGTAATGATGCCAAGGCCTTTATACTCAATGTAGCATCAGCTCCGGCAGCTGCTCCTATCACACAGGACTTCGAAGCAGCGGCTTTCCCTCCTGCAAACTGGGTAGTTGATAATCCTGATGCAGGTGCAGGCTGGACACGCCGTACTGTTGGCGCCAGTGGTTCTTCTGCCTCAGTAAGAATGTACTTTTATGCTTCTGCTGCAGGTGAAGAAGATAATCTTATTCTTCCCAAAGTCGATTTAAGTACAGGTGGAAACCGCGCCAAGATTACTTTTTCTCATGCTCACAGGCAGTTTCCTTTCCAGAACGGAAGCTCTAATGATCGCGTAGATCTTGATGTTTCAATCAATTGCGGTGCAACCTGGACTACCGTTTGGTCAAAGTCAGGAGCAGACCTTGCTACTGTGGCGACTCCTGCTACGGGTTCCAATACTTCTTATGCACCGGTTGCTGCTGATTGGGTTTATGATTCTGTTGCAATAAACTCCCTTGTCGGGCAGCCGGATGTTCTGGTTCGCTTCCGCGGTCTTTCAGATTATGGCGACAACTTCTTTGCTGATAATATCAATGTGGAAATGTTCACCGTTTCTTCAGTTGGTGAAATTGAAGGTGTATCCGGAATGGATGTATTCCCCAATCCTGCAACCGAGGAGTTTACCATCAAGCTTGATATGGAAGGTTCAGTAAGCGGTAAAGTAATGGTAGCCAATTCTGTTGGACAGAATGTATTTGAGCAAAATATTGCTGAACTCTCAGGTGGAAGCAGTTTCCTCAATGTGAAATCATCTGACTTTGCGCCTGGCATTTACACGGTAAGCCTGGTTAGCGGAAACAACACGCTTACCCGCAAGCTCGTTATTAAGTAATCAGATTTCAAAAGTTTTACGAAGGGGGCGAGAGCCCCCTTTTGCTTTTTCTGGGGAGAATCTATTTCGGCTGTTTGCATACAATAGTTTATCTTTGACTTAAGACCACTTATTATGAAAAAGAACTACTTCTTCACAGCTTCGCTTTTGCTTTTAGTGAATTGTTTGTTTGCTGGAGGTGCATTGCTTTCAATCAACGGAGATTCTCTGATCATCAGCACAGCTGCTATCCCTAACGAAGAGTTTACTGTGTCATTGAATGCAACCAATAATGCTGCTGTTAGTAAGAACCTGAAATGGCGTTATACTTCACTTAATCTTCCTTCTGCCTGGGAGTCAACTTTGTGTGACAAAGAACAATGTTACTCTATAACACCATCAAATTTTACTACAGTTCGCACTGTTGCCCTGGGTGCCGGAGAAAATTCGCTGATCAAGTGGGGAGTTTCTCCCTTTTGCACTGCAGGTAATGGAAATGCGGCAATGATTCTTTGGCTGGAAGGTGATTCGGCAAATACAGTTCAAACAATATACTGCCGCGCAGCTATTACCCTTGATATATCGTGTACTGTTTCTGCTCCGGATCGTGAAGAAGATGCCGGATTTAAAGTTTACCCCAATCCTGCTTCAGACTTCATATCACTTTCTGGTCTGGATAGTCGCAAAGAAGCAAGAGTTGAAGTTTATAATATGATCGGGAAATTGCAGCTTCAAAAACAATTTGGAGCAGGAAATGATCCTTCTGTCAATATTAGCAACTTAACCCCCGGCATTTATATGCTAAAGATTTTCCGCGAGGGGAAGTCAGTTATTACAAGAACCTTTAACAAGGCTCAGTAAAGGAGTTTCAATCTTGCCCTTACATCTTGGCCCTTATGGCAGTGGAATATGTTTGATCCCACTTAAGGGAATTTTTTTCTTGAAGATCTGTACTTAAGAGCAGGATAATGTGTTGAACATAGATTTGAAGGCTTAGCGCTTCGCAACAGTGAAGTGAAGTTCGACAGCCTCAAAAGCTAAAGAAGAAAATCGATGCCGGATCAGATTAATCCCTGCGGCGACCCAGAAAAATGCTGAGGTAGTAAAGGAGAGTCATTAATGAGCCAATTGCTGCTACTACATAAGTCATGGCTGCCCATTTAAGCGCATCTTTTGCTTTATCGTGTTCTTGTGGGTAGACCACGCCTGAAGATTCTAACCAGGCCAATGCGCGTCTTGAAGCATCGAACTCTACCGGGAGAGTTATAAAGCTAAAGATCGTGGTCATAGCGAAAAGAATGATTCCAGCCAGTAGGAGAAATGGGAAAACATTAATAGTGAGTACTCCGGCCAAAAGTATCCATTGCATGTATTTGGATGCAAAACTCACAGCCGGAACCAAACTTGAGCGCATACTCAGCCACTGGTAGGCACGTGCATGCTGCACAGCATGTCCAACTTCGTGAGCTGCCACTGCTGCTGCTGCCACTGAACGACCATGATAAACATCGGCACTAAGGTTCACCGTTTTGTCGGCAGGGTTGTAATGGTCTGTAAGTGTTCCATCAACCGAAGTGATGCGAACATCAGAAATACCATTATCCCTGAGCATCATTGCTGCTATTTCGGCACCACTGTGATTGCCACGAAAGGACTCCTGTGAATATTCGCTGAATTTGCTTTTCAGTCGCCA
>CAZUHX010000054.1:0-13374 GCA_964620795.1 uncultured Chitinophagaceae bacterium
CTCTTTTTACCCGGATTCGCTCAACCCCAATAAAAGTCCCGACGAAGTAAACCTCACCATCATCCGACTGCTGGCAAAAATGCCAACACTCTGTGCGATGATCATGAAGAAGATGAAAGGTCATCCTGTACTTTATCCGCAGAACAAGTATGACTACGTGACCAACTTCTTGTATATGACTTTCGGAAATGTGACAGAAGAGTATATGTCAGATCCGGTAGTGGTTGATGCCATGAACAAATTGTTAATTCTGCATGCAGACCATGAGCAAAACTGCTCTACTTCTACGGTTCGCATTGTTGGCTCATCTCACGCCAACCTTTACGCCTCTATCGGCGCTGGCGTTGCAGCGCTCTGGGGGCCTCGTCACGGAGGTGCCAATCAGGAAGTGCTCGAGATGCTCGAGTTCATCAGAGACCATGACAAAGGTGACGTGAAGAAAGCCGTTGCAGAAGCCAAGGATAAGAAGCGCCTGCTGTTCGGATTCGGGCACAGGGTTTACAAGAACTTTGATCCGCGCGCCAAAATCATTAAGCAGGCTTGTGACAACATTCTGGCCAAGCTTGGAGTCAACGATCCGCTGCTCGATATCGCCAAGGAACTTGAACAAGCTGCTTTAAATGATCCTTATTTCGTTGAGCGTAAGCTTTATCCGAATGTCGATTTTTACTCTGGCATCATTTACAAAGCGCTCGGTTTCCCCACCTCGATGTTTACGGTGCTCTTTGCCTTGGGCCGCCTTCCGGGATGGATTTCTCAGTGGAAAGAATTGCGCGAAAAGAATGAAGACATCGGCCGTCCGCGCCAAATCTACAACGGTCCGGCGCAGCGTCCGTTCCCTCCTATTGCATCCAGAGGTTAAATTGAAACACCTAAAACAAAAACCCGGGTATTTACCCGGGTTTTTTGTTTTATAGAAATTCAATGGCTCATCCTTGTAAAAACCTTTCGGTTGCTTCAATGGTATGCAATAAATCTTCGCGGCTCAGCGCATCGCACAAAAACCAGCTCTCAAAGGCCGATGGCGGAAGATAAATCCCCTCATCAAGGCAATGATGAAAATAATCGCGGAACTGCTGATTGTTGCCTGCTGAAGCCGTCTGAAAATCAATAACCTCATGCCCGCAGAAATGCAAACTGATCATACTGCCCAGCTGGTTTACAACTGCAGCACTGCCGTTATCACTAATCAGTTTCCGCAGAGCTGTTGCCAAAAATGAACCCTTTTCGTCGAGCTTCACATATATATCTTTTTCAGATTCCAAAATCTCCAGGGTCGTAAGACCGGCAATCATCGCCAGGGGATTACCGCTCAACGTACCTGCCTGATACACCGTTCCCAGCGGAGCAATATGCTGCATGATGTCGCGTCGTCCGCCGAAGGCACCTACGGGTAAGCCTCCGCCTACCACCTTACCAAAGGTGACAAGATCTGCCCACACATTCAGTCTTTGCTGAGCACCTCCGGCGCTGAGCCGGAAACCGGTCATCACTTCATCAAAAATCAATACAATTCCATAACGGCTGCAGAGCTCACGCATCGTTTCAAGATAAGCGGGCAGAGGATGCACGCAGCCCATGTTGCCTGCTACGGGCTCAACGATTACACAAGCAAGCTCATCCTTTTCTCTTTCTAAAAGATCGGCCAATGCTACAACATCATTGAATGGCAAAACAAGCGTATCGGCAGTAACCGCTGCAGGTATGCCGCCTTCCTGTTTGATTCCAAGGGTAGCTACACCGCTTCCGGCCTTCTTGAGAAACATATCGGCATGGCCGTGGTAGTGGCCTTCAAACTTGAGGATCTTATTCCTGCCTGTAAAACCTCTTGCCAGTCTGACTGCGCTCATACAGGCTTCAGTACCCGAGCTCACAAAGCGCACCAGATCTACATTGGGTACCATGCGCTTCAACTGCATGGCCATCCTTGTTTCAAGCTCTGTAGGCGCTCCAAAAGAAAATGCCTTGCCGGCCTGTTCCTGTACCGCCTGAACCACCTCTGTTCTGTGATGACCGAGAATCATCGGCCCCCAAGAATTTATATAATCAATATATGTATTTCCGTCGGCATCGGTGAGCATGGCACCCTTAGCCTCTGCCATGATCACAGGTGTTCCTCCTACCTGACGAAAGGCGCGCACCGGCGAATTAACTCCTCCAGGAATATGTTCTTGTGCCTCTTGAAACAAAAGGGCACTGCGTTCATACAATCGCTTATTCATAAACATATTTAATATAATCTTTTGCAAAATAAGTAGCTATCAGATCTGCTCCTGCCCGGCGGATTCCTGTGAGAGATTCCACTACAGCCGACGATTCATTGAGCCAGCCTGCCGCAGCGGCAGCTTTAATCATGGCGTACTCGCCACTTACCTGATAAGCTGAAACCGGAACATCTACGGCATTCTTCACTTCCCTGATAATATCAAGGTAAGCACCCGCCGGCTTGACCATCACCATATCTGCACCCTCCTGAACATCATCCAGCACTTCCTTCAACGCTTCTATACGGTTGCGCGGATCCATCTGGTAGGACTTCTTGTCGCCAAAGCCGGGAGCGCTGTCGAGCGCATCGCGAAAAGGACCATAGAAACAAGAAGCATACTTAGCGCTGTAGGCCATAATGCCGGTATGCAAATTTGCTGATTCAAGGGCCGCGCGTATTCCCCCGATTCGGCCATCCATCATATCGGAAGGAGCCACCCAATCAGCTCCGGACTGTGCGTGCATCACCGCCATTTCAGCAAGAACTGCAACAGTGGGATCATTCAAAATACGCTGATCTGCCACCAGACCGTCATGACCAAAAGGAGAATAAGGATCAAGCGCCACATCGGTCATTACCAGCATACCCGGTTCGGCGTCTTTCACGGTTTTAACCGCTCTCGGCATCACTCCCTCGGGATTCAATGCCTCAAGACATCGGGGCTCCTTGAGCTCATCCGGCACCTTTACAAATAGTAAAACACTTTTTATACCCATCCTCCAGAGCAATTTCACTTCCTGTTGCAGATGATCAAGACTCATGCGGAAATAGCCCGGCATGGAGGCAATGGGATCCATGATTCCTTTTCCCTCACAGATAAACAGCGGAGCAAGCAACTGAGCCGGAAGGATGTGGGTTTCGGCAATCATTTCCCGGATAGCAGGAGACTGCCTGAGTGTTCTGTTTCGTCTGTTCATTAAGCAATCCAGTTTTTAGGTTTCATCAATACTTCCTGCAGTGCACGCTCTACTTCCCGCTGCGGCATATACATATAATCAAATTTGACATGCATAGGCAGGCTCATCAATATACTCTCGGTTCTTCCGTTGCTGCGCAGACCGAAAAGTGTTCCTCTGTCATGAATGAGATTAAACTCCACATAGCGTCCGCGACGCAGCAACTGCCAGTTTTTGTCGGCTTCTGAAAATTGTAATTCCTTTCGCGCATTTACTATGGGCACATAGGCATCAATCAGCGCCTGTCCGTTGAGCTGCGCAAGTCTGAACAACTCTTCTTCCGGAGCATCTTTTCCAGGCCGAAGATGATCATAAAAAATCCCGCCTATACCACGGCGCTCCCCCTCACGATGATGGTTCACAAAATAACCATCGCAGCGCAATTTAAAATCAGCATATAAAGAAGGACTGATCTGATCACATGCAGATTTCAGACATTGATGGAAATGAATGGCATCTTCTTCAAAAAGGATGTAAGGTGTAAGATCACTTCCTCCGCCAAACCAGCCGTCTGTTACATTTCCATTTGCATCATATACTTCAAAATACCTGAAGTTGGCATGCACGGTTGGAACCATGGGAGAAAAAGGATGGATCACAAGCGAAATACCGCAGGCGAAAAATGAATCACCTTCTACACCCAATTGTTTGCGAATGGCTTCTGTGAGTTCGCCGTGTACCTCAGAGGTGTTGACCCCACCTTTTTCAAAAACATTTCCATTGCGAATGATGCGTGTAATGCCTCCGCCGCCGCCCTCGCGCTGCCACAGATCCTGCTCAAACTTGGCAAGACCGTCTGCCTGTTCGAGGGCAGCGCAAATCTGATTTTGCAGCTCGCGAATCCAGACAGAAAACCTTTCGCGCATCATCCTTCAAAAGACTTTACCGCATCAACAAAAGCCCGGGCATGATCTACGGGAATATGCGGAAGAATACCGTGACCCAGATTGGCGATGTAGCGATTTGTTCCAAAGTTGCGGATCATCTTACGCACTTCTTCCTGTAACTGAGGGATAGGAAGAAGAAGTTTTGCAGGATCAAAATTCCCCTGAAGACTTACTCGGTTTCCGGTCCATTGACGAGCCAGATGTGCGGGTGTGCACCAGTCAACACCCAGAGCCGATGCTCCTGAATAGCTAAGACTCTCCAAAGCATACCAGCTTCCTTTGGGGAAGAGAATCACCGGCACTCTTGGAGACAAAGCTTTAGTAATGGCTTCCAGCCAGGGTTGAGCAAAACGACTAAAGTCATCAGGCGACAAAAGTCCGCTCCAGCTATCGAAAACCTGAATGGCATCAGCACCTGCATCTACCTGCGCATGCAGATAGTCTATGGTTGCCTCTGTGATTTTACGCAACAGCTTTTCAGCAAGCTCCGGACGTGTAGCCATGAACGAACGTGTCTTATCGAAACTTTTGCTTCCCTTTCCTTCCACCATATAACAAAGAATGGTAAAGGGAGCTCCGGCAAAACCAATCAGCGGTACACGGCCATTGAGTTCTTTTTTAGTGAGCCTGATCGCATCGCACACATAATGCAGACGCTCACCCGCACCTTCTGTTTGAAGCTTATCAACATCTTGCTCGCTGCTCACCGTGACCGGCAATAAGGGGCCTTTCCCTTCCTCCATAAGTACCTCCAGACCCATCGCCTGAGGAATCACCAGAATATCAGAGAAGATGATGGCAGCATCAGGACCAATGATATCAATGGGCTGCAGGGTGATTTCACAAGCGAGTTCGGGTGTTTCGACACGTGTAAAAAAATCGTATTTGTCGCGAAGAGCACGATACTCAGGCAAATACCTCCCCGCCTGACGCATCATCCATACCGGGGGGCGCTTCAATTCCTCTCCGCGCAGGGCGCGGAGGAAAAGGTCATTTTTTAACTCATTCATATAATTTTTTTAATTATTTTATTAATAACAAGATCAGTCAACTGTTCGGGATCCGGTTCTCCGGCAACCAGACAAATGGCTTCCGGAAAGCGATCAAGCACTGCAGATCTTGTTGTAGAACCGATGCAAGCATAACAAGTTTGTGGATGAAAAGAATTTTCTGAGAAATAAACATTCACCGCTGAAGGACTAAAAAAAAGCACTGCAGCGGGATTAACAGAAAATTGCTGAGGCTTGTCCATTGTTTTGTAAACGGGTAATGGACTATAGCGGTGGCCGAACTTCTGAAGTTCCTGCTCCAGGTCGGGCAGCCGTATATTGGAGCAGGGATGCAACACGCTCAGGATTTTACCATTGGCCGAGTGATGTAAAGCCTGAGCAAGTTGCCTTGCATTGACTGCAGAGACAACTTCTATATGAGTATAAGATGCGATTGATTGAAGGGTCTTCCCGGATATTGCCGCAGTTATGAGTCCGGCGGTATCTGAAACATGAAACCATGCACTCACCGCACGAGCTGAGGTAAAAGCGATATGAGAAAACAAACTCAAATCCGGCATTTCGAATGGAATCGGTTCTGTACTGATCAGGTCGGCTTCAATAAGCTGAAGGCCGGCCCGCCTGATTCTTGCTGCGGAATGATCAGAAAGGAATCGGGTACTGATCAGGATGTCAGGAAGCATGACGGTCTCTGAATTTGCGGATCAAATCGGCTGCACCAGACTGTTGGAGAATCATTTCAGCCGCATCTCTTCCGAGCGCTTCGGGATCGGAAGCCGAGGAACGCTTAGCAACTGTAAAACAGCTACGGCCATCATAGTCATAAACTTCTCCTTTGAATACCAATTCCTGACCGCTAAAAGAGGCAAGTGCTGAAACCGGCACGCTGCACCCGCCTTGTAAATGCGCCATAAAAGCCCGCTCGGCCAATGCTGCTGACATGGTTGGGGCATGATTTAGTTCTTTACCGATTCGCAGCATTTCCTGATCATCTTCCCTGCATACAATGCCTATGATTCCCTGGGCGGGAGCAGGAAGCATCCATGAGAAAGTAATGTGAGTATAGTCTTTAAGCAAATCAAGACGCTCCAGTCCGGCTGCTGCAAAAACCACTGCATCCCAGGGATTGTCTTTGAATTTTTGCAGACGGGTCTGCACATTTCCTCTCAGAGGTTCAACGGTATGATCGGGAAAACGTGAAAGCCACTGCGCCTTTCTTCGCAGACTGCCCGTGGCTACCACAAAGTTTTCACCGGCTGCCGGCTTTCTGTCTTTCAGGAGAACAACATCCTGCCAGGCAGCTCTTGGTAAGACTGCAGCAAGTGCAAGACCCTGAGCAAGGCGGGTGGGAACATCTTTGAGAGAATGAACGGCCAGATCTGCTTCACGGGCAAGCAAAGCTGCATCGAGCTGGCGTGTAAAAACACCGCTGATCCCCATGGCATAAATGGGTTGTTGCAGATGCAGATCTCCCGAACTTTCGAGTAAGAGTTCGGAGGCCGGGCGGCCCAGGGACTTCAGGACATCAATTACTGCAGAAGTTTGCCAGCGAGCAAGCGGGCTTACCCTTGTGGCAATCTTTAGATGTTTGTTCATGAATAGGTTCCCCTTGATTTACAGAAAGCTCTGCATGCGTTTCAGCCTTGAGGGCCGGGGAACGATACATGAGCCTTCTTATTTCCCACTGTTTGAATTCTTCAAGATGTTGCTGGATAAACACCTCCGCTTTGGGCAATTCTGCCCTGCGTTTTTCAAGTGTTTCATTCACCATTCGCGAGAGCTCGTCTATATGATAAAAAGAAATGCCCTCCAGTGTTTTTGCATTTTGATGCACATTGGAGGGCACGGAAAGGTCGAAAACCTGCTTTACCGTCGAATTTCGCAGATCGTCTGCCGTGACCACCGCCTGCTCTGCTCCGGTAGCTACAATCAATACATCAGCATGCGCAATGGCCTCTCTCTGAGCCTCAAAAGGCACATAAGCTACTCCAAATTCTTCAGCTGCCTTCAATGCTTTTTCGGTATTTCGATTGACCACCGTTACCGAATGAGCAGGCAGATATGAGCGCATGTTCTTAAGCGTAAGCGTACCCATCTTGCCAAGACCAAGAATGACAACCTTTTGGGCTGCCGAAGCCTGTTGCTTAAGCACCTGAATGGCGGCAAAGGAAACAGAGGTGGTACCATCGGAAATCAAGGTATTCTTTTTCACCTGTCTGGAAGCCTGAAGGGCAGAATTTACCACCTTCTCAAGATAGCCTCCTGCTCTGCCGGTCTGCTTGGAAAGATTAAATGCATTTTTTAGCTGACCAATGATTTCATAATCTCCCAAAATCTGCGATTCAAGTCCGGAGGCCAACCTGAAAAGATGGCGCAGCGCTTCTTCTCCGGTTTTTACAAAGGTATGTTCGGCAACCATGGCAGGCGAAAGGTTTTTCTCGGAAGCCAACAGTTGAATCAATGCCTCAGGTCTGCCGGTTGTGCTGTATATTTCGGTTCTGTTGCAGGTACTCAGTATAAAAAAGTCGCGAAGACAAT
Source organism: uncultured Chitinophagaceae bacterium (assembly GCA_964620795.1). Classification (GTDB taxonomy): domain Bacteria; phylum Bacteroidota; class Bacteroidia; order Chitinophagales; family LD1; genus CAZUHX01. Next base: position 7,658 of record CAZUHX010000054.1, read on the forward strand.
CACAATGGGTATTGAAATAGCAGGATTTAATCTGTTCGGAAGTAAATGCAAAACGACTCCGTGTTTCCAAAGCAGTTTTGTGAAAGTTCACTCCGGCTACGACCAAAAAATCAGTGTTAACACTCACTTCTGCATTCATGTCCTGCAAATTTAATTTTAGCTGACAAGCAGAGGGGGTAAATTAACTAAGATGCTCATTATTATGACAATTGACTGACATTGCGGCTATTTAGCAAACTAAATCATGGCAAAAATCTCTGAATTTAAACTGTCTTGAGTAAGTTTGGTTTCACTATAAAAACAACAAATGCGCGGAGTTTTGCTGATGAATCTGGGTTCGCCCGATTCAACCAAAGTGTCGGATGTACGAAAGTACTTAAATGAGTTTTTGATGGACGAGCGGGTCATTGATTATCCGTATCTCCTCAGGCTTTTACTGGTCAAGGGCATCATCGCCCCACTGCGTGCGCCTAAATCTGCAGAGGCTTACCGATCCATCTGGTCAGATCAGGGCTCTCCCCTGATTCATATCAGCCGACAGCTCACAGAGGCTGTTCAAAAGCAGCTCCCTTATCCGGTTGAAATGGCCATGCGCTATGGAAATCCACATCCCAAGGCTGCATTCGACCGCCTTTTGCAAAGAGAGCCCGGACTGAAAGAGGTTGTCCTATTGCCGCTTTACCCTCATTATGCAATGAGCAGTTACGAAACAGCTGCAGAGTATGCCAAAGAGATTCACCGGAAAGAAAATTATAAGTTCAGCCTCAAGATCATCCCGCCCTTTTATGATGAAAGCCGTTATTTGTCGGCTATGGGATCAAACTTATCACCATGGCTGGAAAAACCATATGACCTTGTACTTTTTAGCTTTCACGGCATACCGGAACGCCATATCCGGAAAAGCGACATTACCGGTTCTCATTGCCTGAAAGTGAACGACTGCTGCCATGTTGCCTCTCCTGCACATCAGTTCTGCTACCGGCATCAGTGTCTTACAACGATGGAAAGGGTGGTTGATCTTTTAAATATTCCAAAAGAAAAAGCTCGCTTCTCATTTCAGTCAAGGCTGGGCAGGGATCCCTGGCTCACGCCTTTTACTGCCGAGCTTCTTAAACAACTGCCTGCCGAAGGAATCAAGCGGCTTGTAATTCTTTGTCCTGCTTTCGTAAGCGATTGCCTTGAAACACTTGAAGAAATAGCTGAAGAAGGTAAAGAAGATTTTATGCATGCAGGCGGTGAAGAGTTTCGCCTGGTTCCCTGTCTGAATACTGATCAGGCCTGGGTCAATACTGTTTGCGATTACGTAAGCGCCCCCTGATATGTACGCCTACGTCAAAGCATTACACATCATCTTCATTGTGACCTGGTTCAGCGGTATGTTTTATCTGGTGCGATTATTTATTTACAATACCGAGGCAGGAGAAAAAACGGAAATTGAAAAAGAAATTCTCCGTTCGCAATTCAGCATTATGATCAAAAGATTGTGGTATGGAATCACCTGGCCTTCTGCCGTGCTCACATTGATTTTTGGATCATGGATGCTGTGGCTGTACGGGGTGATTCCTCTTTGGCTTTGGATTAAAATCGGACTGGTTGCAGGGCTTTTTGCTTATCACTATAGTCTGCATTTCATTTACCGGGAACAGATGGAAGGAAAATTCAGATTCAGTTCTCAGCAGCTCAGAATATGGAATGAAGTCGCTACACTTTTTCTGATCGGCATTGTAATGCTGGTGGTAGTTAAGGAAACACTTAGCCTGGCATGGGGAATGGCCGGCTTAGGCGTATTTACCGCCATTTTACTCTTAGCCATCAGGATATATAAAATGCTAAGACAAAATTAAATCAAACAGCCATACTGAATTTTCTCTCGCCATCTTGTCCTGATTGCAAAAGATGTATATCAAAAGCTCTGCATATATTTCGGATGAACCGATGTCCAAGAGGAGTTACCACTACGTGATTGCCATCCAGAATAACCAAACCATCCGCCTCCATTCCCTTGAGCTCAGGCAGAGAGTAAGATCTGAAAATCTCAAGATGTTCCTGCTCAACCTCAGTGCCGCCCCGGCAGCTGATATCAAGTATGTTCTTTTTGAAAGCCCTGTCGGTAGCATCCGGAAAGTAACCTCTGCTCACTGCCCATTTTCGTGAATTCACTTTTTCATAATACGAGATAAGATTCTTGTCATTTTGAATATATGCATTTCCGGTATCGCTGATCGCAGATACACCAAGCCCGATCAAAATTTTCCCTGGATTGGTAGTATAACCCATGAAGTTTCTGTGTAATCCCCCTGCACTGCGTATTCGTGCCAAGTCATCGGTAGGGAGTGCAAAGTGATCCATCCCTATATCCTGGTAACCGGCAGAAATCAACAACTCTTTTCCTGTGAGATATAAGTTTAGCTTTTCGAAAGGGGCAGGCAGATCTTTTTCATCAAAAAGACGCTGCATTTTTCCGGTCCAGGGTACATGGGCATAACTATAAAAAGCTATCCGGTCCGGGCGTGCTGCAATAACCTGTCTTACAGTATTTTGAACCGAAGCAAGCGTCTGGCCGGGAAGGCCATATATCAAATCATAATTCACGGATTTATAGCCGATAGCACGAGCCAGCCCGGTCACCTTCAATACATTTTCAAATGACTGCTCACGGTTGATAAGACGCTGAACCCAGGGATCATTGTCCTGTACGCCTAAACTTAATCTGCGAGCTCCGGCATTATACAAAACCTGCAAATGTTCCTCAGCGGTATTGTTGGGATGAGCTTCTAAGCTCACATAAAACTCAGGATGCTTAATGGAATGTAGTGTAAGAAATTTTAAAAATCTATCCAGATTTTGCGGAGAAAAGAATGTGGGGGTCCCTCCACCCATGTGAATCTCTCTGATCACAGGTCTGTTGCGCATTACCGACAGATATTGACTCCATTCATTCTCCAGCGCCTGGAGATAATCTTCCTCCACTCGATGATCCTGTGTTATTCTTCGATTACAACCACAATAAGTACAGTTGGTCTCGCAGAATGGAAAATGTACATATAAACTGAGTCCCTCCCGGGCATTCGAATGACTGTAAACCTCTTTGAACGCTCTCAGCCACTCATCAGGCTCCTCTATCTCTTTCCAAAATGGCACTGTCGGATAGCTGGTATACCTGGGCACAGGAACATTATACTTTCTGAGCAGGTCTGAAAAATGAGACATATCCAAAAGTATAAAGCAGAATCAGGACACATGCTGACTTTGCTCATGTATCCATTTGATCGAACTCAAATCTGAAACACCATCATACAAGCATAACAGACAGCCGCTCTTCTCCTGATCGCTGCTCTGGTATCAACTTCTGTTTTCCTTAAACCTCCCCTCTCAGACAAACGCTATTTAAAAACTTACTTAAACAACGTTATGCTTCCCTTAAAGTCTTTCTCAACATGACTATTGATGAATGCAACCTTCATGGTATAAACATAAACACCTGAAGGAGCCGGTTCGCCCTTATAAGTACCATCCCAGGCAAAATTGGGTTCTCTGGATTCAAATACCTTTTCACCTGCACGGTTAAAGACCTGAACATTCACCTGAGCCCATCCGCTTTTATCGCCAAATGCCTCCCAGAAATCATTATTCCCATCAGAATTGGGAGTAAATGCATTGGGTAGGAAAAAGTCATAAAGTGCCTGAACGGTAATCCTCACCGTATCAAATTCCACACAACCATTCTCATCGGTGATTAAAGCGCGGTATTCAAGAGTTGAAGGAGCTGTAACCACCGGTCCGTTGCAGTTGTTGCAACTCAAGCCTATTTCCGGAGACCAAATGACGGAGGAGATATTGGTGGTTCCGGTTGCAATCAGTTGAACCGGATTGCCCAGTCGAACGGTCGTGTCCTCGGGGGTGACTGCTGCATTGAAAATATCTTGGTTGAGTACATCAAACGAATAGGTGAGCACACAACCGGAGTTACTGCTGATGGTAAGCCCATAAACTCCTTCCGAAAGGCCTGATCTATCTTCCGTAGACACACCATCACTCCAGGCATAGGTATAAGTTCCTGCCGTAAGCACATTGATGCTGATGGCGCCATTGTTGAGCGGATCGCAAAGCTTATCGGTTACCACAGAATCAATATCAAAACCCGGGAGCTCTATCAGATCCAGATTGGTAGCCTCGACAGTGCAACCGTTTTGGTCGGTCACAGTCACAGCATAGGTTCCCGGAGCAAGAGAAGAGATGACATCGGTATTGCCCGGGACGTTCCAATTGTAGATATAGGGCGCGGTTCCGCCTGATGCAGTAGCGGTCAGCCTGCCATCATTATAACCGGGACAGGAGATATCGATTTCAGCAACAGAAACGGAAAGAACGGCAGGCTCAACAACACTATAATTTCGTGTAACGGAACAACCCAACGCATCTGAAACTGTTAGCGAATATGAGCCAGCGCCGAGATTACAATTTGGTGTAGATGCCCCTGCATTGCTCCAGTTAAAAACAAATGAACCATTACTTCCGGATGCATTGGCAAAAATGCAACCATCTGCTGCCCCATTACAACTGATCGACCTCACAGAATCACTAAGAAGCAATGCCGTTGGCTGAGGCACAAAGACAGAATCTATTCCAGGGATATCACAACCATTTCCGTCTGTCACCTCAGGTACATAAAATCCGCTTGGCACGTTCAGCAGATCCTCTGTTGACTGTCCTGTTGACCAGTTGACGGTATAAGGGGTAATGGTTCCCGTAATGATGAGATCTATCGCGCCATCTGAACCACCAAAACATCTTACCGAACTTACGGCAGTATCCAAAAATGAAGTCTGAATAGGTTGAGCAACCGTTATCTGAATGGTATCTTCACAACCTGCAGCATCTCGGGATCTTAGCTGATGAGGCCCGCCATTTACCCCTGTAATAATAGGCCCGGGAACAAACGGGCGAGTGTCCAAACTAAAGGTGTAGGGACCGGTTCCGCCGGCTGCTGAAACTTCCAGTGAGCCGTCACTTCCTCCAAAACAAGTTGGAATAACGGTATTCAGCAAAGTGGTAACCAGATCTGTAGGTTCTGCGATTTGTGCAGGCGCCGTCGCCTCGCAGCCATTGGCATCTCTGAGCGTAAGTACATAATTACCTGCACAGAGTGATCCAAGAACGGATGAGCTTTGAAATGTCGTTCCATCGGCTGAGTAGGAATAGGGGATGCTGCCTCCGCTCGCGGTTATACTCACCAGCCCGTTGCAAAATGAAAAACAGGAAGCATTGGTCACAATCTGATTGCTGATCTGAAGCAAGGCCGGTTCAAACACACGCACATGAATAGTGTCTTCACAACTGTTTGCATCCCGAACTGAAAAGACATAATTACCCGCAGACAAACCGGTAAACAAATTAGAATTAATGAAATTTATTCCATCGGAAGAGAAGGTATATGGAGCTGTACCCCCAACCGCGGTCAATTCTACTTCACCATCAGATAGACCATTGCAACTAACGCTGTCTACATCTGAAGCAGACAATTGGAGTGCTGCAGGTTGATTAATCTGCAAGCCTGAAACAGTATCCGTGCAAGCATTGGCATCCGTTACTATGGATGTGTAAGATCCGGGAGGCAGTCCGCTGAGCGTACTGTCATTCGCTCCGGCAGGGGCATTCCAGGAATATTGATATGGATAAACGCCACCTGTAACACCAAGCGTAATGCTGCCGTCATT
>CAZUHX010000055.1:0-12743 GCA_964620795.1 uncultured Chitinophagaceae bacterium
TTCCAATGTAGACTACCTGCTGGTTTTGCTTCCTCAAAATGTATTCACTGAAAAGCAACAACAGTTCATGAGTCTCGCCTTCAGGAAGATACAGAACAAATTTTCTACTCTGATCGTTCGGCCGAACATCCTGACCATCTATAGCTACGGTAATTTTCCTGCGAATAAGATTGGTTATGAAATGCTCCTGAGATGGCCTGATTACTCCGGTGGCCCAAAGAACTCCTGTTCTTTCCATCAGAGGAAAAACAACCGAGGTAAATGCCTGTTCGAAGCCAAGTTTTTGTATGGCTCGGTTGAGCACTCTTTCAAATCTTTCCTCGCTAAAGTCAACCATGGCATTGATCAGGCTGTCCATGACGCTGTCAGGATCCGGATTTTCCTGCAGCCTGAGAGCTTCTTGCCTCAACTCATCAGGACTCATGCGGGCAATATGTGAAATCTTGTATCCGTTTCGGTTTAGGGTGCAGATGTTCAGGATGTTCTTGAGCTGCTCATCGTCGTAATACCGAATATTGGTATCTGTGCGCTGAGGCTTCAGAATTTCGTATCGCTGCTCCCATATTCGGAGCGTATGGGCCTTGATACCCGACAGATGTTCGAGGTCTTTGATCGAGAATAGGGCCATGCAACTAAAACATCATATGTTCATGAAATGTTTAATCGCGGAAATATTTCTTGTCGACCCACAGCATTCCAAAGGAAACCGTTCCCTCTTTGCCGGTTACTCTGTGGTGGTCTTTGTGAGCTCGCTTCAATGCATCAAGATAACGGTTCGCCGGCTTGTACTTCAGCTTGATCCGCTGATGAATAAGAATATCGTGAACCAGCAGATACAAGAAACCGTATGCCGTGATACCACATCCTGCATAAAACCTGAGATCGGGACCGGCCTGAGCACCAAAGATCATCAGGCAGCTTCCGACCACGGCAAAAAACATGAAATAGAGGTCATTCCATTCCAGGAAGGACTTTCCTTTCTGGTGATGAGATTTGTGAATGATCCACAGAAAGCCGTGCATGACATATTTATGCAAAGCCCATGCGACAGCTTCCATAGAAACACAAGCTATTGTAAAAACCGCAATTTTCAGCCACATGACTCTTCAACAAGGATCAGAGGAATTTGTTCGGATTAAAAACGATGAATAGCTGCATCTGCCAGCAGAAATGCGGTCAAAATCCAGAAGTAAGCCATTTCAGCTTTTCCACCCGGTTTAATTTCCATTATCCGCATGCCCTGCTGGATTATCCAGGCGGTCACAAACCAGGCCAGATAATTTTGCAGCGGCGGATGAATCTGGCCGTGCCAAACCCACAAACCATGTCGGATGGCAAAAGGCTCTAGAAGAAAATCTGCAAAAGCCATCAGGGCAGCTGCAAGCAGAGGTCCTGCAATAGCATTCCTGCTAAACAGTCTGGCTATGCCCGAAACAGCAAGGCTGAGTAAAAGCCAATTGCCGCCAATAATCAAAGGTACCCCCATCCATTGCAGTCCAAGAACAGGTGGATAATGATATTCACCAAAAGGCCAGCCGGTGTTAACTCCGAGGATTTCTACGGCCATCCCTATGGAAAAAGCAAACACATAGAAAAAAAACTGCTTCATGTCCGGTTTGCCTCTCATCCAAATCAAAACCAGCAAACTGATCAGCAGATTAAGCCAGGTAAGTCCCGAGAAAAGTTCCGAACTGCTGCTGTGCAATCCAATCAAACCAATGAGATGATTGAGGCCCAGCATGGCCATCAAATAGATATTCTGTTTAGCCGATAAGCTCATCTGCTATCTTTGCGGAGAGTAAACAAAGCGGTATCCCGCCTCCGGGATGCACACTGCCGCCGGTAAAGTAAAGATTGCCAACCTCCGATAAAAAATTCGGATGGCGCAGAAAGGCGGCGTATTTATTGTTTGAGCTGCTGCCATATAAGGCCCCCGAATAACTGAGGGTTTGCCTGCAAATGGTCACGGGATCATTCACCGTTTCTGAAACGATCAGCGGCTCAATGTCTTTGCCCAAGGATTCTGAGAGCCGCTTCAATATACTTTGTCTGGCCTTTGCCCTTAACTGATCCCAATCCTGACCACTGTCGGAAGGAACGTTGATGAGGGTAAACCAGTTTTCACAACCATCCGGTGCATGTGAGCGGTTCATTTTGCTGCTGATGAAAACATAAACGGTTGCATCGTCTGAAATGGTCTTCAGGCGTGTGAGGTGATCAAACTCTTTACGGTAGTCAGAAGAAAAGAAGATGTTGTGGAGATCCAATTCGGGGAATGAACCGCGTATGCCCCAGTAGAAGATCATGGCAGAGGTTGAGAGCGGCTCCTTAAGGGCCCTGTGCTGCGGCAAATGGTTTTTAAGCAATTCACGGTAAACGTATTGCACATCCATATTGCTCACTACCACATCTGCAGCTACGGTTTCATCACCCAACTTTACACCACTTGCTTTCTTTCCGTTCAGTACAATTTCTGTTACCCGGCTTTCAAATCGGAATTGGACGCCCATTTCCACTGCAAGCCGGTGAAGGCTTTTAGATAAATCGGGCATTCCTCCGCTCAGAAAATATCCACCTTCATTGTATTCGGGATGTGCAATCACATTCAGTGTGGAAGGAGCCAGATAGGGATCAGATCCGTTGTAGGTGGCGTAACGGTTAAAAAGCTGAATGACATGATCGGTTTTAAACTGCCTGCTGTTGGCTTCAATCATGCTTTGATTGATTCCAATTTTACTCAGCTTAAACAAAGCCTCAAGCGTACCTGCATTCAGATAGGTTTTCAGCTTATGCACTGAATTGTATAAAAAGATGTCTTTGGTGAGATGGTAAACCTCTCCTATCTTATTCAAATGACGAAGCACATTTTCTCTTGGTTCTCCCGTTTTTTCTTCGAGTTCCAGGGCGAATTTTTCTTTATCGGCAAAGGCTGAGAGCCGGGTTCCGTCGGGATAAAAGTAATTACACACCGGATCGATGCGTGAGTAGGAGTAGTAGTCGGAAGGATTTTTGCCACACAACACAAACAGATCATCCAGCAGCTGCGGGAAGGTGAATAAAGACGGACCAAAACCGAAAAAGAATCCGTCTTTCTCTATGCTTGTGGCTTTACCACCCGGGCCGGGACCTGCTTCGAATACGGTTACCTCAAAACCTTTTCGTCTCAGGCGTACGGCAGAGGCCAGGCCTCCTGCTCCGGATCCAATGATTACTGCTTTTTTACCCTGATGTTTCACAACACGCCCAGTTTTTTTAATTCAATATAAACCCTCTGCACAGGCAGTCCGACGATGTTGAAATAATCGCCCTTGATGTTGCTGATTCCTACCGCTCCAATCCATTCCTGAACGGCATAGCTGCCCGCCTTATCGAAAGGCTTATATTGAGAAACATAATATTTGATTTCTTCATGGCTGAGCTCCCGAAAACTCACTTCAGACTTTTCAGAGAACATATAGAAATTTCCGGAATGATAAATACAGACTCCGGTAACAACAGTATGTGTTCTACCGCTCAGCTTACTCAGCATACTGCAGGCGGTGGCTTCGTCGGAGGGTTTTTCGTATATCAATCCGTCGAGAATCACGACGGTATCAGCCGAAAGTATGGTGCGACCGGAATGCTCAACGGCAACTTTTTCGGCCTTTTTCCGGGCGATGGCGACCGGAATTTCTTCCTGCGGGATTCCTGCGGGATGTGTCTCATCGGCCATAGAGACCACTACTTCAAAAGAAATATCGGCCAACCTTAAAATCTCACTGCGGCGGGGTGATGCAGAAGCTAGTATAATGGGGTTTTTCATGTCTCAGAAATAATAAAAAAACAACATGCTTCCCAAACCTCCCAGCATACCCGCTTTCAGCAAACTGCTTACCCTTCCAAAGGCTGACTCTTCCTTTGCCCTCCAGGCGAGAAACAGTGAAATCAAAACAGGAAGCTCAACAGCCGCAAGCAGATAAACCGCACGCAGAACCACTTCTCCTTCCCAGTACATCCACTGCAAGTAAACAAGAGGTGTGAGAAGCAGGCATACAAGCAAAGTATAAACAAGCTTAGACCATTTCATACCAATGAGCACCGGAATGGTCTTCAAACCGGCATGACGGTCTGCAGAAATGTCTTCTATATCCTTGGCAAATTCGCGGCACATGCTGATCAGAAAAGCGAAAAGCATATAACCCTTTCCGAAAAGCAGTAACACCTCTGCAGCCTGTTCCATGGCCGGCGGAAAGTAGTATGACATGAACAGGTTATTTTCAAGAAGCATCTGCAGCAAATACATGTAGGCGGTGAGACCTGCTACAAGCAGATTACCGATAATCGGCCAGCCTTTGATGAAATAAGAATAAAACCAAAGCAGAAGCGCAGGCAACACAAAAAAGTAACCGAGTTTAAGGTTGTCTATCCAGTAACAAAGCGCGAATCCGGAGGCAATTCCACATATATTCAAAATAAAATAAATGGTATAAGCCTGGTCGGCGCTCACCAGCTCACCGATGATCTGTGGTCTTTTCTTATACAACCGATCTGATTCTTCGTCGAAAAAATCATTGATCACATAAGCTGCTGCTGCGATACAGCAAACAGCAAAAATAAAAAGCAGAAGCCTCGGCCAGCTCAGCGTGGTTTGTAGTCCGACTAATTTTACGTGTGGGGCAATGATGTAAAACTGAAACAACAAAATAGAAACGGCCATCATGAGAAGATTAAACCATCTCAGCAGGCGCATATAGCTGAAAATCTTATTGATCATGCCCCGAAGATTGCATTATTCGTGAAGAAATATCAAGATAAATTCTCTGAAGTACCAAATCCTCTTTCAGCATTTCCAGATGGGTATTTACAATTTGCAGGTCTCCTCTTGCAGCGGGTCCGGTTTGCAAGTCTGCCGGATGGTTTTTCGCCAAATCGTTGCAATAAGCAGTCAGCAGAGGTTTCAGCAGTTCAAAACCAAGACCCGCCTGTTCAAGCAGCCGGGCACTTTCTGTCATCAGGCGGTTCACCAGGTTATGCGAAATCACCGCCGCCAGATGCAATGCCGCCCTTTGAGCGGAATCGGCCTGTATCGGATTTGCAGCCAACTCTAAAGCAAGTGTTCGAAGCGATTCGAAATCTTCAGGTCGTTCGGTTTCAATAAAAACAGGTACTTGCTCAAAGCCTGCATATTCATCTTTTCTCATAGAGCGGAACGGGTAAAAGACAGCCCTGCGCCGAAAATGATCCGGCAATACACTGAGCGGACTGCTCCCGGATACATGAGCCACTAGAATGGATTCTGCTCCGCTAAGCTGATCAACTACACTTGTAATGGCCTGATCAGAAACACATATGAGAATAAGGTCAAGTTCGCCGGGTCTGAAATTTTGAAGCAAATCTTTGGAATATGCAGCTTGAGGAGTGAACAGCTCCAGTGATTCAGAATTTCTGCCATAAACAATCAAATCGTGACGGGTACTAAGACCCGTAGCCAGCTGCCAGGCAGCCCGTCCTGTTCCGATCAATGCTATTTTCATGCAGCAGCCGCTTCTGCTGATCTGCGATAAACACTGAGCAGTGCGCCGGCAAAACACAAAATCCCACCCAGCCATACCAGATTGATGTAGGGAAAAACAATGGCCTTCAGAATAATAAAATCACTGCCTGCTTGTTTCTGATGAATTTCAAAACGCATTTTTTTGTTTTCCGGATCAATGCCGTTCAGTGCAAACCGAAGCCCCAGTCCGCTGATAGAATCTTCAAAGCCTGATGTGGTGTTGTCCTGAAGGTTTATTATGAATACAGGAGTTGCATTAAACACTTTTCCGCTCAGGGTTGCCACCTCCAGTTCGGCACCTACAAGCAATTTGTTCTCCTTGTTGAAGTCGGCGGGAAGTGCGGGATTGGGATTGAGGGCCTTGAGAACAGCAAATGAATTTCTGAGGATAAAAGTATCTCCCACGGCCACTTCAACCGAACTAACGGAATCTGACTCCTGAGAACGATCGGGAACCGAGCTCACATGCGTAAAAACATCTTTATGCAAATAGTGTCGTGTATCGGGATTGGCGATCAGACCCATTTTAGGATTAATCTGGGCATTGGGTTTCAATTCAAATTCTTCTCCGCTCTTGCGATCCCTGAAAAGCACAGAATAATAATTGTTGGGCGGATCAACCGTCATGCCCCGGTAAGAAACGGTATAGCTACCCATGCTAACTGCGCTATCGCGAAGCAATAGAACATTCTCCAGTTTCTCCTTTTGTTTGAATTCTTTTCCAAAATCAATTCCGGACTGATTGATAGAAATGACTTCCTTCTTACCCTGTGATAAGATAACCCCTACCAGGAAAACTCCAAATCCAAGATGCGCCAATGAACCGCCTGCAATTTTGATGTTGTTTTTGGCGACCAAAACCAAATAAAACAAATTGCCGAAAACCGCATAAACAGAACTCAGTAATAACAGAAAAGCAGAGGATATAAATGGAAATTTTACATATATCCAGCTCAGCGATTTGTATTTCCCGAAATCAATGACATGCTGGGCCGTGAACGGAATTTCCATCCCCAGTCCCACCAGCACGGACACTACAACAGAAACACCAAATGCATAGAGTCCATACCTGGCCGTAGAAGGTAATTTTCCGGATTTATAACTCAGGAATTGCACCAGCCCTGTGAATGCGGCCACGGATATTCCCAGCCAGATTTGAATGTCGTTGTAATGTGCGATCACATCGGCCGGAGGTGCCAGTTTCAAACCGAAAATTTTGTTCCAGACGGGGATGGAAGTTGTAAAGGTCATCTGCACCGCTGAGAGCAGCAATACGAGAGATCCGATAAACATCCAGAATTCCCTGGAAAGCTCCGACTCCTCCTTTGCTGGCTGAGGCATTCCCCGCCAGCGAAGCACAAGCAAAACAACAGGAGGAACAACCAGCGCAGCCAGATAAACGATCAGTTGCCCTGACATTCCAAGGTCTGTGAATGCATGAACTGAAGTGTCTCCCAGGATTCCACTTCGGGTCAGGAAGGTAGAATACAAGACAAAAGCAAAAGAAAATATGTAGAACAGCAAAGTGGCTTTCAGTGAATGCCCGGTGTATTTGTAAACGAGATGCGTATGTATTCCTGCCACCAAGAGTAACCATGGCACAAAAGACATATTCTCTACAGGATCCCAGGCCCAGAAGCCGCCGAAGCTCAGCGATTCGTATGCCCATGCTCCACCCATCAGAATTCCGGTGCCCAGTATAGCCAGCGTAAGCAATGCCCATGAAAGAGCCGGCTTCACCCAATCCTTATAGTCTTTGCGGATCAAAGCCGTTACGGCAAAAGCAAAAGGAACAGAAGTAAGCGCAAAGCCAAGAAACAAAACAGGCGGATGTATGGTCATCCAGTAATTCTGAAGCAGTGGATTCAAGCCATTTCCGTCAGAAATCATGCTCAGATAGTCTGGTCTGGAAAAAATCGGTGCTTCAGACATTTCATCGCGAAGCAGGATAAATGGATTAGAGCCTATTTTATGCCCCAGCACATAAATACCAAGAACCATACTACCGAGAAAAGACTGGGTGAGAGAAAGCACACCCATTACTCCTTCCTCGTATTTTCTGAACGAATTCAAACCTACTAGCCCGATCACCACCAGCCAAAACTGCCAAAGCAGAAAACTGCCCTCCTGCCCTTCCCAAAAACTAGAGATAATATACTTGATCGGAAGATCTGTACTGGAATGCCGCCAGGCATAATGGTACTCAAACATATGATTGAGTATCATCACAAACAGTAACAAAAAGATTAAAAACACACTTACCCCATGCACCACAAAGGCAGATCGTCCCAGTTTAATCCAGGAATTCTTATCCTGTTCGTCTTTATTGAACTCGGCAGCGAAATAGGCTAAAGTTGCCAGAACAGCTGCAAAAAAACTGAGCAAAACAAACCAGTGACCAAAATGCCCAAGCCAAAGGTGCTCTCCTACAAATCCATTAGCACCAAAGCGCTGTTCAAGGAACTTCATCATATCTATTCAGGCTTTAGGTGGTTTTTTCTTTGAGGGTAATCTCATCATCCACATATTTAGACGGGCACTTCATGAGTATTTCGGATGCGTGAAACAATTTCCCCTCCATCTTTCCTTTCACAACCAATTGCTCAGATCTTTCAAAATCCTGGGGCTTGGCTCCGCGATAATAGACCCTTTGCAGATTCCCTTCCTTGTCGGTCATGCTGAACTCAAAGTAATTGGCATCCTTAAGCGGATCATAAACCATTTCCTCTTCTTTGGCCAAATGACCTACCACCTGAATCACCTGATCAGGCTCCTTTATTGCTTCCGGAAAATTGGCGTAGGTAGTGTAATCGCCGGTCATGGCAAATATGACGCCTGCACTCACTGCAATGACCAATAAAACTGCGAGCTGTAGTTTTTTCATGATTTCGCCCCCAAAACTAACAAATGAATGATAATGAATCTCTCGGTTTGAAAGCCTGTTTTAAGCCTTAACAGCTTTTACCATGCGGTTGTTTCCGGAAATATCTTTTCTGACCCGGCTCAACCAGCCTGCGGTTTCAAACAAACCGGCTACATCTTCCGCATAACGATAATGGGTTTCCAGATACACTGCGCCGCGCGCTGAAAGACAACGATCTGCAAGACTCAGGATCGCTTTGTAAAACTGAAGCGGATCTTCGCTTAGTGTAAATAAGGCCATTGCAGGCTCATGTTCCCGCACTTCGGCCGAAAGGGAAGCAGCTTCGGAAGGAGGAATGTATGGCGGATTGCTGACCACAATATCCCATTGCTCAGAAGAGCGGTATTCCAGCATGTCCTCAAGTTTGAAAACAACTTCAGCCCCAAGCTGCCGGGCATTTTCTCTTGCCAGCTCCAGTGCTTCACTGCTGATGTCGAATGCGCTTATTTCGGGAGAATCTAAGCCAAAGGCCAGCGAACAAGCAATACATCCCGAACCTGTACCCGGCTCCAACACGCGAACTCCTGAAACACTTGCCCAATCTTTAATCACCCAATCTACAAGCTCCTCGGTCTCGGGCCTGGGAATCAAAACTGCAGGATTAACGATAAATCTTCGGCCATAAAACCATGTTTCTCCCAGAATGTATTGAATCGGCTCTCCCGACAGCAAGCGATGCAGCGCGGCATTTAATTCTGTTTGCTGATCAATGGTTAGAATCATATGAGAAAGTAGCGGAATCTGCGCGTAATCGTGTCCGCTTACTTTAGCCAAAGCCAGGCGAAAAAGGGCAAACGCCTCCCCTGTTCCTTTGCTTCCAAGCTGTTCCATCCACACTTTTTTAAACGCTGCAACCGATGCTCCCATGGTTTCAAATAAAAGGAAGAGCGCTCAATTCTCCATATTTGCCTTTCTTACGATACCAAATGGAAAGAAAATGGATGCAGAGATGTTTTGACCTGGCTCTACGGGCAGGGAATGCGGCTGCACCTAATCCATTGGTTGGCGCTGTTTTGGTTCATCAGGGAAGAATCATCGGAGAAGGATACCACAGGCAATTTGGTCATGCACATGCAGAAGTTGATGCATTAGAAAATGTACTGCCTGAACACCGTACTCTGATTGCTGAAGCTACATTGTATGTTTCTCTGGAGCCCTGCAGCCACTACGGCAAAACACCTCCCTGCAGCGAAAGAATCGTCAAAGAAGGTATTCGGCATGTTGTGATTGGTATGAGAGATCCCAATCCTCAGGTCAACGGCTCGGGAATTCGCTACCTGCAGCAGCACGGAGTTAAAGTGGATGGACCAATTTTGGAAGAAGAAGCAAGATGGATCAACCGAAGATTTATCTGCAGGATGGAAAGTGAGCGTCCTTATATTGTCTTAAAGTGGGCTGAAAGCAGCGATGGATTCATGGCCGCGGACGATAAGCACACAATCCCGGTATCTTCTCCGCTTTTTCAATATATATCTCATCGCTGGAGAACTGAGGAGCACGCCATTCTCGCAGGTGCAGGTACCATTGCCCATGACGATCCATCGCTCACCGTCAGATACTGGTCAGGCCGGCATCCGCAAAAATTAGTATGGGATCCGAATGAAAGTCTGTCCTCCGATTATCGGGTTTTTAAAGAGACCATTCCGGCAATCAGACTAACCCATGGCCAGGCCGGCAAGCAGGAAGATGATTTGTTCAAACAATTGTGCAGGAGCCATTTTCAAAGTGTTCTGGTAGAAGGCGGAAGAAAAACACTTGACTATTTTATCAGCCATGGATATTGGGATGAAATCCGACAGATTGTTTCCGACAAACCGCTTATTTCAGGAATCTCTGCACCTGAAGTACCACAGGGTTTTAAGACCTCTTTCAGATTTGATTCCAATACTTGTTTTTATCATTTCAAACAACCGATTCCCTCATGTTTTTAATTGCCGGTATTCTCTGTTCTGCAAGTCTTGTTTTGTTTTTCAAAAAATTCAGTGAGTGGGAGGTACGCATTCCGCAAGCCATAGCCTTCAACTACCTGGTTTGTGTATGCACCGGACTGGCCTTAAATCCAAGTGCTATGCAGGGTGTTTCATTCGAACAGCTTCCGCCCTGGTCTTTACTTGCACTGGCATTAGGTATATTATTTATTACAACATTTACCCTGAGCAGCTTAACGGCGGTTGCTTTCGGTGCATCCGTTGCGGCGATGGGAATGAAACTGGGCCTGGTTTTTCCGGTGATTCTGGGGATTTGGTATTACGGTGAAGCTGGCAGCATTCCACAGTATGCCGGCATCCTCCTTGCCTTTATGGCCATGATTCTTGCTTCCCGCCAACCCAAAGCTTCAACGGGAGAAAAATCGCGTCACAGCAACTGGCAACTTTTACTTCCTGCCATTGTCTTCATGGGCTCCGGGATGTGCGATACTCTGGTTCAATACGCACAGAAAATGTATTTCAGCAAGGGCGGTTTCGATGCATTCCTGTTGCTGTTGTTTCTCATAGCCGGAGGACTGGGCAGTCTGCGATCCATCTATGAGCACTTCAATGGAAGCCATCCGTTTCAGCTCAAAAATCTGGGCGCAGGAGTTTTACTCGGCATCCCGAATTATTTCTCCATCTGGTTTCTGCTAAAAGCTCTTCAGAACAGCGCAATGGGCAGTTCCGCGATTTTTGTCTTATACAACATTGGTACGGTAATTACAGCAGCTCTTATCTCCGGAATATTCATGGGAGAAAAGTTCAGCAAAACACGACTGGCTGCATTGATCCTGGGCTCTGCAGCCGTGGCTCTGATTTCTCTTGCCTGATGGTCAGAGATATCTGAAGTTAAAATCGGGTTTCAATGCCCGCAGGGTTTCATACATCAGCACCACTACTTTCTCCACATCCTCCTTGGCAATCATTTCAACCGTGGTATGCATGTAGCGCAACGGAAGTGAAATCAGCGCAGAAGGAACGCCACAATTGCTATAAGCAAAGGCATCGGTATCGGTGCCGGTGGCTCTTGAAGCTGCATCCATCTGGTAGGGAATAGAATGTTTGTCTGCAGTGCCACGTATCAGTCCCAAAAGTTTGTTATGCACTGCAGGACCCACGGTAAGAATCGGTCCGGAACCACATTTAAAGTCTCCCTGCGAAATCTTGTCTATCATCGGAGTGCTGGTATCATGGGCCACATCTGTTATGATAGCGCAGTGCGGCTGTATGCGACTGGCAAGCATTTCGGCTCCCCTGAGACCCACTTCTTCCTGAACGGAATTCACAATGTAGAGGCTATATGGCAGCTTCACTTTGTTTTCCTTCAACATTTTCGCAACACGAGCTATGATGAATCCTCCGGCGCGGTTATCCAATGCACGACCTACATAATAACGGTCATTGAGTGAAATGAACTCGTCCTGATAGGTGATTACACAACCTACGTGAATACCCATCTTTAGCACCTCATCTTTAGTAATAGCACCACAGTCAAGAAAGATATTTTCTATACTGGGAGCCTTCTCGAATCCGGCTTTTCTGGTGTGGATGGCCGGCCAGCCGAAGACAGCAGGCACGCGGCCTTTGTCGGTATGGATCCACACCCTCATGGATGGAGCAATCTGGTGATCTGATCCGCCGTTTCTCTTCACATAAATAAGTCCGTCGGGAGTAATGTAACTCACAAACCACGAAATCTCGTCGGCATGAGCTTCGATGACCACCCTGAAAGGAGCTCCGGGATTCACGATGCCGTAAACTGTACCATAAGCGTCTACTTCATGGGTATCTATGAAAGGCTTCAGGTAGTTTAACCACAATTTCTGTCCTTCGGCTTCAAAGCCGGTGGGAGAGGCATTGTTGATGTAGGATTCAAAAAACAGTTCGTCTTCTTTGCGAAGAATACTCTGCTTTTGCTTTTTGACTTTGCTTTTTTTGTCAGCCATCGTATGGTTTTTAAAGTGGAATGTTTCCGTGTTTCTTTCGGGGGAGAGTAGCCGCTTTGTTTTCTGTCATTTCAAGAGCTCTGAGCAGTTTTTTACGGGTATCGGCGGGATCTATCACTTCATCAACAAATCCTCTTGCTGCCGCCTTGTATGGATTAGCAAACTGCGCATTGTATTCATCTGAAAGCTCTTTCAGTTTGGCATCAGGATCGGGGGATGCACTGATTTCTCTTCTGAAAATAATTTCAGCTGCGCCCTTTGCTCCTACCACTGCTATTTCAGCATTGGGCCAGGCGAGGTTTACATCTGCTCCGATATGTTTAGAGTTCATTACATCATAAGCTCCGCCATAGGCTTTACGCACAATGACC
>CAZUHX010000055.1:12821-13298 GCA_964620795.1 uncultured Chitinophagaceae bacterium
TTCCATTCCACTCCTGATCGGTACCGGGAAGGAATCCGGGCACATCTACCAATGTTATCAGAGGAATGTTGAAGCAGTCGCAAAATCTCACGAAACGTGCCGCCTTCTTAGAAGAATTAATATCCAGCACTCCGGCCAGCACTGCAGGCTGATTGGCCACCACTCCCACACTGCGTCCGCCTATTCTTGCGAAGCCCACCACAATATTTTCGGCATAATCGCGGTGAACCTCACAAAAAGAATCCTCGTCGGCAATCAAAGCAATAATGTCTCGTATATCGTAAGGCTGCATGGGATTGGCGGGAATGATGTCCCGCAAGCCCGGTCTGGACTCCTCTCCTTCCTGATAGCTGAGTCGGGGTGCTTGCTCCTCGCAGTTTTGAGGCATGTATGAAATCAGGCTTCTGATTCTCTGAATACAGTCTGCTTCGTTGGCACAGCTGAAATGGGTAACGCCCGACTTGGAAGCATGGGCGG
>CAZUHX010000056.1:0-4072 GCA_964620795.1 uncultured Chitinophagaceae bacterium
ACCAAATCGGTGAGCATTGTAAGCTGCCGCATGGATCAAGCCTCTGATGCCTCCAATGAAACTACAGAAGCTGTTGAGCCTGTGGCTTATCCAAATCCCGGTAATGGAAAGGCAACCATTGCTTCTATCAAATTCGACGAAAACACCTTCCTGCGTGTATTTGCTTCGAACGGTCAGTTGCTGCGCAGCGAATCAATACCTGCTAATACTGAATCATGGATGCTCAATCTGGAGTCTGAGCCAAATGGCTTGTATCTGATCCAGATGGAAACAAACACTGGTGTAAAGAACATCAGGTACATGAAGAAATAACAAGTAGTTACTCCAGGTAATTACCAGATTGTTTTCACCAAAATTAAAAGTGAAACCTGCAATAGGTTTCACTTTTTTTTATTTTTAAAATGACTTATGCGAAAAATTATATTTGATTGAATTATTTTATTCTAACCAGGGCTTCGCATAGTGGAGCCGGCACTAAAACCATAAAATCCAATGCTTAGACTGAGAGAAAGAGATAAGCCTGCCACATGCACATATTTAAGTTTAGTCTCTTGATTGAGGAGTTGAAAGCGGGAAAGTAGAAAGTAGAAAGATGTAGACTGATTGTATGCATTCCTTGCTGCGTATAACTTAGTTGCTTGTGATAATGGTGAAGTCTGAGATCCGGAAGTTATGAAACCCACACCTAGGCTGAACTCAGCTCGGTTTCGTACTTTTTACTGCAGTCAGGAAGTTAGGAAGTTGTTAGTTTGAAAGTAGCGAGTTCAAAAAAATTACCGCGCAAAAGGGTCAAGGTCTTTCAGACACCAACAGAGTATAATTTTTGAAATTTAGCATTCACCGATTTTACTACCATACACCTTCAATTCGATATGCCAGCAGTCTCTTTACTGAAACAGGCTGAAAAAGCTCATTATACCAATCACACATTAAACGTAGCTCATCCACAGAAAACTTTACGATCAGCTCTCCGATTCCTCTCTATTGGCAGGGCTTAGAAGCCCGTCGGAACGAATGCCCGCGCCAGGGGGTGAAGGGGCCGGCGCAGCCGGGTGGCGGAACGCCACGGAACCCCCGCAACACCCGGCCCTCCGCTTGATAAAGTTTGCTAACAAATCAGCTGAATCTCAAGCGGAGGGAGGCGCCAAAATCCATGAAGAGATAAAGTTCTATATGATCCATATTTATATTCTTTATGGTAGGATATATTCCAGATCTCTCCGCAATAACAGTATAGATTACTCCCCTCTCCGGAACGTACTACATTATTCCAGATTGAATGAAGCCCGACTCATTAAGTCGGCTAAAGTGATCAGGTTCAATGCAAGACCGTCACCTTTCCAACATTCCTTTCCTTACCAAGATCAGTAGAGGCATAAACAAAATAGACTCCGCTTTGAACACGCTCTCCCTTGTATCCTTTTGCATCCCACACAAACTGCCCACCATTGGCGCGCCCCTGATACACCAGAACACCTGAAGCATCCAGAATTTTTACATAGGCATTGTCTACCAATCCCCGGATGGCCACCGGCCCCTCATAACCGGACTCCACAGGATTGGGAAATACTTCCACCGTTTCTCCTTTGCTTTCCCCTCCTTTCACTGCATCTCCCTGATAACTCACAATACCCGCCTCGGTTCCGATCACCACTTCTCCGGTAATGGGATGTACCACAATGTCAACAATAAAATTAGAAGGCAATGGACTGTTACCCGTATTAAACTGCAATATCTCCTCTTTGCCATCTGCCGAAATCAGCCATACACCATTATTGGTTCCAATCCATTTTCGGTTGGCAGGATCAACGGCAACAGAGCGCACTGCTTCAGTTTCAAATAAATAAGCCACAAAGCCGTCTCTCTCTACCTTGATCTGATCGGCATCGCAGCCGCGGGTTTGTGCCGCCGAGCTGCTGCAGTAGAAAATGGCTATACCCTGATCTGTTCCTGCCCACACATTGCCTTCCTTATCTTCTGCCAGACTAAGCACATTGTTGTTTTGCAGATTCCCATTGCCTGCACCTGAACCATAAATCCGGTAGCTATCGTCAGCCGTGCTGCCCGGATCCTTTCCTGGGTCATAAACGGCAAGTCCGCTTGGCCTGAGCGCACACCAGAGCTTTCCGTTCTCGTCGGCAATCATTTTCTTGATCAAAACATTGTTCAAAAATGGCAGGTACAGTGGCTTGAAAGTGCCATCGCGGGTAATCACGGTCATGGCGTTGAAAGCTGCGGTATTGGCGATCCAGGTGTTTCCTTTGCCGTCAGTGCAAACAGCACTGATTTTGGTGCGGATGGTATCTCCGTTGGCCTGCCCCAATAAGCTGTTGTTTTTGTCCCATGTCCTGATTTCTGAAGTTGGTACATCGAGCTCTACCAATCCTGAGAGGTAAGATCCGAAATAGACCTTGCCTGTCCTTGTATTGGCAGTGAGTGATACCATATCACTGAAATTGTTAAGAACCGGCCTGTTATAAAGGTTAAACTCCTCCCATCCGAAAGACTTTCTCACAAAAATGCCATCGCTGTTCCACAGATAGTTCCAGCCTGCATCTACGCCTCCGGTGGCCACATAAAGATCGTCGCGGTAGAAGGCCAGATTAAAATTTTTGGCAGAATAGGGCCCTGAAGGTCTGATCAGTTCCTCATTGCCGTTTTTCTGAACCACCAAACCCTGAAATTCGTCAGCTCCCCAGCAGATTCCGCGATTATCGGCATAGCCGTCGCGCAGATTCTGAGCCCTGCTCAGTGTGCGGGCCGAGATACCGGAAACCACTGAAGCAATTCTGAATGAAGCCGAGGAATTGTCTTTCTGGCTCAAATACCATTCATTGCCATAAACCCGTCCGGCAAGTGTTGTAAATCCCGGACTGAGATTGTGTAAAATCCAGTTTCCGGAGGCCAGTTTGAAAATACTGTCCTTTTTAGCTGCATAAAGATTGCTTCCAACCGCACCGATGGCTGCAATGGTATCGGCAAAGCGTCCCGAAGGCCAGGCAATACGCGACCACACACTGAAATCCTGAAGATTAAGACTGTTGACCGGGGCTGATTTCAGGCCTTCTGCCGTGTGGGCATAAAAATTTCCGGCTGCCTGCTGAAGATCATAAACCGCTACCTGATTGCCCGTATTGCCAATGGTATAAGTTGCACGGATTTCAAGACGTACCGGATCAATGAGCAGAATACCCAGATCAGTACACACATAAAGTAAACCGTCCAGGAAACGCATCCTGTTGATTTTTTTGGAGGCGGCTATGTTTTCGAGTTTTAGATAGGGTATGTTTTCAATTCTGCTGCCATTCACCAAAAGATCAATATTGCTGTTGGAGTAGCCGATGGCCAGCAC
This sequence comes from uncultured Chitinophagaceae bacterium, assembly GCA_964620795.1. Lineage (GTDB taxonomy): Bacteria > Bacteroidota > Bacteroidia > Chitinophagales > LD1 > CAZUHX01. The sequence goes on from CAZUHX010000056.1 coordinate 3,353, forward strand.
ATCGGTTGAAGGGTCATAGGCTATGGCACTTACACCCACATCACTCAGACCTTCAACTTTATCAAGTGTAGTGATGTAGCCTTCGTTTTTGGTGTAGCGAAACACCGACCAGGCTGTGGCGCAGTATATCTCGTCTCCGGCATCTTCGATCTGGAATACCTGCCTGTATGGAAGATGTAGCTTCCAGGTTCCCAGAGGCACTCCGGCAGAGCAAAAAAGTGAGCTGAGCAGCAAAAATGAAATGAGTCTCATCGGCAGCTAAAATACCACAATAACGCAGAGGCAGGCTGACTATTGCCGCACGAAAAGCAAATCATGCGGAATGCCTATCTTCGCAAACGTTTTTCCCTATTTGCCATGCATAAAACCGATGCCACCCGCCACCGTTTCCCGGAATACAAACAAGCTGATCTGAAACAGATCGGAGAAGACATTCTCGCTTTCTGGGAAAAAGAAAAGATTTTCGAGAAAAGTATTTCCTCCAAAGCTGCAGACCGGTCTTTCGTATTCTATGAAGGACCGCCCAGTGCCAATGGCATGCCGGGAATTCACCATGTCATGAGCAGAACCATCAAGGATTTGTTTTGCAGGTTCAAGACCCTGCAAGGCTATCGGGTTGAACGCAAAGCAGGTTGGGATACGCACGGTCTGCCCGTTGAGTTGGGGGTTGAAAAAAAACTCGGAATCACCAAAGCCGATATCGGAACCAAAATCACGGTT
>CAZUHX010000056.1:4082-13121 GCA_964620795.1 uncultured Chitinophagaceae bacterium
GTTGCCGAGTACAATCGCCTTTGCAGAGAAGAGGTGATGCGCTACACCGATGTCTGGAACGATCTGACCCGAAAAATGGGATATTGGGTTGATCTGGAAAATCCTTATGTGACCTGCGAAAGGCCCTACATGGAAAACCTTTGGGCCATACTGCGAAAATTATATGACAAAGGTTTGCTCTATGAAGGTTATACCATTCAGCCATACAGCCCCGCCGCAGGTACCGGACTGAGTTCGCATGAGTTAAACCAACCCGGTTGCTACAAAAATGTAAAAGACCTTTCGGCCGTTGCCATGTTTCGTGCCTGCGACGACAGTCTGAACGGAAAACTCTCTGCCGGATTGCCTCTTTATTTTCTGGCCTGGACCACTACTCCCTGGACCCTTCCATCCAATACCGCATTGGCAGTAGGCGCAGATATAGAATATTCGGTGATTGAAACCTCCAATCCGTTTTCAGGCGACCAAATCAGAGTCATTCTGGCTTCTGCCCTGATCCCGAAATACTTTGATCCCGCCCTGGAGGGAAAAAGCAAAGAAGAAAATCCCGACAGCAAACAGCCGGTATGGAAGGTGGTGAAATGTATTTCGGGGATTGAATTGAAAGGAAGCCGCTATGAGCAACTGCTCCCCTTCGCAAAACCGGAAGAAGGAGAGGCATTCAAAGTACTTACCGGTGATTTTGTCACCACCTCCGACGGCACAGGAATCGTTCACATTGCGCCCAGTTTCGGCGCAGACGATTTTCGCATTGCCAGAGAAAATGGCATTGGCGCCCTCACACTCGTAGATCGTCAGGGAAAATTTAGTCCGGAAGTGCAGGACGATATTTTCCCCCTTGCAGGCATGTATGTCAAAGAAGCCTATTACACCGAAGAAGAAAAGCAAACTGCCTGGCTACATCAAAAGGCGCAGCTGGCACAAGCCGGTATCATCGCTGAACTGAAAAACTTTCTCTCTGCCGATGAACTGATTGTACTGAAACTCAAAACAGAGAAAAAATTATTCAAACAAGAAAAATACGAACACAACTATCCGCACTGCTGGAGAACCGATAAGCCGGTGATTTATTATCCGCTGGACTCCTGGTTTATCCGCACCACAGCCATCAAGGACCGGCTGATTGCCCTGAATAAAAACATCCGCTGGAAACCTGCACACACGGGTGAAGGCCGCTTCGGACAATGGCTGGAAAATCTGGTTGACTGGAATCTGTCCAGATCACGGTACTGGGGAACTCCTCTCCCGATCTGGAAAACAGAGGACGGCACGGAGGAAAGATGCATTGGCTCAGTAGCAGAATTGCAACAGGCCATGGAAGAGTCGGTTAATGCGGGCATCATGACGGCAGCTGTTTCTCTTGAGGATCTGCACAAACCTTATGTAGACGAAATCGTATTGGTATCTCCCAAAGGCAAACCCATGCATCGTGTTTCTGATCTGATTGATGTGTGGTTTGACAGTGGAGCCATGCCTTATGCGCAGCATCCGGGACCACTTCAACTGGAAGGAAGCTTCCCTTATCCATTTCCGGCAGATTTTATCGCTGAAGGAGTTGATCAGACAAGAGGCTGGTTTTTCACCCTTCACGTTCTGGGCACAGCGCTCTTTGATTCCGTAGCCTTCCGCAATGTAGTGAGCAACGGACTGATGCTCGACAAGAACGGCAATAAAATGAGCAAGCGCCTCGGTAATGTGATTGATCCGTTCAACACCATACGCGATTATTCAGCCGATGCCACCCGCTGGTACATGATCAGAAATGCAGATCCCTGGGAAAACATGAAGTTTGATCCGGCGGGTGTCACGGAAGTCATCCGTTCTCATTTCGGCACCACCATCAATACATATGCCTTTTTGGCCTTGTATGCCAATCTCGACAGCTGGCAGCCCGGCAGCGGAGCCCCGGCAGAAAAGACCGAGCAGGATCGCTGGATTCTCTCCCGACTGCAAACACTCATTGCAGAAGCAACGGCTGCATATGAAGATTATGAACCCACCCGCGCATGCCGGCTGATTGAAGATTTTACCGACAACGATCTGAGCAACTGGTATGTGAGGCTCAACCGCCGTCGCTTTTGGAAAGGCGAAATGAGCCCCGACAAAGAAGCGGCCTATCAAACCTTGTTTGAGTGTTTGCTTCGCCTCAGTCAGCTGATGGCGCCCGTGGCTCCATTCTTCAGCGACTGGCTGTACCGTAATCTGAGTCCGTCTTTGCGCGAAAACGGAGCTGCATCATGGCCTGAGAGTGTACACCTGAGTATCCTGCCTGCAGCAGATCTTACACTCACCGATTCCTTGCTTGAGAAACGCATGGAACTGGCTCAGCGGGCCTGCTCACTTGCACTCTCCCTCCGCAAGAAAGAAAAGATCAAAGTGCGACAGCCGCTGCAAAGAATATTGATTCCTCTGCAATCTGAGGAAATGGAACAAGATTTCAGGGCAGTGGAAGGCTACATCCTGAGTGAAGTCAACATCAAAACCATTGAGTATTTGCAGGGAAGAAGCGAAATGGTGAAGCGGCAGGTAAAACCCAATTTCAGAGAACTGGGCAAAAAGGCGGGTGCAAGAATGAAAGCCATTCAGCAGGCAGTTGGTATACTGAATCAGGAGGAAATCGCCCAACTGGAGACCGATGGCAGATTGATCATTCAAGCTGAGGGCTCAGATTTTGAGCTCAGTCTGACCGATGTTGAAATCACCTATCAGGACATTCCCGGATGGCTGGTTGCTTCTGAAGGGAACCTTAGTCTTGCCCTCGACATTCAGATCAGCAATGAACTGAAAATGGAAGGTGTCGCCAGAGAAGTCGTGAATAAGATTCAGAATATGCGGAAGGATCTGGGCTATCAGGTTCTTGACCGCATCAGGATCAAAATGAAACACCATCCGGTTCTGGAAGAAGCTATTCTTGTGCATCAACAGAATATATGTCAGGAGGTACTGGCAGATGTTCTTGAGTTTACCGATACACTTCCCAACGGCAGCAATGCAGAAATCAATGAAGAAGTTCTCGAGCTGGAAATCGCTCTCGCCTGAAATCAATCAAATGAAAAATAAATATATATTATCTGCGGTGATCATTCTGATCCTGTTGTTTGCGGATCAGGCATTAAAGTTGTGGATCAAAAGCAGTATGTATCTCGGACAGGAAATCAGAATTACTTCCTGGTTTTACATACATTTCACAGAAAATCCGGGGATGGCTTTCGGGATGATTTTACCCGGAGCATACGGCAAACTCATACTCTCTGTTTTCAGGCTGATTGCCGTTGGAACCGGTTTTTATTTTTTGTGGAGAATCATTCAAAATAAAGCTCATTCCGGTTTTGTAGCCGCATCGGCTCTTATTCTGGGCGGTGCACTGGGCAATTTGATTGACGGAACATTTTACGGCCGCATGTTTTCAGACAGCTTCGGTAAAGTGGCGGAATGGTTCCCGGCGGATGGTGGTTATGCCGGATGGTTTGGCGGGTATGTAGTGGACATGCTTTGGTTTCCGCTGATACGCGGCTTCTGGCCGGCATGGGTTCCTCTGCTGGGCGGTGATTACTTTGAGTTCTTCAGGCCGGTCTTTAATATCGCTGATGCAGGAATCACGGTAGGCGTGGCAATCATAATTGTATTTCAAGGAATTTTCTTTGCCGAAAAAAGCATCTCGGCACACCTGGATCCTCCGGCTCAGAATTCGGTGAAGGACTGAACAAGCACTACTACTTGCGGATCATTCATGAACTTTTGCATGATTCCATCGAAATCTACCTGCTGATAAATTTTAGGAACCTCAAACATAGAGGCCGGAACTTCCTGCTTGATGTAGTTCATTCTTCCTAAGATTCCTTTTTTTGAATCCTTGCCTACCGCTTCCATTTCATAAATGCCGAGACCGGCAAAGGAAACTTCATTCCAGCTGCCGATCAGATGAAGGACCTGAAACAAGTCACTGATGCGAAAAGGGACTTCAGCTACCCATGCACTTCCTTTCAGTTGACTGAGAACAAAAGCGCCCTTCCTGAGTTCACGATCCTGATCGATCTTTTTCTTATCTGAAAATTTGATTTCAGCAGGCGGGCTTAGCTTATAGCCTGACTTTAACTGGTTTGTCTCGTAAAACTTGGCTACCCGGTCAAAATTGTAAACCATCCCCACTTTTTTTTCCGGCAAGGACAGTGTCACCATTTTCCGGCTTGAGGCGTCAAACAATATTGAGCTGTATTTGGGGTTGCCGTTTTTGATTTGCCGTATGCAAAACTGATCACCTTTAAAATAGACATCTGTCAAGACCTCTTTACCTGTAGCGTCAGTATAGTTGATGGTAAGCAAACCTTCGGGAACCGACTGCCCTAAAAGGCTCAGCGGAAACAGTAAAATGATGAATAGAATGCGCATGGTCTGGAATCTAAAATAAGAAGCCCCGGGATATTTACCAGCATCCGGCCTGTCTGAGTTCAAAAAGAATGCGGGGAACAAAGATGATCAGGCCTGCGATTACGGAGCCTCCGGCTGCCAAAAGCACTGCTGCAGCCGCAGTATCTTTGGCTTTTTTGGCCAAAGGATGAAGTTCCGGAGAGGCAAGATCTGTAAGGTATTCAATGGCCGAATTGATGAGTTCAAAGCCCATTACCATCATGGAACAGAACAAAATGATCAGCCATTCATAGCGATTAATCCCAAAGAATATACCGGCTGAAACGACTGCAAAAAAAATCCCGAAATGAACCCTGAAGTTAAATTGGTCCGTCCAGGCCGTTCGTAAACCCTGAAGAGCATACCGGAATCCGATACGATTCAGCATGCTACAATCCGTTGAACGAAATGCCCACGGCAAACTCGTTGGCAGCCGGGCCCCGGTTATTTTTAAAGACACCCAGAATACCGTAATAAGCAGTTACGTTGAATGCCGAGTAACCAATACGAAGCGTTGGTCCGCAGCGCACCACATTAAAGTCCGGGAATCTTTTTTCTTTATATATTTTATTTTCCTGATCGTTTTTGATTCGCATTTTGGTGTGTGCATCCACTCTGAAACCCACTTTGAAACCAAATGCAAACTTGAACATATTGTCATGTTTGTCGGGCTTGGTGCGAATGCGCAGCTCAAAGGGAATATCAATGTAATTGAGAGAAATTTTGTTGTTTTTCACTTCCCCTTCGGTAGGTTTGGTATTGGGGCCAAGCGGTGTAAATGAAATTCCGTTGGTATCTATCAGCAATGAATTATGATAAATATTGGAAGAGCTGAAACCCAATCCGGGTGCGATACTGAATCTTGATTTCTTTATTTGGATATCGTAGTAATAATAAACATTAATGCCTCTGCCATACCATTTGGTTTGAAAGCCATTATCTCCATTGTGTATCCAGTTGCAGAAATTGAGATCAATGGCTATACGGTCCTTGGGAACTCTGAAGTCGAACTTGATCTTTCGTTCTTTTTCTTGTCCGAATAGGATAGAAGACGCAAAAAGCAACAGAAGAATGGTGTTTAGTTTTTTCATTGGTTGGTTATCAAGACAAAGAAGTTTAAAACGGTTAAGACTGGAGTTTAGCATTTTTAATGTTGTTTAAACTTCTACGGAGGGATCTATTTGCTCGGCCCATGCCATGATTCCTCCTTCCAGATTAAACACATTGCCGAAACTATGTGCATCTTCCAGATACTGGCAGATTCTGCCGCTGCGTGCCCCGCTTCTGCAATGAATGATCACGGGTACATCCCTGCGAATCTGCTCAAGATGATCGGGGATCTCTCCCATAGGAATATGCAGGGCTCCGAGATTTCCTGTTTCAAATTCTGCAAGCTCCCGCACATCAATAAGCTGATGAGGTATATTTTCAACCCTCATTTTTTGAAGTTCCTGAACTTTAACTGTTTTCATAGTTTTATTTTATTCAATCACCATACAGGCACCAACTGTTACATTGGTTCCTTCGTCAACCAGAATGAAACTTCCGGTTTCCCGATTAATCCTGTAAGAATCTATAAATATAGGTTGTGTTGTCCGAATGCTTATACGGCCTACATCATTTGATCGGATACTTACATTTTCACTTATTCTGTGCAAGGTAGAAACATCCAGCCGATACTTGATTTCTTTTATCAAACAACGAACTTCCCGGCTCGTGTGTCTGAGAATATATTTCCCATTTAACTGAAGCGGCTTATCGCTCATCCAGCAAATCATTGCTTCAACATCTTGCGTTTGGTTGGGCTGATTGTTTTCGCGCACAATCATGTCTCCACGGCTAACATCAACATCATCTTCCAACTGAACAACGACCGACATCGGGGCAAATGCTTCCTCCAGTAATTGCCCATCCGATTCTATAGATTTCACTTTGGATGTAAATCCTGACGGCAGCACTCTGACCTTCTCTCCCGGGCGAAGTATCCCCGAACATAATCTTCCGGCATAACCCCTGTAATCATGAAACTCATCATTGTATGGTCTGATCACAAACTGAACAGGGAATCTCGCATCGATATGATTAATATCGCTGCCAATATGAATGGTTTCGAGCAGATAAAGCAATGTGGGACCCTGATACCAGGCCATATTTTCTGAACGATTAACCACATTGTCTCCATCTAAAGCTGAAATGGGAATAAAATGAATATCTTTTGTATTGAGGCGATCGGCAAAAGATTTATAATCAGAAACTATACGGCTAAAAGCTTCCTGACTATAATCTGCCAAATCCATCTTATTCACACAAACTACAATATGAGGAATACCGAGCAGTGATGCGATCAGTGAATGACGGCATGTTTGTTCAACTACCCCATTGCGTGCATCAATCAGTATTATAGCCAGGTTAGCCGTTGATGCACCGGTTACCATATTTCGGGTATACTGAATATGACCGGGTGTATCGGCAACAATAAACTTTCGCTTGTTCGTGGAAAAATAACGATAAGCTACATCAATGGTTATTCCTTGTTCACGCTCTGCCCTGAGACCATCGGTTAACAAAGAGAGATTGATTGAGTTCTCCCCTCTCCTGACACTTGTTTCTTCTACCGCTTTGATCTGATCCTCAAAGATCGACTTGCTGTCAAAAAGAAGACGACCAATAAGGGTTGACTTACCATCATCAACACTACCTGCGGTGATAAAGCGCAGGAGTTCCATGTTCATATAACTCTTACTGTCGAAAACCTCGTTCATAAATCTTCCTGATGCTCGCTGTTAAAAATATCCCTCTTTCTTTCGGTCTTCCATAGATGTTTCTGACCTCTTGTCGTCTGCCCTTCCCCCGCGTTCGGTTGTTCGTGAGGCTGCAACTTCCTGAATGATCGCATCTACATTTGAAGCGGCAGAAAGCACTGCACCGGTGCTGGTCATATCACCAACGGTTCTGAAACGCACCACTTTTTCTTCAATGATCTCAGTCGGTTTTAAGGGTATAAAATCACACTCTGCCAAATAGATACCATCCCGAAGAAAAACCCTTCGACTGTGGCTGAAATACAAAGAAGGAAGAGGGATGCCTTCTTTAGCAAGGTACTGCCATACATCCAGTTCGGTCCAGTTAGATATTGGAAAAACACGAAAGTGTTCTCCTGTGTTTTTTTTTCCATTGTAAAGATTCCATAGCTCCGGCCGCTGATTTTTGGGATCCCATTGCCCAAATTCGTCACGGTGACTAAATACACGTTCTTTGGCACGAGCTTTTTCTTCGTCACGCCTTGCACCTCCCATTAAAGCATCAAACTTGTGTTTTTCAAGCGTATCCAGCAGTGTGGTGGTTTGCAATCTGATCCTGGATGCATGATAACCGGTCTCCTCCGACACCCTTCCGCTATCAATACTTTCCTGCACTGAGCCCACAATTAATTTAACTCCCAGCCGCTTCACAAGCTCGTCGCGATAGCTCAGAGTCTCAGGAAAGTTATGACCGGTATCTATATGCACAAGAGGAAATGGAATAGCAGCCGGATAAAATGCCTTTTTCGCCAGATAAGTAAGTATAATAGAATCTTTGCCACCAGAGAAAAGGATAGCCGGATTCTGAAACTGAGCAGCCACTTCCCGAATAATATGAATAGATTCAGACTCTAATGTCTCTATATGATTTAATGAATACCGCATATTACATCTAATCTTTCTTAATATATGGAAGAATCAATTCAAGTAAATCTTCCGCACACTGAACAGGGGTCTTGTCCTCGGTTAACAACTCAGCAAACGGCTTATCCGGATGATCAAACGGGGCAGAAATACCGGTAAAATTTATGACTTCTCCCTGTCGGGCCCGGGCATACAAGCCCTTTACATCCCTGCGCTCACATTCTTCTGCGGAAGTATTCACAAACACTTCCAGAAAATCTTCTGAGCCAATAATATTCCTTGCAAGATCCCTCAGGGCAAAAGTGGGAGACACAAAGCAGCAAATGGTAACAAAGCCGGATTGCAAAAACAATTTGGCTACCTCAGCTGCTCTTCTGATATTTTCTCTGCGCTCAGCTTCGGTAAAACCAAGATCTTTATTAAGGCCCGAACGCAATATATCTCCGTCAATGACCTTGGAAAGTATTCCCTTTTCATGTAGCATCTTTTCCAAACTTTGGGCAATAGCACTCTTTCCACTGCCGGAGAGACCGGTCAACCAGATAACTTTCGACTTCTGACCTAAAAAAGCTTCTTTTCCGGCCCTGGAAATGAACTGATCAAATTCGGGATAGACATTTTCAGGAATACCGCTCATAACAAGCATCAAAAATAAATGATTTATACAGGTTTATTTCTTCCTGTTCAGAAAGTCTGTTGCAAACAATGTAAAAAGAGAAAGGCCTGATTCCATTGCCATTTCATCTATGTCGAAATCAGGACTGTGCAAGCCTCCCGATCCACAAGCCGTTCCCAACCTGAACAGGCAGGAAGGAATATTTTGTCCGTAATAAGCAAAGTCTTCAGCCCCAAAACGACGCTCCGTATATACAATGCGATTTGAAGGGAAAAGGGAAGTTGCCGATGTCTCCAGTTGCCGCGTAAGTTCCGGATGGTTGATCAGAACAGGATATCCCCTGGGGCCGGG
>CAZUHX010000057.1:0-2652 GCA_964620795.1 uncultured Chitinophagaceae bacterium
CAGCGGGGTTTTCCGGTATTCACTTTGGCTTTAAAAGGAGCATAGCGAGTTACGTTCATGCGGAAGACCGGGAACTGGATATTGAGATTTCTGGTGAGCAGATTTTGCGAATGATTAAAGTTTATGTTAAAACTTAGCGGTGTACCGGGAAGCACTCTTGACCAGCTCACAGCAGATTGGAATTGGGTTTGAAGCAGACGTGCATCTGTAACCCGGCTGTCGCTGAAAAACGAGCTGCTTTGCGCATTTACGTTGGCAGAAAAGGAGCTGTTTGGGCGTGCTTTGGGCGATTGTGTATGTGTCCAGCGCACAGAGAATGCATTTCTGGACCTGGCTCCCGGCAAATCAGGATCAAAGGGTCTGGTTCTGTAGTAGGTAATCCCCAGACTTCCCGAAAATTTATAGCGAAGATTGTACTGAGCAGCGGTATTTATTCCAAATGTTCCGTTGGTAAAAACATCTCCTGTTAGTTTCAAAGAGAGATAATCATTCACCGCCCAGAAGTAGCCTCCTTCCCTCAGGAAAAATCCATTCTGAACATCGCTTCCCGGCTTGGGAGGGATGATACCGCTTCTTCTGCCCTGCTTGGCCGGAAATAAACCGAAGGGAATAAACAGAGGTGTAGGAATATCTCCCACGACCAGATTGGCAGGGCCTGTAACCATTACTTTTTCAGGAACCACTTTTAGTTTTTTAGCTCTGAAATAGAAGTGAGGGTGCTCAAGATTGCAGGTAGTGTATTTGGCCTTGAATCCATACCAGGAAGAGTCGTCACTGCGCTTTACGGCCTCCGAATGCAAAAAAGCATCGCCTTCTTCGGTGATGACCTGAAAGACTTTTCCCTTTTTGGTTTTAAAATTATAGAGCATACGCTCTGCACGGTATTCTTTTCCGCCTTCCGTGAAGATGGGATTCTCAGTGGTTTTTCCGGAAGAATCCGAGAGTCCGCGGGCGCTCATGATATAGGTATTCCAGTCAAATTCAACAAAGCCTGAGTTCAGGCCAATGGTAGTGTAATCCATTTTTGCTCCGCTGTACAAATACATTTTCCGGGCATCCAGATCGTAGACAATTGAATCTTCAGCTTTGTAATTTACCTCGTCTTTAATTTCTGAATCGGCGAAGGGAAGTTCAACAGAGTCTATTGAAACATATGCAGAATCTTCCATGCGCTGTGTACTTAAAGTGTCTGAGATGCGTGAATTCAATGAGGATTGAATGAGCTGTGAATCCGGTTTCAGCGGTACGGATAACGGGCTCGTCTGAGCCTGCCCCAAAAAGGCAACAGCACAGATTAAAATAGTGAATAAATGAGAAAGCGCGCTAATGAGGGATTGGTATATTTGAGTGACAATGATATCAAACGGAATCCGTTTGTAAAAGTATGCGAGTCAGAGCACAGGAGTTTAAAGTAACGGCAAAAAGAATTCCCGGGGGCCTCCTTGGCCTGTGCATGTTGCTATTCGGATGGTCGATAACGATCAATGCTCAAACCGCTTTTACCATCAAAACCATAGTGATAGATGCAGGGCACGGGGGGAAAGACCCCGGAGCCATCGGCCTCGGAAAGACTTATGAAAAAGATGTTGCGCTGGCGGTGGCATTGCTCCTTGGCGAACAGATTCAGAAGAATCATCCGCAAATCAAAGTCATTTACACACGCAAAACAGATGTATTTATTCCGCTTTACGACAGGGCAAACATTGCCAATAAAGCCAAGGCCGATCTGTTTATTTCCATACACCTGAATTCTTCAACGAATCGGGAGGTCTTTGGCTCCAGCACCTATGTTCTGGGATTGCACAGATCGGAAGATAACCTGGAAGTAGCCAAACGAGAAAATGCGGTCATTGAATATGAGAGTGCCGATGACCGTCAGAACTACGACTTTGATCCTAATTCACCCGAGGGGCACATCATTATGAGCATGAAACAAAATGCTTTTCTGGATCAAAGTATCACCATGGCTTCTCATCTCGAAGATCATTATGAGGAGCATGCCCGAAGAACCAGCAGAGGTGTGAAGCAGGCGGGTTTTTATGTTTTATACAAAACCTCGATGCCTGCTCTTCTGACGGAGATTGGATTTATCAGCAATCCAACAGAAGAAAGATTTCTGGCTTCCGAGGAAGGCAAGCGATTTATTTCACAATCAGTTTATAAAGCCTTTCTGGATTACAAGAACGAAATTGAACTCAGTAAAAAGACTACCCCTGTGGCTGTCAAAACCACTTCATCGGAAACCGGCCGGATAGAAAGTCCGGCAGCACCGGCTGAACCCAAGATAAATACGGCAGTTACTCCGCAAAAGCAGATGAATACTGAACCGGTGAAAACCTCCTCTCAGGTCGAATTGAAGCAAGGCAAAATCGCTCCGGCATCAACCTCAGACAACAAAGCGGGCAATAAAGAAGCTACTGTTTCGGGTAGCAAGCCCCTTGACGGACTGTCTAAAAGTGATGTTAATATCCAGAAACCCGGGCGAGAAAATCCGGTGCTGATTGCTCCGGGAAATGAGCCCCGTCTGCACTTGAAAGAAGCTCAGGTGAAAGCGACTGTTACCATCAGGGAAACTAAATCGGGAAACAGCAGTCTTGCTGCAGAAAGCAATTCCAAACCGTCTTCGGCAGCAGCTCAGCTCCAAATGGCGGA
>CAZUHX010000057.1:2662-3698 GCA_964620795.1 uncultured Chitinophagaceae bacterium
CCCATTCAGCAAAAGCCCAAAGCTCAAACTGATACAATTCTCGCTCCTAAAACTTCAGCAAACTCAAGCAGTCCGGTTAAATCGGTGTCGCAAGACAACCTTAATACAGACGTTAAGAAGCAGGTAATCACAGACAAAGACAGCGTTTTAGAGCTTAGGACAGCTTCCGTAAAGCCTGCGTCAGTAAGCAAGGAGACAGAAAACAACCACAAACCGGAACAAAAAAAGCAGGAGACTTCTACTGAGATTGTTTTCAGACTTCAGCTGATTGCACTGGGTAAAACTCCGGCGAACATAGAAGCCATCCGTGCAGCATTTCCCGGACTGATGACCGAGCCCAGCGGCACTGGTCTTACACGATATCTGAGCGGCCCCTGTAAAAGCATTCAGGAAGCAGAAGCATTGATTCCCACCGCAAGAAAGTTTGGTTTTAATGGTGCATTCGCAGTAGCATACAAAAACGGTCTTCGGCTTGATCCTGCTCAGATCAAATCAATAGCGGTAAAACCCTGATATTTCAGGGCTCTCCGCATTTATATTTCACTATTATCATATCGAGATTATAAATTGGTGGTAACTTTGTAAAAGGTTCAACATTAATTTTTTATCAAGATTTACTCCCTCAAACCCCAAACCCAATGCGCAAAATTTCTATTTCCCTCATCCTGACTGCGCTGCTTTACCTGCCGGTTCAATCTCAGCTGGTTTCCTGGAGATTGCAACAAAGTTTTACCGTAGCAGGACTGGACAGTTTTTTAAACTCCACAGGATTCAGCCTGCCGGTTAGTCCGCAGTACCCCGTAGATATCTATCAATTGATTTATAAAACCTATTACAAAAGCATTGACTCCCCGATGGTTAATGCTTCAGGTATTGTAATTATGCCCAAAAACACCCCTTGCCCTATGGCCATGGGATGTTATATGCATGGCACTTTTTCCAGATGGGATCAGGTACCAAGCTATAACGGACCGGAGCGCCCCATCGGTTTGTTTTTCGGTGGCATTGGCGGAGTTTACACAGTAATGCCTGATGA
>CAZUHX010000057.1:3745-9208 GCA_964620795.1 uncultured Chitinophagaceae bacterium
CAGTGATAGCAGCGTGCTCATTCACCCCTACATGAATGGCTTCCACAGTTCATATGCAGCCATCAATCTGATGCGCGCTGCAAGGCAATTTGCAGACAGTATGCAAGCGCAGTTGAACGGAGAGGTTATTCTGACCGGATATTCACAAGGCGGTTACACCACTGCGGCTACCCTGAGGAGAATACAGGAGACTTATCCCAATGAATTCAATGTGGTTGGAAGCGCTCCTATGTCAGGAGCATATGATCTGAACAACACCATGATCAATGATGTGATGCTCACTAACAACGCTTATGCAACTCCGGCCTACCTTCCCTATTTGCTTCTGGGCTATCATTCTGTGTATCCGAATCTTCAACAAGTTTACCCTACACCCTCCGACATTTTCAAGCATCCCTATGACAGCATTTTGCCTCCAATGTTTTACAGTAAGAATTTCAGCACGGGAGACATCGAACGGTTTTGCAATCCTGTTCCCAAGCTCATGATTAAAGATTCGGTGCTTGCAGATTTCACCAACGACAACAATCACATTTTCAGGCAAATACTTAGAGAAAATGACATGCTCGGATGGGCTCCTTCCACTCCAATCAAGCTTCACTACTGCACACAGGATGAGCAGGTTTACTACATGAACAGTGTACGCGCAGATTCAGCATGGAGAGCCAATGGTTCAACTACTGTTGAAATACAGAACTACGGCGCCTTAAACCATGGGGGTTGCGTGGAACCGGCACTGACCTCTGCTGCGTTTTGGCTACTGGGTAAAATTTCGACCTGCACCGGAATCAGCGAAAAGCCGGCCTTTGACTTTCAGCTTTATCCAAACCCTGCCCGAGAAAGAATCCTGATTGTAAAGGAAGAAGGAACTTATAGGTTCAGGCTTTCAGATCTTCACGGACGCATATTGAAAGACAAATATCTGCATGAAACGCAGGCCATCATTGAGCTTGATCAGCTTCCTTCCGGAATATACATCGCACGACTCCGAAATGATAAAGGAGAATCGGTTCAACGAAAAGTGATTATTGAATAAAAAGTTAAGGGAGCTCAGGCTCCCTTTTTTTTTCCTGCCTGAATGAGGGTATTGATGAGCAGAATGGCTGCGAGTGCCAGCAAAACCGTTCCGGGGATTGAATAATGTTTATACAGCGGAGGAAACCTGACGGCAATAAGCATTGAAGCGCTCAATAGAACACTTCCCGAAAGAAAGCCTTTGGCAATCAGGCTTCCGGTAAACTCAATTCTCTTCGTGAGATCTCCCAGTCCCTCGTGATCTACTGTGACCTTTACTTCTCCCTTCTTGATCTTGGAGATGATTTCGCGCAGATCACGGGGAAGGGCTTCGAGTAAGGCAAATGTATCTCTGGCACCCGCAGCAAGCCTTTTGAGAATTTCCAGAGGATTCATCTCATCTGCAAGCGTTTGATTGATATGGGGAGTTAGCTCAGCGATGATGCTCATCTCAGGATCAAGTCTTCGACCCACTCCCTCTATCGTTACCAGACTTTTAGACAGCAAAAAATAGTCTGCAGGCATTCGGATTTTGTACTTATGCACCAGACCCAGCAAGCGGTTAAACAGATCGGCCATATTGGCCTTATCGGCGGCCTGTGCATGATAGTCCTGAATCAATTCTTCTACCTCATATTCAAAAGTTTTCAATCCTTCGAACTGTTGTGAGAGTGCAATATTTTTGATTCCCCAGATCAATCTGGAGGCATCTTTCCCGGTAACACCATAAACGATATCGGCAAAAAATTCGACATCGGTTTTAAGTACGGTTCCCATCATTCCAAAATCAATGAAACACACTTTGTTGCCGGGCAAGGCAAAGAGATTTCCCGGATGAGGGTCTGCATGAAAAAATCCATGTTTGAAAATTTGATCAAACAAGGCGCGAAGACCACGGCGGGCAAGTACGCGGGAATCAAGCTGATAATGAGCAAGTCCTTCGCGGTCATAAGGGTGGATTCCCCTTACAAACTCCATGGTCAACAACTTAGCGGTGGTGAGCTTAGGGAAATACCTGGGTACGAACACCTCGCTGCTGTCTTTAAAATTATTGGCAAAGCGCTGAAGATTTAGTCCTTCGTGACTCAGATCCAGCTCTTTGTGGATGGCATTATCAAATGCTCTCACCATGCCCACCGGATCGAGTTCTTCATAAATTCCGCGCTCCACCAGTTTACGGGCAAAATACCTTAGGATGATGATGTCCAGCTCAATCTTTTCAATGATATCAGGTCTTCTGACCTTCATGACCACCTGCGTTCCGTCTTTCAGACGACCCTTGTGCACCTGGGCAATAGATGCCGCTGCAAAAGGCTCCTTTTCGAATTCCAAAAACAATTCCGAAATGGTCTTGCCGGTTTCTTCCTCGATGATCCGAACTGCATCATCAGAAGAAAATGGAGGCACATGGGCCTGAAGTTTTTCGAATTCGGCAACCAGCTCCGCGGGAATCACATCCGGTCTGTTGCTGAGTACCTGGGCAAATTTGATAAAGGTGGTTCCTAGTTCTTCGGCAGCCAGACGCATTTTTTCCCATTTAGAAAAGCGATTGGCTTCCTGGATCATGGAATCCGGTACCAACTTCTCAAGAATTCTGGCACGCAATGAAACACCTGACTCTGCCAGTATGTCTTGAAAACCATACTTGAGCAGTATACTGATGATCTCTCGGTAACGCCGAAGCAGTTTGAAATCAAGGGTCATGCAGGCATGGCTGGGTTAGAAAAATGCAAAATAGATGTAACTGTATATGATCAGGCCTGATCTTCCTTCTGGTAACTCATTACAAAACCTAGTCGTTTGGAGGTACGGTGCATCGCCACTCCATTCTGCTGCAATTTTTCCAAAACAGAAATCTCTCTCACTTCCTGCAACGGAGGGGCCCAGAGATCAAATTCAAGCGCATGTTCTATGCTGCGTTGAATAATGGCTGATATAAGCTCAGGACTAAGAACACCTTCGGCAAAACCTTCATTGAGATCAATGACCGGACGTTCACCCTCTATCAAAAAATGGCTTTCCCGATTCACAAAAATCCTGCAGACCAGATAGCCTGCATCATTCAACCTCTGGTACTCCAACGAATCTGACAAGAAATTGTAAACCTCGATTAGACCACAGTAGCAGTTGTTGCAATCTTTGCGTGTGTAATCAAGACTATGTATCACATGATTTTCCTCGAAAGTAAAAACATTGGAATGCATATTGAAAACCAATACATCACCTGCAAAGCGAAAGCTCATCTCAAATGCACTTGATTCTTCAAAGTGAAGCTTTACCCCTTTGCCCTTTTTCCCGATTTGCTCCTGAAGTTGCAAATAAAGCGTTCTGAGTTGCTTTCCAAATTCAACAAAAACTGTTCTTGTATTATCAAAAACCTCCTGCTTAACAGAAGATTTCGAGAGGATCGCATCAGCGAGGCCTGTTTGGAAAAGGGTTGGTGTTTCCATGAGTTGGCGGAATTATCGGAGGTGGTGCAAATACTTTCTTTACGGTATCTGATGGAAGATGTTCCGCAGGCATCGGATCTTCCCCCTCCAGAACGGGTTGCTTCTGCGGCTTTCCAAAAACCGGACTGGGAATCGGGGGATTGTCATTTTCATTGATGTTGATGGTCTGAAGTTTATTGACATGCCTCCAGGCCTCATCTTTCCAGATAAATCCTTCAACGGTGCCATCGGGCACATATTGAAAATAAGCATCCTTTGCTTTATCATTTAAAGGCGCCAGATGGTCAAATAAAATCATATTCAATTCCGGCTCATGATTCAGCGTAACTGCTGCCTTGTAATAGTAATCAATGAAAACTCTGCTCAGTGTATCAAAAGGCCGCAGAGTGCTGCTGTCGTTCTTATAAACAAACAAAGGATAACCAAATCTGGGCTCACCTTTTTCATTGAAATATAGAACCTCAAGGATCTTTCTTCTGGAGAGCGGTTCAAAAATTTCATATCCAAAAAGTGTATATATCTTTTTTCCCTGAACAATATGCTCAGTAAGGTGATAATACAATGCTCCATACCAGTCCTGCGGCGGCATAGTACGCTGCGGTTTGAATTCCATGGTGTCGCTATGATCAAACAAAGGCCAGGCTTTCAATTGTTTTGATCGAGCCTGAATGATACCATAGTATCTCACTCTGTTGTTGAGCACACCGGCTTGCCAGGTAAAAATCCTGAATGAAGAATCAGGCGGATATAAGATCGAAACTGACTCCAGTGAGTCAAATCTGTAGCCGAAGGAACCTGGAACCAGAAGTGCCCTTTTGAGGGTAGGAATGAAACTGTAGTTGGCCTTTTGACGTGCAGAAACCGAGCTGTCGTTCAAAAACTGAATAGAGAATCTTTTCAGGCTGTCTTCCATCAACTTCAGCCTGTTTTTGTCGGAAGGAGAAGGAAAAATGCCAGACGATGCTGCTGCTAAAGTGCATGGAGACAGCCACAGTAACAAAGCAATGATTAAAAAGAAGAATCGGTTCATTCTGTTCATAACGCCCATTGGCGGAAAATCATACATGGCGAAGAGCGCCCGGGTTTCAAAGTTTCTCGATCACCATGGCCGAAGCTCCTCCCCCGCCATTACAGATTCCCGCGCAGCCATAGCGACCACCCTTGTGCTTGAGCACTGAAAGCAAAGTGATGATGATCCTGGCACCTGAGACTCCGATGGGATGACCAAGTGAGACTGCACCGCCGAAAACATTGGTGCGATCATGCTTGAGGCCCATTTCCCTCATGTTGGCCAGAGCAACTACAGAGAACGCCTCGTTGATCTCAAAAAAGTCGATTTGATCCAAACTTAGTCCGGCCTTTTTAACGGCTTTTGGCATGGCCTTCGCCGGAGTTGTTGTAAACCAATCGGGCTCCTGGGCAGAATCGGCATAGGAAAGAATCTTAGCGATTGGCTTCAGTCCGAGGGCTTTGACCTTTTCGCCGCTCATGAGAATCATGGCTGCTGATCCGTCGTTGATTTTAGAAGCATTAACGGCTGTAATAGTACCATCCTTTTTGAAGGCGGGCTTCAGAGAAGCGACTTTATCCAGCTTGATTTTTTTGTATTCTTCATCCTCTCCTACAAAGGTACTTCCGCCTTTCCCGGAGATCTCCAGGCTGAAAAGCTCTTCGCTAAACCAACCGTTTTGGTAGGCTTCGGCAGCTCGCCGGTACGACTCAATGGCGTAAGCATCCTGCTCCTCTCGACTGAAATTGTATTTGGAAGCGCAAAGCTCTCCTGCCTCGCCCATCATATACTTTCTATAGGGATCCTGCAGTCCGTCACGAACGATAGCGTCCAGCAGTTCGGCATTGCCGTAGCGATAGCCTGATCTGCCATTGGGAATATAATAAGGAGCATTGGTCATGCTTTCCATGCCGCCTGAAACAACCACCTCATTATCACCAAGCATAATGGATTGCGAACCGAGAATAACTGACTTCATGCCCGAGGCAC
>CAZUHX010000057.1:9218-13027 GCA_964620795.1 uncultured Chitinophagaceae bacterium
GGCACAAACTTTATTGATCGTCGTGCAGGGCGCAGCAGTGGTAATTCCGGCTGCAAGGGCAGCCTGCTTGGCCGGAGCCTGCCCGAGATTCGCGCTTAACACGTTGCCCATAAACACCTCCTGGACATCTTCTCCGGAAATGGAAGCGCGCTTTACAGCCTCGCGAATGGCTTGAGTTCCCAATTCAACTCCATTCAGCGGAGCTAGCACACCGCCCATGCTTCCTATCGGAGAGCGGGCTACAGAAACGATAAATACTTCATTCATGGTTTTCATTTTGGATTGCGTGTGCAAGTTATCATCATTTCTGCAGCCTGTGGTAATTTTAGGCTCAGGCTGCAGTTATTTTGTTTTATTTGGTATCCTTACAACAAACCCAAACATGGAGTCTAAGCTCGTACTTGAAAAGATGGAAACCACCAATGGTGATCCTATTCAATATTCATTAAGGAGCAATGATCAAACCATTTCCATTAATGAAGCATTGGGCAAAGTGCTTAGACTCAGCTATACCGGAAGAAACTTTTGTGTTCTTTGTAATCGTCAGAGTGCTAAACTATTTGGTGAAGGACTCTGCTATCCCTGTTTCAGAGATGCACCGGAAAATGCCCCCTGCATTCTCAAACCTGAACTTTGCAGAGCTCATTTGGGAGAGGGCCGCAACCCTGAATGGGAAGAAAAATTCCATCTTAAGCCTCATTTTGTGTATTTGGCACAAACCTCTGACGTAAAAGTTGGGGTAACACGAAGTACACAAATCCCAACACGTTGGATAGACCAGGGCGCAAAAAGAGCCATCGTTCTCTGTTCGGTACCTTACAGGCAACTCGCCGGCGCCATTGAAGTTTTTCTGAAGGCCTACCTGACCGATAAAACAAACTGGAGCAAAATGCTCACTGATCAATTTGATCCCCGGCTCGATCTTGTGAGCTGGAAGCTGGACTTACTTGCTAAACTTCCTGAAGAATTGATTCAGTATGCAGAACCGGCAAATGATGTTTTTGAATTCAACTATCCTGTTTTAACCTATCCTTCAAAAGTAAGCAGCATCTCACTTGAAAAAGAAAGTCTTGCCGAAGGTGTTTTGCAGGGAATACGCGGTCAATATATGATTTTTGAAAATGGCCGGGTGCTTAATATCAGAAGGCACAGCGGAATGGAAGCTGAAATCAACTGGTAAATCAGCACGGACAAAAAATATTCCTCCGACCGCGATTTATTACCATCAATAGGAATTTCTAATATAAAAATTACAAATAT
This sequence comes from uncultured Chitinophagaceae bacterium, assembly GCA_964620795.1. Taxonomy (GTDB): domain Bacteria; phylum Bacteroidota; class Bacteroidia; order Chitinophagales; family LD1; genus CAZUHX01. The sequence continues at coordinate 10,479 of CAZUHX010000057.1, forward strand.
AATTCATTAATGTGCCTATTTTACAATGAATTGGTGCGCCTCCCCCCGCCTATGCTCTCAAGCATTTAACCTCTCCTGCTTCCATTTCTGCGTTCAAAGCATAGGCGGGAGGCCGGGTGTTGCGGGGGTTCCGTGGCGTTCCGCCACCCGGCCAGGCCGGCCCCTCCACCCCCTGGCGCAGCTTTCCGGTGTATCCACAGGCATGGATAATGGAAAAAAAATTAAACGATCCCGAATTGCCGGCCTCAAAAGATGGGTTATAATGAAGATCTGACCTTTATTAAGACCAGGATCACTTCCTTTATCACCGCAGCGAATTCACATTTGATCCAATTTATCTCGACCTTACAATCCTGAATAAGTCAGGCGCCCGGTGATCATACTCTATTCTGAGCAAATAAGCCCCCGGGCTCCAGGCCGAAGCATCGAGCAAGAGTGAATTGGCATCTGACTTCAATTCGGCAATCTGTCTTCCGGTAATTTCTGAGACCTGTATATTTCTGATTCGAATGTCAGATCTGATATTGAATAAAGATCCTGAAGGGTTGGGAAATACTTCAGCAGCTACCAAAGCATCGGCAGAAATCCCAGCGCATACATCTACATAAAACTGATCAGAAGCAGATGAACTGCAATTGAACTGATCAGTGTAGATATAATTAACTGCGATATTCTGTCCTGTGATTCCCGAAGTATTTAATGTTGTTCCCGTAACACCGGTTCCTGTGTAAACTGCAGGCGCGCCACCACTGAGATTCACAAGCCGATTACTGCAAATGGTATCTGCCGGAAGAATGAGAACAACAGCCGGAACTGGATTCAGACTAATCTGAATGGTATCGTAAGCCACACAGGAGAAACTATTGCTCACAGTAAGCCTGAAAGTGCCGCTGTTGAAAATCGTGACGGCCTGCGTACCCGCCCCGGTACTCCAGTTGTAGGTAGAACCGGGATTGCCTGCATTAAGCACAAACTGACTTCCACAAATGGCTGTATCCGGACCTAGATTAACAGAAGGCGAAGGCCTCAGGTTAAAACTCACGGCAAGAGAATCATTGGTTGGATCAGTATCCAATTGTCCGTTAGGATTCCTCAAATCTATCTCCAGAGAATTCACTCCCGGAACAGCTGTAATGGACGGCAAGCTGATGTTTCTTGTCTGACCAACAGCAAGGCTTCCTGAGAAACTGAAAAGCTGCCATGCACCCTGATTAAGTCTGTAATAAATATCAAAGCCCCCAACAGGCAACTGTCCGTTGTTATTGACCTGGATGGATGGAACAACTGAGGCATTGCAAATATCAGCAGCAGGATCATTTACGCCTGCTATTCTCACATCATTGCGTACCGGTGTATTGGCTGCATAAATATTGATATCATCCAGATACATATTATTTCCCCAGCCGCTTTTGCAGCCAAATGAGAATGCAACATAAGAACTACCGTTCAGAGACGAAATATTAACAGAATCTCTTCTCCACTGCTGTGATGCAGGAGTAAAAGGCGTAGTTAAATCTCCGCTGGTAGACAAATCGGTCCCTCCCCTGTTGTAAATTGTAGTCCATGTTAATCCGCAATCTGCAGAGTATCTGATAAAAAGACTATCTGAATTCGTTGGATCGTATCGCGCATAAGCTACATTGAAGGCCAGCCATGCAGCTCCAGCAGCATTGCTGAAATTGAGATTAGGTGTTTGAATGTAATCAAGATTACCCGTAGTGTTCAGATTGGGATCAAAATGGGAGATGCTCGCACTTGCTGCCGACTGTCCGAATCCTCCGGCAGTGGTGAATCTGAACCAGGTGTTGTTGTTGTCAGGATTCTGAGCAGACCAGCCCGCAGGCGGAAATGTTGTTGCTTCAAACCCCTCTGAAAATGGAAGCAACTGCGCATTTGGATTCTGAACAGAGAATGAGAGCGTCTGACTATTGTTGGTATTGTCATTGTCGCCCCCTCCGTTGGGGTTACTCACGCTAACAGCAAGAACACGATTACCCACGTTTACTGTTCGTGACGGAAGTGTTACCTGCACGGATCTTCCGGGAGCGAGAACACCGGTCCAGTTGAATACAGCGGGATTTAAACCGTCAACCGAACTGTTTATGTCTGCCGTTCTGAGTGTATCGAGCCCGTCATTTAGCAGAGTAATCACCACAGAAATTGAAGTCTGACAAGTAATAGCACCCGGATTCAGAATATTGCTGATGGCTGCATCTGTGTTGGTGACAACTGCATTGGGGTCATAACCATCCAGAACTGTCAGATTGGTTCCTGATGGATCAAGCCAGTTGCTAAGTCTGGTTGCATTGGTGCCGCCTCCCGTCCAAGAAACATTAAATCTGCCGTAATAATCCGTGAGATTGGCACCCGTTGAGGAGCAGTTTGATGGACCTCCGTAAAGCTGACCAATAATTCTATTATTCTGATCAAAGAGAGGAGATCCGGAAGATCCCGGTTCTGTGACACCTGATGTCCATTGACCAACTCTCCAGCACTGCGCTCCGCTGTAGGTTCCTGTGACAGTTGCGTTGTTGGCAAAACTAATTTTT
>CAZUHX010000058.1:0-2534 GCA_964620795.1 uncultured Chitinophagaceae bacterium
CATGATCGGTGCATTTAGCTGTTCTTTTCGGATACATCCGTAGATAGGAATGGAGAAATATCCGGCGGTGTTCAGGAAACACAAGAAATTCAAGCCTGAGAAAGTCTCCGGCAAAACGGTTTGACGTTAAGATCTTGTGGTTTGGCGGCCTGCTCGCAGAGCAGGCCGCTTGCCAATAGGCGGTTCAGCACTTTTTTTCTCCGAACTTTAAAATTACAGACACGAATTTTTAGTTTTAGGGAGTTAAATGCCCTGATTTGAAAAAATATATACTTTACTCCATCATCTGTCTGTTTGCCTTAGGGGAGCTGAATGCTCAGGACATTCATTACTCTCAGTTCTATGCCAGCCCGATGAATCTCAATCCGGCCTTGTCCGGAAACGAGCGCGACTACCGCATCAGCGGAATCTACCGCAACCAGTGGCGGGCCGTGAGCACCCCCTTTCAGACTTATTCCGCCGCAGCCGACAGCCGAATTCCGATCAAGAAACTCAAAAAGGATGTATTGGGAGCAGGATTGGTATTTACCGGAGACCGGGCCGGCGATGCCCGCCTGATGATGAACAGCCTCTATCTCTCGCTTGCCTACCATAAACGACTGACCAAAGACGGAAACCACTTCATAACACTTGGCCTCCAGCCCGGCTTTGTGCAGAAGTCGCTGAAGTATCAGCAATTGCTCTTTCCATCTCAGCACCTTGGAAATGATTTTGATCCCAATGCTTCCCAAAACGAAAATGTTTCCAACCCCGCCATCACTTATTTTGATATGAATGCCGGCTTGCTGATTCAAAACCGCTTAGGTAAGAAGATCAGCATGATGAATGGCTTTACGGTATATCACCTCACATTTCCCAAAGAGTCTTTTCTCGGCGAATCGGTGAGGCTGAGTCCCAGATATACAGTTCACGGCGGACTGCGGATTCAGCTGGCTGAAAAGTGGTTTGTCACGCCCAATTACATTTTTCAGTTTCAGAATGCTTCCCGAGAGTTTATTGTGGGTAGTGGAGTTGAGTATCATCTGAAAGCATCGGGCCTAAAGCACTTGCTGGTTCCCAGTCTTGGATTCTGGTTCAGGCCGGGAGATGCTGCCGTGATCAGCACAGGAATCGAATATGCCCGCATGCGGATCATGGCCGCTTATGATGTGAATGTTTCTAATTTAAGTGCTGCCAGTAATAACCGCGGCGCTTTTGAGATTGCACTCATCTACACCGGTTTGTTTTCGAATCCCGCAGCCGCCGGTTCACCGGTGCTGGTTCCTTGTCCCAGAATGTAAATGATTTAGAAAATGAAGCTTTGCTCTCCCAAAATATTCGCTCTTTCGATGCTCTTCCTGCTTTGCAGTTTTGGCCAGCTCCATGCCCAGAATGCCGGGAAGTTGAAGAAACTCGGAAAAGCCGCCAATAAGAATCTGGCCAAAGGCAACATCTATACGGCTTCTGATCAGTATGAGGAAATTCTGGCTAAAGATTCGTCAGATATCCGGCTGCAGTATAATCTGGCCATGGCTTATTACCTGGCCCGCGATTACAAATCGGCGCTTCGCTGGTTCAGCTCGGTAAGAACACGCGCAGCTGCTGAGTTTCCGGAAGCGCTATACTATGAGGCCATGATGCTGAAGATGAACGGCGATTATCAGGAGGCGCGAAAGAAGTTTTTGTTGTTTTCCAAACAATATAAACCAACGGAGCCGCAGAAAGCGGTTTTCAAAAAATGGGCCAAAACAGAGGCCGATGGATGCGCCATTGCTTTCGCCGATGCAGGTAAAGACGAGAACCTTCGCTTTGAGCATCTGGGCAAAGAAGTGAATTCCAATTACACCGATCTCAGTCCGGCATGGATGGGCGACACGGCCTTGATGTTCGCCTCCATTCGCAGCGATACCATTTTGGTGGCCAAAGCCGGAGAAGACCCCTCACTTTATCTCATGAAGTTGTTTCGGTCTTCTGCCACTGAAAATGCTTTTGCCGAAGCAAAGCGTGTCACGACTTTCGATATAGCAGGAAAACATATTGCCAATCCCTCATTCAGTGCCGATGGAGAATTGATGTGTTATACCTTGTGCGAAGACGATGAAAAGAAGATCAACTGCAGGATTGTGATTGCCGAGCACGACAATGGAATCTGGAATACCGGACAGGATGCAGGAGATGAGGTAAATCTGGATAAAACGACTTCCACTCATCCGTTTTTGGCCAAAAACAAAGCGGGTCAATATGTACTTTATTTTGCCAGCGACCGTGCGGGCGGAAGGGGAGGCCTGGACATCTGGTATGCGGTTCGCAAGAAAGACGGAAGTTTCATGCCTCCCCGAAATCTGGGATTCAAAATCAATTCAGACCGGGATGAGGCCACGCCTTTTTATGACGAAGAAAATGCAGTCTTGTATTTCAGTTCAAACGGTTGGATCGGCAGCGGAGGGTATGATGTATTTCGCTGTCCCGGTGAGCCCGGAAAATTTAATGTGATTGAAAACCTGGGTGCGCCATTTAATTCTTCCTGCGACGATATGTATTACCGTCACCGGAGT
>CAZUHX010000058.1:2544-9493 GCA_964620795.1 uncultured Chitinophagaceae bacterium
ATGGCTTTCTGGTTTCCAACAGGCCGGGAATATTCAGCGTGAAAGGCCCTACATGTTGTGATGATGTGTTTTCATTTTCTTACCGTAAGCTGATCAGAATTGCAGTGCGTGGCTATGCCTACGATGAAGCAGATCCTGATCGCAAAAGGATTGAAGATGCAGAGGTTCAGCTGATGCAGAAAACGGAAAGTGAAGAGATTCGTACGGGTATGGATACCTGTAGGGGGAGAGATTTCTTTTTTACCCTGAAAGCAGAGAAGTCCTACAAACTGATGGCTTCCGCCGCCGGTTATTTTTCGGGTTCTGTTGCTTTTGAAACGGCCAATCGTTCAGATACCGTTTTTGTGATCATTCCGCTCAAAAAGCTCGAGAAGAACAAGGCCTATCGCCTGAACAATATCTATTACGATTTTGATAAGGCAGACCTTCGCCGGGAATCAGAAAAAGTTTTGGACTCTTTGTTTGTGATAATGCAGGAAAATCCGCGCATCATTATCGAGTTGAGTTCGCATACCGACTCCAGAGGAAGCGATGCATACAATCTCAATCTTTCGCAGAAGCGTGCAGAAAGTTGTGTGAATTATCTGATTCAGAAGAAGGGCTTAGATCCCCAGCGCATCACTGCCAAGGGTTACGGTGAAACCAAAGCTCTGCAGGATTGCAGTACGATGGGTGAATGTCCGCAGGACAATTCGGGAGATTGCGAATGCCATCAATTGAACCGCCGCACCGAGTTCCGGATTACCGGTGAACTGGACGGCACATTGCTTAACGAAGAATAGACCGGAGATGAAAAGAATTTTATTGTTAATCAGTCTTTGGGTAATCGCAAAGATTGCTTATACCCAGCAACAGATTCTGCTGCTCGCAGAAACTTTTGAGAACGGTTCTGCCGCCTGGGCTATTGATTCTCCGGGTGTTGGCAGCAATGCCGGAAACAACCGCTGGATTATCAACAACCGCTTTGCGGGAAATGCGCAGTACAATCCCACTCCTTCGCAGGATACGGTGAGCAGCGGATCCATCAACAATGCTCCCTTCTCCAGTTATCTGCACATACATGATGCCGGTGCAGCAGTGAGCAATGCCAACTGGAACAATAGCACAGCATCCGATCGTTTTACCTATATCCGCGATGGATTTTGTACACTGGGATTGAGTGATGTACGCTTTTCATTTTTCTGGATCGGAGAAGGCGATGCAAATGCCTATGGCGAGGTGTATTATAGCATAGATGGCGGACCATGGATTCAAACAGGACCGTCACGACTTCAGTCGCAAAACCGCTGGAAGTATGAAGTGATTTCGGCTCCCCCTTTCAATAATGCACAGAATGTAAGACTTGGATTCAGGTGGGTGAATGCTTCCGGTTCTCCTAATGCAGGTATTTCGCTGGGGATTGACGATGTATTTGCCGTGGGAACCTACGATCAGAATACCAATCCCATCCGGATGAGAATCAATTTTGTTTCCCCTAATCCGGTTTGTCAGGATGGAACAGTGTTTATCGGTCTTTCTGTTTCTCAGCCCATCTGCGATGCTACTTTCCAGGTAGAGATGAGCGGACCAAGCGGCGTGTTTGGCGGAGCTCCATACAGCGACGGTACCATCTTCTATATTTTTGCTCCGGACACCAGCGCCTTTGGTTCCATTCGGGTGCCTTCCAATGCGGTTGGAAGTTGTTACCGTTTCAGGGTTCGCAAAATTAGTCCACAGCCCATACTGATCAGCGATACCACCATTTGTATCACCATTCAGGATTGCCCTGAACAGATCTTTACCAGAACAGCTGCGGTAATGACAGATCCGGATACGGTTTGCATATCCAGTGCCATTGATGTGAAGTTTAATTCCATTGGTGTGTTCCAGCTGGGTAATATTTATACCGCCCAGTTATCGGATGCGAACGGCAGCTTTGCCAATGCCCTGACCATTGGACAGTTGCCCAGTTTTTCAGCTTATCCGGCTCTTCCTCCGGGAAATGTATCGGGATTGGTGCCCCGGGTTCCTCCCGGTTGCGGTTATTTTATTCGGGTCATTTCTTCCAATCCGCAGGTGGTGGGTAGTACCATCGGTCCGTTTTGCATTACAGAATGTGACGTGCTCACCAACAATACGGTTGATCTTCAGTTCTGTATCAATGAATTTGATGCAGATTCAGAATCTGTTTCCTATCGCATCAACCGCTGGGATACATTGGCCGACTATTCGACCGGCAATCAGTTTGTGGTGCAGTTGCTGGATATGAATTCACTTTCAGTACTCAATACGGGAGGTCTGGGTGTAGTGGCAGATACAGCCTCGGGGAGTTTTATACTTACCGTTCCTCCGCTGGCACAATTGCTGTCGCTGGGCATTCAACCCGGAGCATATTATCTGCGACTGAATACAACCAACAGTTCACAGACCTGGGACCAGACCGGCAGTATCATCCGGATTACCATCGGTGCCCCCTCGGCCATTCCGCCTTCGGTCTTGTCGCCCGACACCATCTACTGCAACACCGGACTACTGGAGGTTTTTGTTTCGCCATACAATTCCAATTCCACCTACATCTGGACCACCAATTTGCTGAGAAACGGGAATCCATTCCCCTGGGATTTTAATCCGCTGATCATCAATCTGTCGAATCCGGTTCCTTTGGATGAATATTACTTTTATGTTCAGGAAGTCAACAACGGCTGCCGCGGGCCTTTGTCCGGAAGATTTGCTTTGGATGTTATCGGAAGACCAACGGTTTCCATCAGCGGAAGCCAGGATTTGTGTCCTGGAGATACAGTGACTTTCAGGGTTCCTTTTTTGCCTGAAACAGCTTATGACTGGTGGATAGATCCTCCGGGCCTGGCACAGATTGTAGATGAGGCCAATGATGAATTCAGGGTGGTGTTTGATTCCATCGGGCAGTTCTCCATTCATAACTTCTCACTCAATTTCTGCGGTTCAGATTCCGGGCAGGTACAGGTGAATGTGGCGCAGAAGTTTAGTCTGGAAGTGGGGCCCGATCAATCGGTCTGTTCCGGCGATTCGGTTGTGCTTGTAGCAGGAACGCCTTTGCAAAACAGGGTGTTGAACACGCGATTTACCGATAATGCCCAATCGGAAGGAGTGATGTTTGACGTACTGGCGCAGGAAGATCTGGTGCTGGATTCGGTAGGAGTAAAGTTTTTGCAGGCCGGTCAGGTGCAGGCCTTCATTTATGCAAAAAATGGAAGTTATCAGGGATTTGAAAGCCAGCAGTCGGTATGGAATCTCGTTGGCTCCTTCTTCAATTTCAATACCGCACCCGCCGGACAAATCACGAATATTCCTATTGGACTTAATTTGAATATGTTTTCCGGAGACACCATTGGATTATATATAGATATTAATAATGGAATCAAGTTTGCGGTGGGTGCAACGGTCAATCAGCCCGGATTGGTAGAGTTCAGCGACGGAACACTGGATTATCTGGTAGGTGCCAATGTGGTGCATCCGTTTGGTGCAGCCCAGCCTTCCCGATTTATGAATGGCAGGGTTTATTACTCTACCCGTTCGGGTTTCCGCTATTTGTGGAACACCGGTTCGGTGAATGATTCGATTACGGTAAGTCCGATTTCTGATGAAACTTATACTGTAGAGGTGAGAGATTCGGCGGGATGCCGGGCAGCCGATGCACTGAGTGTGCAGGTAAAGGCAAGACCGCAGGCTTTGGCCGGTCCCGACACTGTAGTATGCGAAGGTGAATCCTATCTCATACCCATGCAAACCAACGGAAGCCGTTTCAACTGGTATCCTGCCGATAAAGTCAGCAATTCATCAGTTGCAGCACCGGTATTTACCGGCAGTGAAAGAACGGAACTGATTGTAGAAGTGAGCGATGCGGCAGGTTGTGTTCAGTATGACACATTGCTGATTGATCTGCGCAATTGCAACAGCTACCTTCATGTGCCACAGGCGTTTAGTCCGAATGGCGACGGTAATAACGACTACTTCACCGTGTTTGGCAACAATCTGGCGGTTTACCGGATCAGGATTTTCAATCGCTGGGGAGAAATGGTTTACAGTTCTGAACAGCTCGACGAGCTGAATGACCTGAGCAGGGGATGGGATGGAACGCATCGCGGCAAAGAGCAAAATGCGGGTACATTTGTGTATTACATACAGGCGACAGATGTATATGGAAAAAGTCTCGAGGAAAAGGGAAATCTTGTTTTGATTCGCTAGTGCACTATGGTCCGATCCTCTTTCTTTCCTTATTCATTAAGCAAAACAAAGCTTGCCTTTCTCCTTTCCTTTTTTTTATGGGGAAAGTACGACCTACTTTCTGCCATGCCGGGAAACAGCGCAGTGGAGTGGCTTCAACAAAAAACATCAGAGCTTGGCAAAAAGCATCCCGAGTTTTTGAAGAACCCATCCAATACGCCATGCAGCGGCTGTTTGGAGGATATTGACCGCAGAACTGCCGATCAGCGGTTTTATATTGATCAGGATGATATACATCATTTTTACATTCAAAAGTCATTTACTCCGCTTCATTTCAAGCGATCAGCCGATGGTCCATGGCTTTCACTTGATTACAGAATCAGGGAGGAAGCCGTCGGAGTTTATGCAGCCCGACAACAGCCGGTTGAAGTGATCACAGACATGAATACAGCCCGGACGGAATTCAAAATTGGCGAAGGATCATTTTTATTCAACCGCCGGCAGGCCATTTATTTTAGCGGAGCAGGCAGAAGGGGCGACAGTCTTCAGCTGAACCTGAGCGACTACAAGCAGGAAAACGGCGGCTTGCTTGTTCGCAATATTTTTCCGGGTGCAGATTTGAATTACGCCTATGATCTGGCGGAAGTTAAAACCTCATGGACCATCAAGCAGATGCCTGTTATTCCCCAATGGGCTGAATATATGGTCATCACCGATCAGATCATGATTCCTCAGGGGATGCATCTTCGCAAAGGCCCGGCAGGGCTGGGTGTGACGGATTCTTTGGGTAGAGAATGGTTTCATTACCGCTATCCCTCCTTTTTTGACCAGCGATTTTATGGAATACGGGGCGAATACAGGCTTTTGGAAATCAACCAGCGTGAGGCAGAGGTTCAAATGATGATTCCTGTGCAATGGCTGAAAGACAGCTCCAATGTTTTTCCATTGGTGATAGATCCTATTGTGCGCGGCTCAGATTCACTTGGATATTACTGGTATGTGACGAATCCTCAGACGCCTTACGGTCCCATCCGTTTTACCTCAGAAGCACTGGGTACTTGCGACTATCAAATGACGGTAACTGTTCCCGGCATGAGTCGCCTGGTGCGGGCATTTACCGAACTGGAATACAAGCTCAGTTTCGATGCTACATGCGGTAATCCGCCGATTCCTGCGCCTTTCTGCACCTTTAGCCAGGTCAGGCAAACCATCCTGAGTCCTTGCAACCGACCGATTTCACTGGCCTGCAATCCTGCTCTTCCTCCATATACCGGAACTTGCACCAGCGATCCGACCAAGGTGCCCGGGGCATCTCCCATTCTGATTTATGATTTGCAAAGCAGCAATCCCGTTTTCAGGGATTTCCTTCAGTGCGTGCCGCCTCAGTGTCCGGACTATCAACTTGATTTCACCCTAAAAAATTCCGATTCCATTTGCGGCGATGTATGCGGCGATAAGTGCGCATGGGGTAATGTATGGATCATGACCATAGAAGGCAGAACCATTGAGGCTTTTATTACCGCCGATAAGGACCGTGTTTGCGCCGGACAGCCTGTAACACTCACGGTGCATCCCAGTTGGGGAGTTCCGCCATATCGCTATCGCTGGTCCAACGGAATGACGGATTCAATCATTACAATTTATCCGAATCAGTCGTTGTTTATCGGCGCTACCGCATTCGATACCTGCGGCAATTCAGCCATCGCCAACGACACACTGATCACGGTAATTCAAACGCCTCCGGCTGATGCTGGACCGCCAAGTTCTCTTTGCGAAGGAGGCACGGTCGATATCGGTGGCACACCTACAACCGATCCCGGCGCCACCATCAGCTGGAATGCGATGCCGCCTGCACAGAATACATGGTTAAGCTCCACGGCAGCCTCCAATCCGCTGGTTTCCGTTCCTGCTGCATCGGTAGATACATTTAAATACATTTTGAGAACCGCCAAGGCAGTCTGTTTTCGTCTGGATTCATCCTTGATCATATCCCGTCCGAATCCCATTGCAATCATAGACACCACACAGCTGCCCAAAGTATGCGAAGGTCAAGCAGTTATCTTATCTGCACCTTCGGGATTTACTTCATACTTCTGGAACACAGGCGCTGTGGATTCAGTTACTGAGGTAGCTGCTGCAGGCAATTATTTTGTGGTGGTTACCGATTCATTTGGTTGCAAAGACAGCAGCAATGTGGTGGAATTATTCCAGATTCCTTTGCCGAGTGTGCAGGTTTTTCCGGATACAACCATTCGGTTCGGAGATACCATTTCTCTCCGCACCGATCTTCAGCTTTCGCTTGAAACAGATTCATTTCGCTGGAGGATACAGGATGGAATTTCCTGCAGCGACTGCCCTCAGCCTCTGGTTTGGCCGGAAAAGGATGCGTGGTATTTAATCGAAGTTTACAAAGAAGGTTGTAAGGCGGTTGACTCCGCTTTGGTCAGGGTGATTCTTCCCAATAACTTTTTTGTGCCCAATGCTTTTACTCCCAATGGAGACGGCCAAAACGATGATTTTTATATCCAGACACAGTCGGGAGTTACGGTAGTGGTATTTCGTGTTTTTGATCGCTGGGGTGAGAAGGTACATGAGGGTTCATTTCCATGGGCAGGTACCTTTCGGGGAAGCCCTGCGCCGATGGGTGTTTATGTATATGAATTTGTTTTGAAATTGTTTAACAACGAAAGAGTGCCACTTAAAGGAAGTGTGACTTTAATCAGGTAGATTTAGTTTCGTTCTATCTAAATTTGTTTTTAATGAGAAC
>CAZUHX010000058.1:9503-12865 GCA_964620795.1 uncultured Chitinophagaceae bacterium
TCATTGTTATCGCTATTTTTGTGATGCTTGCGCTTTTTCTTTTTTGTCATGGCGCAAATGCCCGTTCGGGGCAGGATAAGGAATTGATGCGCCTTGCTTCCTGGATGCACGGGCACTTCAGCAGTGCCTTGCAGTCTCAGTCCGATTCCGATTACATGGACATCAGACTGCACATGGTTCCGGTATTTATCAGTCGTAAAGACGGACATTGGTTTTATGTAGAACAGTCAGTGGCCGGTGCAGAAGAGCGACCCTACCGCCAGCGGTTTTATCGGGTGCACCGCAATGAATCGGGGCAATTGGTTTCTGCGGTATACACCAGCAAGGGCAGTAAACAGCTCATCGGTGCCTGGAAAAGTCCTTCAAGCCTCGAATCATGGTCAATGGATTCGCTTGAATTGCGGGAAGGTTGCAGTATCATTCTCGAGGCAGATGGAAAATCCTTCAGGGGAGGAACAAAAGGAGGCGGATGTGAAAGTAAACTTCGCGGAGCTTCCTATGCTACCTCAGAAGTCCTGATTAGCAAAGATAGGCTGCTGTCCTGGGATCGGGGTTTTGATACTTCAGACAAACAAGTCTGGGGTGCAGAAAAAGGCGGATACCTCTTCATCAAACAAAATAAATGATATGAAAAATGAGCCCATTTCTAAATTGATGAGCACTAATGTGGTGGTTGCCCATCAGTTCCACAATTTCTCTCAGGTATTGAGATTGTTTACCGAGTTTCCACTGCATCATCTTCCGGTAGTTGACGGGAAAGATAAGCTGGTAGGCATCATCAGCTCTAATGATATGGTTAAGGCTTTTAAGCGAATGTTGCTTGCGGGTCAGGTCATTCAATCGTTTGATCAAGTCGATCAGCAGATTAACCTCACCGAAATCATGACACCAGATCCGGTCACATTAGCTCCTTCAGATCCGGTGGGCAAAGCCATTGAGCTGTTTGCCCAGAAAAAGTTTCAGGCACTACCTGTGATTGAGAATGGTAAAGTTGTGGGGATTGTTTCCATCAAGGATGTGATGGAATTTCTTCACCTGAACGGATAATCATCGGTTGATTGAAACCACGGCAAGTGTGAGCCTGCTCACGCAAACCAGTTTGCCCTCGCTGTTTTCAATTTTGATTTCCCAAACCTGGGTTGATGATCCGAGGTGCAGTGGCCGCGCAGTGCCGGTTACCACTCCTTCTCTCACCGATCTGATATGGTTGGCATTGATTTCCAGCCCAACAACCACATTTTTGGAAAGATCAACGCAATGTGCACCGGCGGCACTTCCTAATGTTTCTGCTAATGCTACTGAAGCTCCGCCGTGCAGCAGTCCGTAGGGCTGTTTGGTTCTGTGGTCTACCGGCATAATGCCACGCAAATAGTCATCCCCAACTTCTGTGATTTCAATTCCGAGCGCATCGGCAAGATTGGGTGATCCAAAGTTTTTGGCTTGTTTCGGATCGGGTATGGTTTTCCAAATCATGGGTTGAATTATGCTCCAATACTAAGTTGAAACCAGATTAAATTCAACATCTTTGGGGCATGTCAAGAATTCTGGTTCTGGGGGCAGGAAAATCTGCACCCGTTTTGGTCAGGTATCTTCTGGATCATGCACAAAGTTCAGGATATGAACTTGATGTTGCAGATCTTTCTAAACAACAGGCTGAGCGCCTCATCGGAGTCCATCCGCTGGCAAAGGCTCACTCCATACATTTTGAACAGAAAGAAAGCTGGATTCCTCTTGTACAAACAGCTCGTGTAGTGATCTCTATGCTTCCGGCAGTCATGCACCCCTTGGTTGCGGAGGCTTGTCTGATTTACGGGAAGCACCTGATTACGCCATCTTATATTTCTGAAGCGATGGCAGGTATGGACCGGCAGGCTAAAGAAAAAGGACTTTGCTTTTTGAATGAAATGGGTCTGGATCCCGGCATAGATCACATGAGCGCCATGGAACTGCTTACGGGGCTTAAACGCAATGGTGCGGTGGTTCATTCTTTTCAGTCATACTGTGGCGGACTGGTTGCAGAAGCCTTCGACAACAATCCACTTCACTACAAGTTTTCGTGGAATCCGCGCAATGTGATACTTGCCGGACAAGGCGATGGTGCCATCAGGTTCAGGCAGGCCGGCATCACTCGGCTGATGCCTTATTCTCGTTTGTTCAGAAATCCGGTTTTGCTGAAGCTGGGCGAACGAACTTTTGAAGGTTATCCCAACAGAGACTCGGTAAAATATATGCCTATCTATGAACTGGATGATTGTGAAGAATTTATCCGCGGAACGCTCAGGAAGCCGGGCTTTTGCGCCATTTGGCAGGCCTTTGTAGATCTGGGTCTCACCGATGATAAATCACTACTGACCTACAGAGAGGGAACAGGCTGGAATGAATGGCTGCAGTCATTTTTGAGCGGACAAGATGGAAGACTAAGTCCGGAAGATTACATAGCCGGTCTGTATGGAGAAGAAGTAAAAAGTGCTTTTGCCTGGCTTGGCTTGTTTTCGGATAAGGCTATACCGATGTTGGCAGGCACCCCTGCAGCCTATCTTCAGGCCTTATTGGAACCGAAACTTGCCTTGCAGGAAAATGATACAGATGCCGTGGTAATGGTTCATCAAATCGGCTACCGATTAAATGGGAAAAATTTCAAGCTCAGTTCATCACTTTATCTGGAAGGGGAAGATGCTGTGAATACTGCTATGGCGCGCACAGTCGGTCTGCCTTTGGGGATAGCAGCTCTGATGCTGATCAAAGGTCAACTGCTAAGGACGGGAGTATGTATGCCCGGTACGGAAGACATCTATATACCTGTCTTAAAAGAACTTGATACATTTGGAATTCGGTTTACGGAAGAAACAACAGAAATCATCACATGAGCATGCAGGAAAGAATTCAGGAGCTTAACCGCAGGAGAGCCGAAGCTTTGCTGGGTGGAGGAGCAGATAAAATAGAAGCTCAGCACAAAAAGGGCAAACTCACGGCCCGCGAAAGACTTGAACTGCTGCTGGATGAAGGCAGTTTTGAAGAGATTGGAATGCTGGTTGAACACAGGGGCCGCGATTTTGGAATTGATAAGCAAATCGTTCCGGGCGATGGTGTTGTGACCGGCTACGGCAAGATTCATGGCAGAATTGTTTATGTGTTCTCTCAGGACTTTACCGTTTTCGGGGGGTCTCTTTCAGAAACACATGCTGAGAAGATTTGTAAAGTCATGGATCTGGCCATGAAAAACGGCGCCCCGGTGATCGGCTTGAATGATTCGGGCGGTGCAAGAATTCAGGAAGGTGTGGTTTCACTGGGTGGTTATGCCGATATCTTTTACAGAAACACTCTGGCATCCGGTGTCATTCCTCAGATTTCTGCCATCCTTG
>CAZUHX010000059.1:0-833 GCA_964620795.1 uncultured Chitinophagaceae bacterium
CCGCATTGCCGGAGATGTGGATCGCTCGGTGATGCCCAAACCGTCTTTTTTTGCTCCCGTGCCCGGAGGTGTCGGTCCGCTAACGGTTGCCGCGCTTATGCTCAATACGCTTCATGCTGCCGAACATGAAAAAATATAATTTATATATATTGTTTTTTGTTTTGATTTATTCCTGCACCAATGAAAGGAATAGTCATCAAGACGCTTCCTCCGTGCCTTTTGTTGCTGAGGGGCGCGATTCCATGCTGAGTACCGCCGAATGGAGCGGCTCCGGCAAACAAAGCAGGATCAGCCTGCGGAATTGTTTTTATAAAAAACTGGAACTGAGGAACGGAACTCAGGGAATTTTGCAAATCACTGAAGTCGAAGATCCCTCCGCAGTTTTTGGCAGGAAGAAAATAAGCATGCGCCTGATCAAGCCCGGCAAGGAAGCATCATCACCGTTCGAATTTGAAGCTTCAGAGTATGAGATTAAAAAGTCGGTTTTGGCCGCGCATTATCCCGGAGAACCGGAGCAGGAGGAAAACATCAGCCTTTACGAGCTGGAAAGCGGTCGTAAGATATTGGAGTGTTCATACAACTTCATGAAGATTCTTTATTCGGGCTCAAAAGATCAGTCCTTTTGGGGATATAGCAGTAAAGCAGCAGCAAAGAAAGATCAGGAGCTTGAGCAGGATGCTCTTACTGCCGGTGTTTTGTCTTTTGGGAGTACAGCTAATGAAGCTTCCAGATGGCTGATTAGGTTCAAAGATTCTAAACTTAAAAAGGGCATACCCGACTACACTCCCGAAATGTATTTTGAATCGGAGGCGGAAGGCCTGACCATGACCGAT
>CAZUHX010000059.1:843-6648 GCA_964620795.1 uncultured Chitinophagaceae bacterium
GATTCTTTCGGGGGTACCGGGTAATCGTGAGCCGGCATATTCTTTGGTATTGGTTTTTTACAATGATCAGGGCAAAGATTTTAAGATTCAGATTCCTGTGAAATCAGGTAAAGCAGATTTTACTGCGGCAGTATATCAGAAGGCGGTGTTTGAAATTAAGACTTTGGGAGAATGAGCCGGGAATCACTCATTTCTAAGGGCCGCTTATTGCCTGTGATGGAGCACTTTTATACCATTCAGGGCGAAGGGTTTCATCAGGGAAGAGCTGCATATTTTATACGCTTGGGCGGATGTGATGTAGGGTGCAGCTGGTGTGATGTGAAGGAGAGTTGGGATGCATCACAGCATCCTTTGCTTGCTGTTGAAGATTTGGTATCACTGGCCATTCAGAGCGGGGCTCCCATTGCAGTCATCACCGGAGGAGAGCCGGCGATGTATGAGCTTGCTCCGCTAACCACAGCACTTCATGCTGCCGGTTTGAAGGTTCATTTAGAAACTTCGGGTGCTTATTTGTTGAGCGGAGATTTTGACTGGGTTTGTGTATCGCCAAAGAAATTTAAGAAGCCGCTGGAAGAAAGCCTGGCCATGGCAGACGAAATTAAGGTAGTGATTTTTCACCAAAATGATTTTCGCTGGGCAGAAAGCCACTATGGAAAAGGGAAAGCTGCTTGTCAGTATATTTTGCAGCCGGAATGGTCAAAGGAGCCCGAATTGCTTCCTGAAATCATAGGGTATGTTAAATCTGAACCCCGCTGGAGAATTTCATTGCAGGTTCACAAGTACATGAACGTTCCTTAACTTGCAGCTAATATTGCTCCGCAAACTCGTTTGAGCCGATTCACAACATATCGTCTTTTTATTGTCCTTACGGGCTTTCTGTTTCTGTTGAGTGGCAGCATCCGGGCTCAGGCTGTTCGCTATCCGAATGTGAGAAAGAAACTTTCAGATCTATACGAACAGGCGTCTACCGCCCGAAATTTTGGCGATTTTAAAGCCGCGGAGAGCTATCTCAGGCAAGCCGTAAAGGAGGAGCCGGCCTTCGCCGATGCATGGTGGATCCTGGGGTCAATTTATCTGGATCAGTTTAATGATGATTCACAGGCCATTGAATGTTGCAGGATGGTTGCCCGCCTGGACGAGTCTCAGTTTCCCTTGGTTTACTACAATATGGCACAGGCTTTTTTGAGTTTGGGTATCTATGACAGTGTGGGTTTTTATGCTAAAAAGTTCAGGGATTTGCCGGCCACAACAGCTGCCCTAAAAGACAAGGCCAATATACTGCTAAGCAATGCGGCCTTTGCCGAAAAAGCCATGCAGAAGCCTGTTGATTTTAAACCGCTGAATCTTGGAGCTGCTTTGAATTCTGAAGCAGAAGAGTTCTTTCCGGCTATTACTGCCGACGGCAGATTTCTTTATTTCACGAGAAGGAGCGGTACAGGGAGAACAGCAGATGAGAATATTTGGGTAGCCGAAAACAAGAATGGTGCATGGCAGCCTGCTTTGCCTTTGGGGCCCTCTGTGAATACACCCAACGCACAGGAAGGTGCGCATTCTATTTCTCCCAGTGGCAAATACTTGTTCTTCACCCGCTGCGGAGGACCCAATGGCTGCGACATCTATTTTTCCAGAAAGAACGGCAATGGCTGGGATCCCGCCCGTAACATAGGCAACAGAATCAATACGCCCGGCTGGGAATCGCAGCCTTGCATTGCGGCTGATGGTGTTACCCTTTATTTTTCCAGTACAAGAAGAGGTGGTCATGGTGGCGCAGATCTTTGGATGTCTGTTCTTGATTCGGCAACGGTCTGGTCAGAACCCGTGAATCTCGGCCCCGCCATCAATACTGCCGGCGATGAAATGCGGCCATTTATTCATCCCGACAACAACACTTTGTATTTTTCAAGTACGGCGCACCCTGGCATGGGAGGAGCAGATCTTTTTATGAGTCGCCGCGGTGCGCTTGGAGAATGGCGGGAACCTCAAAATCTCGGTTATCCCATCAATACGTCCGCTGAAGAACGCGGGATTTATCTGGATGCAACAGGCAGCACAGCCTACCTTGCTTCAGGCAGGGCCGCACAGACTCTGGGAGGGGAGGATATTTTTTCATTTACCTTACCTGATTCACTGAGACCTGTGAGGGTAAGCTGGGTAAAAGGAATCGTGGTGGATAAGCAAAACGGAAGTCCAATCAGCGCCTTGATTCGCATGACTGATCTTAAAAACGGCAAACCGGCGGGCAGCATTACATCCGATGAAAAGACCGGTGAATATCTGCTCACGCTCACACCCGGAAAAGACTATGCCTTTATCGCAAGCCGCGACGGATACCTGATGCACTCGGAGCATTTCTCATTGAGCAGCGGAAGCCGGAATGAGCCGTTTAAACTAGACATCAAATTGGCTCCCATCAAAACAGGAGATGTAGTCACTTTAAACAATATCTTTTTTGAAACCAATCAGTTTAAGCTTAAACCCGAATCTCAAACCGAATTGAAGCAACTTTTGCTGATGCTGGAGAAAAATCCGGCATTAAAGATCAGGTTGCGCGGGCACACCGACAATACGGGAAAAGCCGATTGGAACAAACAACTTTCAGAGCAAAGAGCCAAAGCAGTTTATGAATGGCTGCTCGGGAAAGGTATAGACATTTCAAGAATAAGCTACGAAGGCCTGGGGGCTACCCAGCCTGTGGCCGATAACAATACAGAAGCAGGAAAAGCCAAAAACCGCAGAACCGAATTTTTGGTAACAGGAAATTAAATTTTGAAGAAAAAAACAAGCATTTCTGAAAATCAGAAATGCTTGATGATTTCATCTGCAAACTCTGAACACTTCAACTCAGTTGCGCCTTCCATTAATCGGGCAAAGTCGTAAGTAACGCGTTTCCCGCTGATGGCTTTTTCAAGTCCGGAATGAATCATGGAGGCTGCTTTGTTCCAGCCCATGTATTCGAGCATCATGGCTCCCGAAAGAACCACAGAACCCGGATTCACTTTGTCTAAATCTGCATACTTGGGCGCTGTTCCGTGCGTGGCTTCAAAAATGGCGTGTCCGCTCACATAATTGATGTTGGCGCCTGGCGCAATGCCGATCCCGCCCACCTGAGCCGCAAGTGCATCGCTGAGATAATCTCCGTTCAGGTTCAAAGTGGCAATTACTTCAAAATCAGTTGGCCGGGTCAAAACCTGTTGAAGCGTGATGTCTGCAATAGAATCTTTGATAATGATTTTTCCTGCAGCCTCGGCAGCTTTCATCTCTGCATTGGCAGCTGCTTCGCCGGAAGCCTTTTTGGTTCTTTCCCACTGCAGCCAAGTATAGGTACTTTCGGCAAATTCGGTTTCTGCCAGCTGATAGCCCCAATCACGGAAACCACCTGAAGTAAATTTCATGATGTTCCCCTTATGCACCAGAGTAACGCTTTTGCGTTTGTTTTCTATGGCATATTGTATGGCCGAGCGCACCAGTCGCTGACTTCCGATTTTGGAAACGGCCTTAATGCCGAGACCTACACATGTTGCACTTTCGTTTTCATCGGAAGACAAACCTGCGGCTGCCAAAAACTCTTTGCCGCGTTCGGTAGAATTGAATCTGATTTTTCCGAATTCCTTCGGAAAATTAGAACTCAGGAAATCAAGCACCTTGGCCGCATCCGGCGTGCCACCTGCCCATTCTATTCCGGCATAGATGTCTTCGGTGTTTTCACGGAATATCACCATGTCAACCAATTCCGGATGCTTTACGGGAGACGGAGTACCGTTGTAATATTTCACCGGACGCAGACACACATACAAATCGAGGATCTGACGCAAAGCCACATTCAGTGAGCGGATACCTCCACCCACAGGTGTAGTAAGCGGACCTTTGATGCCCACCAGATATTCCCTGAAGGCATTCAGCGTTTCGTCGGGCAGCCAGTTTCCGGTTTGCTTGAACGATTTCTCACCGGCAAGAACTTCCATCCAATCAATTTTCCTTTTGCCGCCATATGCCTTTTCAACGGCCGCATCCAAAACCCTGCGGGAAGCCCGCCAGATGTCCGGTCCGGTGCCATCTCCCTCAATAAAAGGTATCGTCGGATTGTCAGGAACTGTTAATTTTCCATTTTGAATCGCAATCTTATTTGCCATACGTTTAGTTTTAAGCAGCCTCAAACCTAAGATTTTACTTTCTCTATGTCTCTGATTCTCAGCCGATTTTTTATCAACTTACCGAAAAGTCTGTATGCCACTTTGGTCATATTGCAGATTTTTTGCTCGCTTCAGTCACGCGCGGCATGGCTTTTTATTCCGATGGATGAATCTCAACAGAATCATTTGAAAGCCTATGGCCTCACTTATAAAGCCCTGAAAGATGGGGGAGAAGCAGATTGGCTGCTCAACCACCGCGGAGGGAGCTTTTCACTTCCGTACAGCAAATCACTGGAAACAGAATGTGTGCTGCGCGGTATCAGTTTTGAAGTGTTGCCCGATGCCGCCTACAATTCAATTCTTCAGCAAATAGCAGATCCCGAAAGCAATACCGATTTGGTTAAACTTGAAAAAGCGCCGCGCATTGCAGTCTATTCGCCCAAATCCATGCAGCCCTGGGACGATGCAGTGACCATGGTACTCACTTATGCAGAAATTCCATATGATGTTTTGTATGATGACGAACTGCTGGATGGAAAACTAAAAGATTACGACTGGCTTCACCTGCATCACGAAGACTTTACCGGACAGTACGGGAAATTTTATGCCATGTACAGTCAGGCAGAGTGGTACAAAGAGCAGGTTACAGAGCTGGAAGAGATTGCCCGCAGACGTGGCTTCGACAAAGTGAGTAAGCTGAAACTGGCAGTCTGCTGGAAGATCAAACAGTTTGTCTTTGGCGGCGGATTTATGTTTGCCATGTGCTCGGCCACAGACTCTTACGACATTGCCCTTGCATCAGAGAAAACCGATATCTGCGATGTAATATATGACCATGATGCCCAGGATCCGCAGGCGCAGCAGAAGCTTGATTACGGCCTTGGATTTGCATTCACCGGATATCACCTGCGCAGCAATCCTTACGAATATGAATATTCTGATATTGATGCCAACTTCGGCAGACAAGTGCCCATGGAAGAAGATTACTTCACCCTGTTCGATTTTTCGGCCAAATGGGATCCGGTACCCAGTATGCTCACTCAATGTCAGACACGAACCATCAAAGGATTTATGGGGCAAACCACGGCATTCAAAAAAGAATATGTAAAAAGCAATGTACTGCTGATGGGCGAAAACAAATCTGCCAATGAAGCCAGGTATATTCACGGAGAATATGGTCAGGGCATGTGGACTTTCTACGGCGGCCATGATCCTGAGGATTACCGGCATCTGGTGGGCGATCCCAAAACCGATCTTAACCTGCATCCCAACTCGCCCGGCTACAGACTCATTCTCAATAATGTACTCTTTCCGGCGGCCAGAAAAAAGAAGCAAAAGACCTGAATGATAAAGAGGGCGGCGCCTTCGGCCCGGGCTGTCTGCCGCTGCGCTTCGCTCCGGCCCTGCGGGCCAGCCTTCGGCTGCGGCTCCCATCCCTGCCGCAGCATTTTGCTTAAGACTTGATTATATCTTTTGATTGTATCTTCGGCCGAGCATAAATCTTCTGCATTGAGCACCCCCCAAGAGATTCAAATCAAAGCCTGGCAGTTAATGAGCAGAGCCAGGGCCATGGCTGCACTCTATGAGGAGCGCAAAGACATTGCCTCCAAATATGTTCATGCGACCTCCATGGGGCACGAAGCCATTCAAATTGCAGCAGGACTGCATCTTCGTC
>CAZUHX010000059.1:6658-12814 GCA_964620795.1 uncultured Chitinophagaceae bacterium
CTTCAGCCCTTTCGAACTCATGCTTCAGCTGCTGGCCCGCAAAACCGATTACTTCTCGGCCGGAAGAACCTACTATGCTCACCCCAGTTCACGACGCCCCGACCGACCGCAAATTCCTCATCAGTCTTCAGCTACCGGTATGCAGGTTATTCCCGCAACCGGCACTGCTCAGGGTATTCAATATCTCGAAAACCAAGGAATTGCCTCGCACGCAGCCGGTGAAGCCCCCCTGGTGCTTTGTTCCCTGGGCGACGGAGCCATGACCGAAGGCGAAATCTCCGAAGCGCTTCAAATGGCCGTTTTGCATCAGTATCCCATCATTTATTTGGTTCAGGATAATGAATGGGACATTTCTGCCCATTCCTCCGAAATCCGCTCTCAGGATGCAGCACAATACGCACAGGGTTTCCGCGGACTCAGAGTTAAATCTATAGATGGTACAAGTTTCACCGATTGCTATGAGGCCGTCTCGGAAGTGTTCGGTGCAGTGAGATCAGATCGTGCTCCTTATCTGCTGCATGTAAAGGTCCCTTTACTCAATCATCACACTTCCGGAGTGCGCAAGGAATGGTACCGCTCTGCGGAAGACCTCAGCAATCATGCACTCAGAGATCCTTATCCCGCATTAAAGAAAAGTTTGCTTTACAATCAACTGGCTACCGCTGCCGAGCTGGATGCATGGACAGCAGAGGAACAGTTGCTGGTTAAAGAACAGTTTGAAAAAGCTTTGCTCGAGCCTTTTCCACAGGCAGAAGATTTGTTGGATCACATTTTTGCTCCGGCTGCAGTTTTGGAAGAAAGCGGGGAGCGCAGTCCTGAAGGCAATCCGGTGGTGGTGATGGTAGATGCTGCCCTGCATGCCGTAGATGAAATTTTGCAGGAACATCCTGAGGCTTTGCTCTACGGACAGGATGTGGGCGGCGAATTGGGCGGCGTATTCAGAGAGGCGGCATTGCTGGCCAAAAAACACGGAGACCGCAGGGTTTTCAATACGCCCATTATGGAAGCCTATATTGTGGGAAGCACGGTAGGTATGAGTGCGGCAGGTTGTAAACCCATTGTAGAGATTCAGTTTGCCGACTATATTTTTCCGGGCATCAATCAGTTGTTTACCGAAGTTTCAAGATCGTGTTACCTGAGCAACGGCAAATGGCCGGTTTCGGCAGTCATTCGTGTGCCCATTGGTGCATACGGAAGCGGCGGACCTTATCACTCTTCAAGTGTAGAATCGGTGGTGCTGCAGCTGAAAGGCGTAAAAGTGGTTTATCCTTCCAATGCTGCAGATATGAAAGGATTGATGAAAGCCGCTTTCGATGATCCCAATCCGGTCGTTATTTTTGAACACAAAGGGTTGTACTGGAGTAAAGTTCCGGGTACACAGGAAGCAAAAACAATCGAGCCCGATGCGGCTTACCGCGTACCTCTGGGAAAAGCCAGAATGGTGCTTGAAGCAGCAGAACAGAACATCTCAAACGGAGAAGCTGCATTGGTAATCACTTACGGAATGGGCGTTTACTGGGCTTTACAGGCTTCCAGGGCCTTTGCGGATAAAGTGAGCATACTTGATTTGAGAACCCTTCATCCGCTGGATGATGAACGGATTGAGGCAGAAGTAAAAAGGCATAACCGCGTATTGATTCTCACAGAAGAAACACTTCGGCATTCTTTTGCAGAGGCTCTTGCCGGCAGGATTTCAAGCAAGCTCTTTCAGTGGCTGGATGCTCCGGTTCAAATCCTGGGATCTGCAGATACGCCAGCCATCCCATTGAGTGAAAATCTGGAAAAGGCCATGCTGCCGAATGCGGAAAAAACACAAACTCAGCTTCGTCTTTTATTGGAATTTTGAATAGCTGCCTGAGAACTCAGCGCGGGAAATGTATATGATGCAAGAGCTTATTGAAGGCTTGCTTGTTTTAAATTCAAATGGATAGAACAGTGAATCGCCGAATTTGCGGAATTCAGAATGCCATGCGTTACAGGTTTGCTGTTTAGATATGCTTTTCTACTGAGTGAAACCTGATGCAGAGATTAAATGAAGCAATCACTGTCGGAATGTATAAGGACTTTCCATATCATTGGGTATAATGGGACAAAGGCGTTAGCATGCCATAAGGCAGGCATGCAACAGGAAGAAAAAAAATATATACTTTTGGCGGCAAAATTTAACCAGCATGTCTTATTTGTTTACCTCTGAGTCCGTATCGGAAGGGCATCCCGATAAAGTGGCAGATCAGATTTCTGATGCACTTATTGATTATTTTCTGGCCTATGATCCCAGCAGCAAAGTTGCTTGTGAAACCCTCGTAACTACGGGTCAGGTTGTTTTGGCCGGTGAAGTAAAGTCGGAAGCCTATCTCGATGTTCAGCACATTGCCCGTGAAGTGATCCGAAAAATCGGATATACCAAAAGCGAGTATATGTTTGACGCGGATTCTTGCGGAGTTTTCTCTGCCATTCATGAACAATCACCTGATATCAATCAGGGAGTAGAACGCCGCAAGCCCGAAGATCAGGGCGCAGGAGATCAGGGTATGATGTTTGGATATGCCAACAAGGAAACCGACAATCTCATGCCTCTTCCTCTTGAGCTTGCTCATACTTTGCTCAGAGAGCTTTCTGCCATCCGCCGCGAAGGGAAAGTGATGAAGTATCTGCGTCCGGATGCCAAGAGTCAGGTGACCATCGAGTACAGCGATGACCACAAACCGGTTCGAATTGATACGATTGTGATTTCTACCCAGCATGATGATTTCGGTAAGGAAAAGGCCATGCTGAAGCAAATTGAACAAGACGTGATTGATATTTTGGTTCCAAGGGTTAAGAAGAAGTTGCCTAAAAGAATCCAGGCTCTTTTTGGCGATAAGATCAAGTATCATATCAATCCAACAGGCAAGTTTGTAATTGGCGGTCCCCACGGCGATACAGGACTCACCGGTCGTAAAATCATCGTTGATACTTACGGAGGAAAAGGTGCTCATGGCGGAGGTGCATTCTCAGGCAAAGATCCTTCCAAAGTAGACCGTTCAGCAGCCTATGCTACACGTCATATTGCCAAGCATTTGGTTGCAGCCGGAGTAGCAGATGA
Organism: uncultured Chitinophagaceae bacterium; assembly: GCA_964620795.1. Classification (GTDB taxonomy): domain Bacteria; phylum Bacteroidota; class Bacteroidia; order Chitinophagales; family LD1; genus CAZUHX01. The sequence goes on from CAZUHX010000059.1 coordinate 9,744, forward strand.
AGTATTGGTGCAAGTAGCTTATGCCATTGGTGTAGCTAAGCCGGTAGGCTTATATGTAAATACCTACGGCACTGCTAAAGTGAGTTTGTCTGACGGTCAGATTGCCGATCTGGTACAAAAGATTAAAGCTAAGAACGGCGATTTTATGTTTGACATGCGCCCGTATTTTATTGAGAAGCGCTTTGCATTGCGCACACCGATATACAGCGAAACCGCAGCCTACGGTCACATGGGTCGTGAAACTCAAACGGTTGAGAAGGTGTTCAACAAAGGAAAAGCCAATGAGAAGAAAGTTAAAGTAAAACTCTTTCCATGGGAGGAAATTACTAATGATGGACTTTCTGCCGTTAAGAAAGCTTTTGGCATCAAATAATATTTTAAAATCTCAATATAAAGCCGGTCAATTTTTTGACCGGCTTTTTTTATGATTATTAATTTAAAAATACTTTAATATATTACTGAGGTCATCGGGTGTATCCACGGAAATACTGTCTTCAGCGGTCTGCAAGCAATGTATGGAGTAACCGTTTTCCAGCCATCTAAGTTGTTCAAGACTTTCCATCAGTTCAAGCGAAGAAGGCGGAAGGACAACCAATTCGTTTAAAACAGGAATAGAAAATCCGTAGAGACCGATGTGCTTATACCAGCGAAACTGTTCATTGGTTAAATCACGTTGGAAGGGAATGGGGCTTCTTGAGAAATATAATGCGTCTGAGGCTTTGTTCAACACCACCTTGATTCGCGAAGGATCCGACATATCGGTATCATCGGGCATTCCTTTAACTGCCGTTACAATTCCGTGCAAACCCGTTTGAAGGCTTTGTGCCATTTGTTCGAGCAATTCGGGAGATACCAGCGGTTCATCGCCCTGGATATTGATGATGCCCTCTGCCTGTAATTGCTTCGCTGCTTCCGCGCAGCGAGAAGTGCCGTTCAGGTGAGTTGCTGAGGTCATCAGAAATGGAACCGACCATTGCCTGCAGCAATCTGCGATGCGTTCATCGTCGGTGGCTACGAGTACTTCAGACAGTGAAACGGCCTTGATGGCTTGCCGGTAAACGCGAACCACCATCGGAATTCCCCGGATAAGGGCCAGCGGCTTGCCTGGGAAGCGGCTCGAGGCGTAACGCGCGGGTATGATTCCTGCTATTCTCATGGAATTACTTTTTCTACCAGCCATTCATTGCCCTGTCTGCCAATCACGATGACCATACTGCCGGTTTCAATGAATTCGCCACGGCTGCAGGCAGGTAAAGGCACACCTTCAAATTCAATTTTGCCCACCGGTTTGAGATCACTAATAGCCCTTACTTTGCTTCCGGTTGCGATTTCCATGGCAGGCATTGAGGCGGCTCCCGGCAGACTGGCCTGCAGGCTGGCTTTTTTAAAAAAAGATGAGTTGAGCATATTGCGACCGAAAATGAGGAGCAGCAAAAGCGGAGCAATCATGCCGGTGCAGACCAAAAGAAGTGCATAGGAGACACGGGTGTCGCCCTCGTAACTGAAATCAAAATTTACATTTCTGAGAAGAGCCAGGGTAAGGCCTCCGGTCATCAGAACTATTCCGGATATTCCTGCAATGCCGAAACCGGGGATAACAAACACTTCCAACACCAGCAAGAGCAATCCAACAACAAAAGCGGCAATCTCCCAGTTGGCGGCGAGGCCGTTCATGTAGAGGGGAGCGAAATAAAGAAGTGCAGCCAGTGCGGAAATGCCAATAGGAATAAATGTTCCCGGCATTTTGAATTCAAAATATATGCCGCCGAAGATGAGCAGCAGGAGCAGTCCGGAAACAGCGGGATTTAAGAGAAACAGCAGCAGAGATTCAATGGCTCCGGGACGATATTCCTGTACCATATTCTTGCTGATACTGATGCGGCTGTATATGTCTTCCGCATTCTTGATTTCTGAATCGCAGAAACCTTGTTCAAGTGCTTCTTTGGTGGTGAAGGTGATGATTTGTCCTTTCTTTTTGATTCCCTTGATTTCCAGATTTTCATCCGTCATACCCTCGGCAATGAGCGGATTGCGGCCGGTTTCTTCGGCGGTGGCGCGCATTTTCTTGCGCATGTAGCTCTGGTATTTTTCGGGCATCACTTCACCTTGTGCATTGACCACGGTGGCGGCGCCGATGGTAGAGCCGGGGCTCATGTAGATAGAATCGCAGGCAATGGAAATCAGGGCACCTGCAGAAGCTGCATTGTTTTGGATCCAGACCATGCAGACCGGATTGGCTTTGAGCAGAGCTGTACGCATTTTGTCTGCTTCATCCACTAGTCCGCCATAGGTGTTCATAACGATAAGAACATGACTGGCTTTCTCTTTTTCTGCAAATGCAAGTCCGCCTTCCAGCAAACGGGAAGCAGATGCATTGATTTCTCCTTCCAGCCTGATTTGAACCAGCTTGTTGCCTGCATGGCCTGGTTTTATGATAAAACAGAACAGAAAAATGAAGAAAAGTCGCATGTTGCAAAATACGGATATGCGGTGGGTTTTTTAGAAAATCTTTCCTGTGATACATCTAAAATCCGCCAGCGATGGGAGCGGCCCGAAGGGGTGGGGCGGCGATGAAGGCTGCTGAGTATTCAGGAGCGTCATGTGAAATTCAGCAGCATCCGGTATGACCATTTGCCGCCCCACGGAACCCGCGCACAGCGCGGTGAACGGCGCAAGCCGGGCAGGCGGCCTGTTTATAAAATAAGACATAGCCCGATGGCTGTGCATGCTTTGAAAGCTCTTTGTCTGCGGAAGCGCGGCAGCATGGATACTTTTGAAAGATGAAACGCCATTTTCTGAATGTTTTTTTGACCGGCTCTTTGTGGCTTGGGGTTAATGAGCTGGCTGCAGCTCCGGGAACTTATACCGTGGGCAAGGGCGAAACGCTTTTTGGAATTGCCCGCAAACTGGGAGTAGGCGTTGGCCGGCTCTATGAGTTGAATCCGGGACTGAAAGAAAATCCTTCGGTGAAGATCGGTCAGCAGCTGCAAGTTCCCGATGCCGCAGATGCTCCGCGTCCCGCCGCTACAGAAGCGGTTGAAGATGCAGCCTATCCTCAGGCGGAAGAATTC
>CAZUHX010000060.1:0-11033 GCA_964620795.1 uncultured Chitinophagaceae bacterium
CTTGCAGAAGCACGGGAAAAAGCCACTCCCAATGATGGAAAGGTTCGTTGTACCATTATTCCCTACGGAGACTATCTTACCACATCGCTCTATATGGGTATCATTCCTGGAACTGTTAACACACTTTTTGCACAATCAATCTATGATAAAGTCAGCAGGACACTTATCCGGAGCATGCGTGTAAGTCAGATCATGAACGAAATTATGCCTTTAGATCATTCCCGATTATTCCAGAAGGCGGTTGCCAAAACCCCGATGCCACAAATGCAGTTGCCGGCAGCGCCCGATTACTCAAAAATGAAACCGGAGAATATGGCCAAGGCCTTGCAGGATTATATGAAGGAAATGCAAGCAGCCCAGGCTGATTGGAAACAGAAACATGATGATTGGAGCAAGCCTCAGAATTTTGTAACTAAAATTTATTCTGATGTAAACGAAACACAGGAATTGCTCAGTGTTGATTCGGTGCGTTTAGGAATTGCTCAAGGCGATTATCTGATTTTTTATAAGGAATTGACCATTGAGTTTTATGACTTAAAAAGTAAAAAACTCATGCATACGATTTATCTGGTTTAAGTATGAAAAAAACTGTTTTGGCTTTTGTGGTTCTGATGTTTTTGCTTTTTTCAGCAGCCGCCCAAGATGCCTTGGATAAAAGCATAGACTTTGTTCAGGATGCAGAGCTTTTTTTTAGGAAGAACAAGGAGTGTCCACAGGGATATAAATTGATTTATATTAAGTGCGGCAATGATATGAAACCCAATTGTATTGTTCCCAATCGGCAAACCGAATGCGATCAATGCTGGGAAGTGCATTGGGGACCATGCGCAGGTAAGAATTACGGGGGTATGTCTTCCTACAATTCTTTTGAAAGAGCCAACCGGGTAGCTTATTTACGAGCATCTACAAGTTATTGCCCCTGGTTTGAGTCATCAAATTACATGATTGTTCAAAACGATCCCAAGCGTTGTATCTATGAGCCTACTGGATACGAAATGATTTCCTGGCCTTCCCCGCTTCAGCTGCAGACGGACCGTGTTCCTGAGGATATTTCACCGTTTTTGCCTCAAGAAAATAAGCAAAGTTCCGGAAACATAAGAAGGCAGTCATCTTCAATTTCTTCCCAATCTTCTGAGGGAATCGACGGATTGCTGGAAGACCTATTGACAGACAACGGTCTGGCCACCGATGAAAAATGGGTAAAGGAGCACAATCAAATTAAAACGCAGTCAAACACTCTGGTTTCTCAGCAAGAAGCAGAACAAAAGTCCTCCCCACTTGCAGCGCAAAATCCGGTAGGCCTTCGCGGTTTGGCAGGTAAGATTCAGAGCGGAGAATATGATCCTTATGCGAATCCGCAAAAAGAAAGCAGGCAGGCTTCAACTCAGGCAGGTACTTCATCTGCAGGCAATGGCAGCAGTGCACATTCAGGGGCTATGGCACAAACCGGAACAGGACAGGATAAGGAAGAATGTGTTGTGATCATATGGGTAGGGCAGGCGGCCTATGGCTGGGGAACAACAGTGACCCTTAACGGTCGTAAGTTTATGGCAGAAAAGCATGCGGGAAATAGCTATGCGATTAATGCAGATGCAGAAATCTACCTTGAACAACTTGGTTCGGCTCCGGCATGTAATGAAATGCAAAGTTACAATGATCAGGTACGGGCATCCAGAGTTGTATACAGCAAATGCAATTTCATCAGAACCAAAGTTATATCAGGTTCAGTAAACCAATGGACTGCTCTTGTTTCTGAACCTTACGGTAAATCGCGAAGGCTTAGTGGCAGTTTTACGGCTAAGCCGGGATGTAATGTGATCGAGATTAAATAGCCCCCGCAAGGGATAGAAGCGGAAAGCCCGCAGCATAGCGCAGCGGAGCGAGGACTTGCAGCGGATAGCCCGGCCGCGGGCCTTCGAAATGTTTCTAATCAACCAACTCTTTACCGCCCGCGGTGCGGCCTGTACTTTATATCTTGTAAAATTCTTTTTCTTGTTTTATACCTCAAGTCTGCGATCAGTTGCTTGATGGATTTCCGTAGATGAAGTTGAGCTGCCTCACTGTATCCTGCGAGAACAACACTCCCGCACCATGGCGTTTGTTGTTCATCCAGATGCCTTCGTATTTCTCGTTTTCGTTCCAGTAAAACACCCCTTTGCCATGCATCATGCCGTTTAGAAAACTTCCTATGTATTTCTCGCCGGTTGCAAAGTAGAAGGTGCCGTTGCCTGATTTCTTTCCATCTTTAAACTCGCCTTCATATTTGTCGCCGTTTGGCCAGGTTTGTACACCGTAAGGCTGTCTTACATCGTTTACATAGGTTCCTTCGTAAACGCTTCCATCCAGAAAGAAGTAACGCGCCTTCCCAACACGCATGCCGTTCACAAACCGCCCTTCGTAGCGTTCGCCTCCGGCATAGGTCATCACGCCTTCTCCTTCTATGCGGCCGTTCTCGAACTGACCTTCATAGCGGTTTCCGGACCTGAACTGATAGATGCCATTGCCGTGCATACGATCGGCCACATAATCGCCGGTGTAGCGGTCGCCATTGGCAAAATAATAGGTTCCCTTGCCCCAGCGCTTGTCGTTTCTAAATTCGCCCATGTAGCGGTCGCCATTGGGAAAAGTGGCCACGCCTTCCCCGTTTTTCATGTCTTCGCTCCAGCTGCCGCTATAGGTAGAACCATCTTTGAACTGCGCTTGCCCGTCGCCATGCTTTTTCTTGCCTTTCATGTTCCCCTTGTAGGAGCCGTCACGATAGCTTTCCTGCTGAACCTGCGGAGATTGACTGCCCTGGAAAGGAGACTGAGCCTGCAATTGATGGCATAGTAAACCGATCAGCAATGCTGATGCAAAATGAGGGAATGATTTCATGACAGAACGGGGGTATTCTTCTCCAAAAATAACCATTAATCGGTACAAGCTCAGGCCGGTTAACGATTCTTATACCGTGCGGGCATAGCGGAGCCGCAAGCTATTGCTTACCACAGAAACGGAACTGAGTGCCATAGCTGCACCGGCAAATGCAGGATCGAGCAGCTTTCCGGTAAATGGATACAACAGTCCGGCTGCAAGCGGCAGGCCGAGCAAATTGTATATAAAAGCCCAGAAGAGATTTTGCCGAAGCGTTTTCTGCGTTGCTTTCGAGATACGAACGGCCACTGGTATCTGTTTTAAAGCCCCACCCAAAAGTGTAATGCCCGAAACTTCTCTCGCCAGATCGGTTCCATGCCCCATGGCTATTCCTACGTCGGCCAGACTCAAAGCTTCTGCATCATTGATACCGTCACCGCACATGCCGCAAACAATTCCTTCTTGCTGCAAAAGCTTAATCTCTTCTGCTTTCTGTTCGGGAAGCATTTCTGCCTTCCATTGGCCGATACCCAGTTTACAGGCAACAGCGCCAACGGTTTCTTTGCGGTCGCCGCTCAGCAGTTGTATCTCAATGCCCATCCTTTGTAATTCGCGCACACAGTCTGCCGCATCTGCACGAAGCGGATCTTCAAGTGCAAAAACAGCCAGTATGTTGGAGCCGTCGCTGAACCACACAAGGCTGCCGCTTTGCTCTTGGGCCCAGCCGGTGAGATCATCTTCCGGATGAATGCCCAGTTCGCTCATCCAGGCAAGGCTTCCGCTGTACCATGTCCGGCCCTGAAGTCTTGCACGAACGCCTTTGCCCTTTTCCGTTTCTATGCTCAGAAGTTCTTCCCATAGAGTGGGGAATTGACGGAGTACAAAGTTTGAAAGCACTGCCGACAGAGGATGGCTGCTCCGTTTTTGCATGGCGTAAAGAATGCCGGCATGCAGGTTTTCGTTCCATTGGCTTCCGGATTTCCAGCCGGTAATCTGAGGCCTGCCTTCGGTAAGGGTTCCTGTTTTATCGAGCAGCAGCACTTTTACATCTGCGAGCTTTTCAAGTGCAGACGCATCGCGCAACAGGATGCCGGCAGATGCTGCTTTGCCAATGCCCACCATCACCGCTGTTGGAGTAGCAAGGCCTAGCGCACAAGGACAGGCGATTACCAGCACGCTGATGAAAACCTGCAGCGCATGACCGGGTGCAATAAACATCCAGATGCCGGCACTGAGCAAGGCAATAAACATAACGGCAGGAACAAATACCGAGGAGACTTTATCTACCAGCAGCTGAACCGGGGCTTTGCTGCCCTGCGCTTCTTCCACGCGTCTGGCGATCTGCGCTATCAGTGTGTCTGCGCCCACAGCTTCTGCCCTGAATACCAAAGCGCCTGAGGTGTTGAGTGTGCCTCCAAAAACACGGCTTCCAGGCTCTTTGAGCACAGGAAGCGATTCTCCGCTGATCAGGCTTTCTTCTACCGCACTTTCGCCTTCTGTCACGATGCCGTCAACTCCTATGCGCTGACCCGGTTTTACGATCAGAAGATCTCCGGGAACTACCGAGTCGAGAGGAATCCATTCTTCGGTATGATTAACTTTTTTCAATACGCGATCAGGCTGTAACTTGCTCAGTCCGGCGAGTGCTTCAAAAGTTTTGAGCCTCGCACCCGACTCAAGCAGCCGCCCCAGCAGCACAAAGGCAATAACCAGTGCCGCACTCTCAAAATACAGCATATGGCCGGCTCCAATTTTTGCCGCCTGCGCAGGAAAAATAAGGACAGCGGCACTCCATGTCCAGGCGACTCCTGTTGAAAGCGCAACCAGGCTGTCCATTGAAGTCTGCCGTCGTTTCAGTCCGCTCCAGGCCCGCAGGAAAAAGCTGCGCCCTGACCAGAAAACCACAGGTGCAGAGAGCAGCATCATCCAAACATGCAAACTTTTAATATGCATAAAAAACATAGCCGGCAGCAAGGGAAGAGAAAAGCTCAGCGCAATAATGGTATCTCTTTTCAGTAAACGGATTTCTTCCCTGCGGATGGCTTCCTGTCTCTCCAGGCGATTTCCGGTTTCCATATCCAGGGAATATCCGCTTCCGGCTAGTGCCTGCTGAAATGCCGGGGCTGAAGTTTGTTCAGGATCATAACTGATCCGGGCCGAGGCGTTTGCATAGTTCACTTCAGCATTCTTTACGCCTTCAAGATTGCGTAAAATTTGCTCGACAGAAAGCGCACAGGCAGCACAATGCATGCCTTTCACCGGAAACTGTTCTTTCTTGAGCATAATTGCAAAGGTAGTCGGGGAGGGGGAGGAATGAGGCTCTCTGGAGTGTTTATTTATCTGAAGCTGAGAAAGTAATGGGGCTCCCGCTCGCAGGGGCTGCGGTTCCGGATAATGCTGAAGCTGCTCGCGGCCGCGCTTTGCAGGGCTTTGGTGCGGCATGCCTCAAAAGATCTGTTTAATTCTTATACGGCCCCACTTTACAATCCTTACTGTTACACGGCAAGCCGCACCCGCCTGCGGCGGCCCTTCCAATCGCTGAGCCGGGCTGCGGCTTAAATTCCGTCTTGAGTTGTTACTACAAAATTGCGGTAGTGCTTCCGCCCTGCAAGTTCAAGCATTTCGCTGTCGCCATGGCTGTCGCCGTATGCTACTACCAACTGATAATCTGTGAGGCGGTACTCTTCCAATATTCGTCTGGCTTTCTCTGCTCCGTAATTGTTCTTACCCAGAATCTTACCACTTATTCGGCCATCATTTGTTTCCCAGCGGGTGCAGATCAGTTTCAGGCCGAATTGGTCGCAGAACGGCTGCAGCCAGTATTCTGCAGAGGCGCTCACCACCACGCATTCATGAGCAGCTTTTCGGTGCAGTTCAAGTGCTTCAATGGCCTTCTTCCGCAGCTGTTTCTTCAATTTTGCGTCATAAAATAGTTGACCCAGTTCTTGCAGTTCCGAAACTGTAAGTCCCTTGAGGAAAACAGTAATAAATCTGTTTTTTAACCAGTGGTTGTCGCGGAAATTGGTGAGATAAAGAGCTATGGAAGGAAGCAGCAAGATGAGTCTGAAAATCATTCCTGAAGTGCCTGTCACAAAATGAAGAAAGGGAATGAAACTGTCTTTCCTGCTTAATGTGCCGTCGAAATCAAACAAAACCAAAACACGCATTCTTTTAAAGTTTCAGGCGTTTGAAAATACCCTCAGGGATATTCCGGATGATCCACATGATCCAGCGCCAGTATGAAGGAGCATAGCAGATGTTTTTCTTCTTTTTCCAGGCTCTGAAAATCGTTTCAGCCACATCATCCGGCCGGGATACAAGTGCTTTGGGCAATGGAAGTCCGCGGGTCATTTTGGTGTCCACAAATCCGGGATATACGCTCATCACCTGCACATCATGCGGAAACAAGCGGTTGCGAAGCCCTGACAAATAGGTGCTGAAGCCGGCCTTGGCACTGCCATACAAGTAATTGCTTTGCCGGCCTCGTTCTCCCGCCACAGAACTGATCCCTATAATTCCTCCATTTCCGGAGGCGGCATATTCCCCGGCTATACACTCCATGGCAAGCACTGCTGATACATAATTGGTGCAAAGCAGCCGGTATTTCTCTGCCGGACCAGCACTTCTTTCATCTTTTAAATTACTGCCGAAGGCACAAACTGTGAGTTCCGGAATGAATGGCAGTTGCTCAAGAAGTCTTTCGGTAGCATTGGTTTCCAAGGCGTCGTAAAAAAACACTTCATGCTTCAGGCCATATCGGCATTCCAAATCTTGTGCCTGCCGCTTTAATTCATTTATGTTTCTTGAACATAAAAACAATCGGTAGCCTTCGCGACTCAATACTCTTGCCAGTGCCGCTGCTATATCAGAATTGGCTCCCAGGATGAGAGCAGATTTAATCCCCGGTGATTCCAAGACGGTCAGATTGAAGTGATCGGAATAATAATTCGGCACCCTGTGCTTTCAAAAATGAACGGAAATGATGGAGGTTGGGGTAGGAGCGTTCCAGCATTTCGCTTTTCATACGGGCATCTTTACTGAGGTAGAGTCTTCCTCCTGCTTTCAACACAAGCTCATCGAGTCTGTCGAGAAAGGGGAATAAAGCATCTTCTACCGGGAAATCAAGCGCCAGAGTGTAACCTTCAGCGGGAAAAGCCATGTTGCCGTCATCCTGCGGACCGAAGGTTTTCAAAACCGACAGAAATGAGCCTTTTCCTTGAGATGAAATCATTTCAATGATCCTGCCAAGTGTTTCTGCTTCCCTGAAAGGTATTACAAACTGATACTGAATAAATCCTCTTTTGCCGTAAATCCTGTTCCAGTGGTGTATTTTATCAAGCGGATAGAAGTAAGGGTCGTAATGTAAGAACCTTTCATTTTTACTCGTTATCTGTTTGTTATAAAAAAGGCTGTTGAATATTTTTACTGACCATTTACTTAGTATTTGTTCAGGGAAATGGAAAGGAACCGACCATCTGACTGCGGGATGAAGGCGTAGTGGATCAGAATGGTGTTTTTTTGGCAAATCCTGAACCTTTGCATGTTCACCCAGAAGGAGCAGGCTTCGCCCTAGCTCTTTTCCTTTGGCCAGACAATCGATCCATGCAACCGAATAAGTGGTTTTATTGTTTTCGTGCAGGAGTTTCAGGACTTCGTCCAGATTGGCAGCTTTTAAAGACTGCTGCCGGATGTAGGCTGTATCAATCTTTTTCAAACGAAAGGACGCACGGAGAATAATGCCGGTGAGTCCCATTCCTCCGCAGCTCATCCAAAACAGATTGGTTTCCTGTTCCCGACTGCAACGCACCGTCTGCTTTGAACCTGTGAAGATTTCCATCCACAATAAGTGGCGGGAAAAGGCTCCTTCGGAATGATGGTTTTTTCCATGAATATCTGAAGCGATTGCACCGCCCAGGCTGATGAATTTGGTGCCCGGAGTTACCGGTAAAAACCAGCCGGCAGGAACGATAAGTCTGAGAATTTCATCGAAACTAACTCCTGCCTCGGCGGTCAGAATTCCTTCGTTGCGATCAAAGAATATGATTTTGTTTAAAGCTGTGGTTACAAACACCCTTTTGGCAAGGGCTGAATCTCCATAACAGCGCCCCAGGCCTCTTGCTATACCCGGAAAAGCAAGTTCCTTTTCAGGACTAAAAGGTGAAAAGACAGGCATTTCTATGCCGCGCTGAACGGGATATAAACCCCAGTTTTTTAGCTCAGTTTCCTCCGTTTCCATACAAGAGCCATGCGAAGCTGATGAGCCAAAGCAAAAGGTTTAACTGCAAAAAATAATCTGATGAAAATACTTTGACGGGATTTCCGGATTTTTTTTCGACCAGACACAATTGTAAATACCGCAGCACAGAAAGAATGACAAACACAGCAGTGAAATACAGGTTTTCCTGATGAATTTTCTTTGAGGGGTCATCAATCACTGTAAACAAAATATACGCAACGATAAGAACAGAGGCACAGATGCTCATGGCCGATTGCAGAAACTCTGCATTATAACCATCCATGGCAGGCCGCACGGTTTTGCCGCTCACTCCTTCCTGAACAAGATCATCACGTCTTTTTGCCAGACCGATAAACAGAGAAGAAAGAAAGGTCATAATGAGGATCCATTTGGAAACCGCTACATCTGTAAGCCATCCTCCTGCAAGAATTCTGATGATAAAACCCGAAGAGAGGAGACTAATATCAAGTATGGGAATGTGCTTAAGCTTGTAGCTGTATGCCAGATTAATCAGCGCATAAAAAGCAATCAGTATGGCAAATGAATCATTTAACCAAAGCGCAATAGTGAAGGAAACAGCCATAAGAAAAATAGCAAGCGCTATGGCAGGCCGCACCGAGACAGCACCTGATGCCAGCGGACGATTTCGCTTAAGTGGATGCTGCCTGTCCAGCTCAGCATCAAAATAATCATTGAGTATATAAATGGAGGACGCAGTTAAACAAAAGACCGTGATTCCGATGAGAAGAGGAATCCATGCATCATACCGGAATGCCTGTCCCGCAAAAAAAACAGGAGCGAGCAGCAGAAGGTTTTTCAACCACTGGGCAGGCCTGAGCAGTGCAATCCAGGACTTCATTAGATCCAAACCTAAGAAAAGTAAGCGAATCGGATGAAAAGCCGCCATTTTTACAATGGAGTCGGCATAGCTCAAGATTATTGCTGCAGCTGCAGTGTGCGTCTGTAGCTGAGTCCCGATCTGATGCCACGCAGCAATACCTGATAGCTTCCGGCTGTTAGATGAGACAGTTTCAGGCTTTCATTGTTATACTCAATGATTTGCTCAAGACAAAGACGTCCGTCAGAGGCAATAATGCTGAGCTTGGCAGGAAAAAAGTTCTCTCCGGCTTGAATCTTAACAAGATCTGCAACCGGATTGGGATAAAGCTCAAATCTGACTTCTTCATTTTCGCTTGTGTTGGTGCCAAAATCAGAAAGACTGAGATCGTCCAGAAGCATTTTGCTTCCGGATCTGATGTTATCACCTCCGCTGCTCAGTAATACAACAACCATGGTATCGGGATTAAGGGTTGAGGTATAATTAAAATCAACGGAGAAAGCGGTGTAAACCGAAACAGTGCTGCTTGGATTGAAAGATGCCCTGCCGACAAGATCCCTTTGACCCTGTGCCGCGTTCCAGCGATACAAGCTAACTTCTACACTTCCTGTGTCGCCAGAAGCAGGGAAATACTGATACCACCCTCTGAGGGAAACCGGTCTGCTGTTGAACGGAAGTCCGCCGTCAATATTTCTGGTGGTGGGATTGATTACGCCGGTAGCAGCAATGCCGGGAGCATTTCCCTGAGCGGGTATGGTTTTAGATTCCAGCTTGATGGCAAATGAACCACTGTGGGCTTCGGCTCCCGTAGCTTTGGTGGTAGTTTTAATGCCTAAAATGGAAGTGAGCGGATTGATCGTTCCCCAGGAATCCGGATTTTCGTAGGAACCGAAATTGGTCCAGTTTTCAAAATCTCCGTTGGGGATGACGGGTTGAGCAAATGCAATGGCCGGGCTGAGCAAAAAGAGCAGATGAGTAAGGTATTTCATGATGAGTTTGCTGATTTATTGAACTACAAAACGAAGAGATCCTGAATTGGCTCCTGCCTGAATGTGAAGCTGATAAATTCCAGGAGCCGGCTTCTGATCAAAACGGATTTCATCCAGATGATTACCCGCTGATTTGTTCTGTTGCTTTGCAAGCAGAATTGTTTCTCCGATCACATTGGTCATGCTCACAGTGATATCTGCCGAATGTTCCAGAATGTAGCTGATGTTAAGTATGTTTTCCGTGGGATTCGGGAAGGCGCTCATACGTATGCTGCGTTCATCATCTCGCACACTCAACGGCGGGAGTGGATCTCCCGTAATGTATTGAAAGCCCATGACCATCATCTCTTCATCGGAAGTCATTCCCCAGCTGATGGGATCGGGACCATCAGTGTTTTTAAATTTTGCTCTGTGAATAAAACCCAGTCGAGGATCTACCTGAAGCAACTGGTCGTCCGGGTAATACTTAAAAGTAACATCTACTCCGGTGCGGTAATACCCCACCATGAAACCTTGTTCATAGCTGTACCAACCTTCATACTCCTGATTTCCTGTGCTTCCGTCAGGATTTCTGAGGAAGATATCATAATCGGTTCCGTACTTGTGTGTATGCGAATACATCTGCCAGATTTTCCAGTAGTTGGTTTCTGCTGAATCGCTGGCCACTTCAGTAAAAACATGTTCCTGGCTGTCTTGTGGGATGGTGATCGTAAAGACCGGAAAATTGCGGATCAGCATGTAATTCTCTGCAGTACCCACGGGCTGGGTGTATACATTGATGTATAGATCGGTTGCAAGAATGGAGTCCCGGCTTGGGTTTTTAATGTGAAGATTAAAATCAAGCATAGTGGTTGCATCCCAGAAATAGGCAGTGTTTGGCGGTAGCTGATATTCCCAGTATCCGGCCCCTGTACCTATACCATCTAGCACGTCGGAATGTGAATCTTCTGAAGTATCACGAAGCCCTTCGGAATAACCGGAAGAAGCACCTGGAAGAAATTTGTAAATCACAAAATGATGGGTATTGCGGGGCATGAATGTTTCTATTCTCGGGATTTCTACATTTCCTTGAAAATCAGGTTTATGTTTAATGAAGTAATAGGTTTCATATAGAGGT
>CAZUHX010000060.1:11043-12776 GCA_964620795.1 uncultured Chitinophagaceae bacterium
CATCTGATATCCGGTTCCAGCAGCAGGAACCGGCGGATTGGGATAAGAATCTTCAATTCCGCCATCTCTGTAATAAGTATTGATCATGGCGGTATCAACCACCTCTCCGGTTTGAGGAGCTCCGTACAAAATCCATTGACGAATAAGTTCGATCTCCTGTATTGGCAGAGCATTGGTGCCCAATGGCATAAAAGCTCCTTCATCGGGCTGGCTCAAAGAAAGCGGACGGTTAAGATTGTGTGCTATTTTTCTAAGTAGATAACTTTTCTCAACGTATCCCGGTTTAATCAGTTTATCGCCTTTGCCTGCAGCTGCGGGGTTTGCGGGAGTTGTATTGACTAGTTGATTATATAAATCTGATGCAGGGGAGAGGACATTAAAACTGGGGTGCCCGCCATATACATGGCAGCCGGATCCTGCGCAATTGGTCTGCAGGATCTGCTGAACTTGTTCAAAAGTACTTTGGGCAGTCAAATGAATATTCAGGCAGAACAGTGATATGACAGCAGCGTAGATTTTTTTCATGTTAAACAATTTAATGGCCAATATATAAAATTCACCTTAATGAAAGATTAGTCCATGCCCGAAATTAATTAAGACCTGCAGAGATTGAAGTTTCAGAAAAAGAAACCTGCCCAAGCTTTATATTTACAGCAGTATGGATAAGCCGCCTTTGCAAGATGCTGATGCTCCTGTATTTATGAGAAAAAATGCATCACGCATTTTATTTCTTCTCTTGTTGCTGTTTATAATGGTTCCCGTTGTCATTTTGGTATGGTCAGACCGTCCTTCGGCAACCACTAAAAATGAATTACCGCCAGATCCATTAGCTCGTGAATCGTCAAGCAGCCTTGAATCAAGGGAACTGGCTTTCAATGCTTCACCCACAGTTGCCGAGGCCATATCTTTATCAAATGCATTTGCCTCTGTCTCTTCCTATGCGGCTTGCGAAAGAGTGGCCAGGGCCGGTCTCAGGCTCGACAGCCTGAACACCGTACTGCTTAATAATCTCGGTTTTGCTCAAATTGAATTACGACAGCTGGGTGAGGCCGCTAAAACATTAGAAAAGGCCATTGCGTTGAAGCCCGACTTTACTCTGGCTGCCAATAATCTGAAATGGTGTCGTGATGAGATTAACAAGGCCATGAGTGCCATAAACAAAAAGTTGGCAGGCGGCAACTCTTCCGATGGGAATTTCCAGATAAGTTTGGGACTGGCATGGTTTGAGGTGGGTGAGTACGAAAAAAGCAACGATTGTTACAGGAAGGCAATGAAACTTATGCCTGCAGACCCCAGGCCGCTCAATAATCTTGGACTCAACCTTATGTTTTCAGGACAAATTCAGGAGGCTGTTCTTTGTTTTCAGAAAGCGGCTGAACTGAATCCCTCCGAGCAACTCTACAAAAACAACCTGAACTGGGCACTAAAAGAAGCCGAAAAACCATGATCAAAATTCCCCGCTCCCTTCTTATTCTTTCTTTCAGCCTTGCTTTTTTATTGCTTTTTAAACTTTCTTCATTTGCCGGAAGTGAGTCTAAAGCTCGCTTGTATGCAGGCCCGGTTACAGGGTCGGTAACTGCTCACAGCGCGCGCATATGGATAGCTTACAGAGGTAGCGGCAACAATGTACTGATGCTTGCCGATACGCTCAGAAAAAAAGTAATCTATCCTGCCAGAATGGAATACATCAAAAGCGCAGACGGAACCATGGCGATGCTGATGGATTTTGAAAA
>CAZUHX010000061.1:0-12221 GCA_964620795.1 uncultured Chitinophagaceae bacterium
TATTTATTCATTCCAAAAATGGTATTGGTAATGTTCCAATACAGGTTTACTGAACCCTGATAAAAATTAGATTTGAAGTACACACCGCCGCGGTCTATACCCTGCCCCAGCAGAATTCCCCAGTCTGTTCGGCTGTCCATAGCAGAATCGGCCACACCGGCCAGAGCTCCTGCAAGAAATGAACCCTGAATTCCGAAAGCAGGATTGAACATGTAGGTAGCATTGGCTCCCACTCCCCACTGATTCTCGCTGACGGGTTCAAGTACGCCCAGGAAGCGGCGGTATTTGATATCTGTGTATGGGTGAGTGATTCCTCCTGTGAGGGTCACTGACCAGGTTTTGTAAGGAAGCTGAAGTTTAGACTTGTTTTCGGATGTTTTAACCGAATCGGCTTTTTGCGCTGAAAGGTTGATCCAGGGCAGGATGAGCAGCAGAACTGAGATTGTGCGGAGCATGATGGCATTTTGACTCAGGACAAATATAATAAACTCCCTGAGCCATGAAATTCAATCTCAGAGCGTCTGCGCATAGGTGCGCATCAGTGCGATCATTGACGTGAGGCCGCTGGATCTCTGAGAGCTGAGATGGCCGCGGAGTGAGATCTTATCAATGAAGAGGAGTTCACAGGCAAGGATATCTTCAGGGCTTCTCCCGGACAGTACGCGAACCAGCAGGGCAATGATTCCTTTGGTTATGGCTGTATTGGAGTCTGCTTCAAAATAGATCAGACCATCTTCTTTCCATGCGCGCAGCCATACTTTAGACTGACAGCCTTTTACCAGACGCTCTTCTGTTTTCCATTGCTCTGCAAGAGGTTTCAGGCTTCTTCCGGCTTCAATGATGGCTTCATAGCGATCCATCGGGTCTTCATAAAAACTGAATTCCTCGATAATGGCCTTTTCAACTTCTTCAATGGTATTCATGATAACATCTTCAATGAGCGATGCAAAGCTGCAATAAACACATCAACTTCTTCAATGGTATTGTAAAAAGCAAAAGAAGCCCTGCAGGTTCCTTCCAGTCCGAATCTTTTCATCAGCGGTTGGCAGCAGTGATGTCCGGTGCGAATGGCAATGCCCTGTCGATCAAGCAATACGCCCAGATCGTAAGGGTGAATTTCCTTAATGTTGAAAGAGATAACTCCTGTCTTTTGTTTTGCTGTTCCCAGAAGTTCAATGCCGGGAACATCCAACAATGCCCCGGTGGCGTATTGCAGCAGTGAACTTTCAGCAGCTGCAGCATTTTCAATGCCTACATTTTCATAAAGGTATTTCAAGGCTTCTCCCAAAACGATTCCGCCTTCAATATGCGGTGTTCCTGCTTCGAAACGATATGGAATCTCGTTGAAAGTGCTTTTTTCGAAACTGACTTCTTTGATCATTTCCCCCCCACCCATGAATGGAGACATTTTATTCAGTAGCTCGGCTTTGCCCCAGAGCACACCAATTCCGGTTGGACCATATACTTTATGGCCTGAGAAGGCAAAAAAGTCACAGCCGAGTTCAGTGAGATTGATTTTGAGGTGTGGTACTGCCTGGGCACCATCCAGGAAAACCAGTGCGCCTTGTTTTTTTGAAAGCTTTATGAGTTCATTAACCGGGTTGATGGTACCCAAAGCATTGGAAACATAAACCAGTGAGAGCAGTTTACATGAGGGTCCGATGATCTTTTCTGCGGCATCCATGTCAAGCTCGCCATGAGCTGTAACAGGTATCACCTTCAGCGAAGCTCCTGTCTTTTCGCAGGCCATTTGCCATGGAACGATATTGGCGTGGTGTTCCATGCCGCTGATTACGATTTCATCTCCCGGTTTCAGTTCATTCATGGCCCATGAATAGGCTACAAGATTCACTGCTTCAGTGGTTCCGCGCACGAATTGTATTTCTCTGGATTGAGCACCCAGACAGCTTGCTATGTAGGCTCTGGAGTTTTCATAAGCTTCGGTGGCAGCATTGGCCAGATAATGAGCTCCGCGATGTATATTGCTGTTGAGGGCAGTATAGTAATGCTGTATAGCCTGCAGTACCTGAATCGGTTTTTGGGAAGTGGCAGCATTGTCAAAATAAACCAGAGGCTTTCCGTTTACTGTAGTTTGCAGTATCGGGAAATCGCTGCGGTTGATCCCAGACGGAAGGCCTTTAGCTTCCGGATGTGTCTCCGAAAAGTTGTTCTTGTACATGCTTTTTCACCGATTCAGGTGCAATTTTTTCAATGATTCCTGCAGCGTATGCATTCAGTAGTAAACTCATGGCTTCATTTTCAGCTATGCCTCTTGCCATGAGATAAAACAATTCATCTCGGTTGAGCTGGCCAATGGCAGCGCCATGGGAGCACTTCACATCATCTGCAAATATCTCCAGCTCGGGCTTGCTGAATACTCTTGACTCTTCGCTCAGCAGCATGGCCTTGCTATTTTGAAAAGCATTGGTTTTCTGGGCATCCTTGGCTACGTATATTTTGCCATTAAAGACACCGGTAGATTCCCCGTCGAGAATGCCTTTGAAAAGCTGATTGCTGGGGCAGTTTGGAACGAGATGTCTGATCTCCAGCTGGTGATCTATGTGCTGCTTATGATCAGTCCGGTACAATCCGTTGAGATCTGTTCTCGCATATTGCCCAAGCAGTTCTACTTTCAGGTTGATTCTCAGGAGCCGGGCCTGAACAGCTATTGAATGCATACCGAGATAAGCCTCAGACAGGAGGGATGCATGCATATGGCGAATTCCTGTTAGTCCTTCCTGCCGGTTGAACAAAGTGTAATTCATGTTGCTGCCGCGCTCCATGAGCAGACAGGAGGCGTAATTGAAGGCAGCTTTGGTTGCTGATTCCTGGGACTCCAGAATATCGACCTTACTTCCTTCTGCTATTTTTATAAGGCTGAGGCTGGAACTTAAAACAGAAGGAGCATCGGTGGAATAGTGGATGTGAACGGCATCTTCCGTTTGGAAATGGACATCGGTATCCAGCATAAAACCGTTTCCCCAATTGGCTATTGCCAGACAAAACATCGGATCTTTGGCAAACTGAAGGGCCTGCCCGAAATTTGCCGAAATCTCATCTCCCGGAATATCCGTGAGCGATCTTACTCGTATCCCTTTCAGGTTTTGGAGTGCGGGACTCAGGCCGTTGAGCCGGCCATTGTGAATATGAATCCAGAGTGGGGAGAAAGAAGAAGGCTTGCAAACAGAGTTAGTGTCAATTGCGGATACGGGAAAAAGATCGAGCTCCGGGAGAAGGGTTTTTAGCGGAGTGTACTTCCATCCTTCCATTCTGCTTGTGGGCAGACCTACAGAATCAAACGACCTTTTGGCCTGTGATATGATTTCATCGATACCCGGCCTGCTTAGCATCTGCATCATGCTTCAGAGGTTTCGGGTTTAAGCCAGTCGTAACCTTTTTCTTCCAGTTCGAGCGCAAGGTTTTTATCGCCGCTTTTCACGATTTTTCCGTTATACATCACGTGAACTACATCGGGCGTGATGTAATTCAATAAACGCTGGTAATGCGTAATGATGAGGAAGGAGCGGTCTTTTGAGCGCAGTTTGTTGACTCCCTGAGAAACGATACGCAGTGCATCAATATCCAAACCTGAATCGGTTTCGTCGAGAATGCACAAATCGGGTTCGAGCATAGCCATTTGAAAAACCTCATTGCGTTTCTTTTCACCGCCGCTGAATCCTTCATTTAAAGAACGGCTCATGAATTCTTTAGGCATCTCTACCAATTCCATTTTCTCTTTTATTCTTTTGAGAAAGTCACGTGCTTCCATTGGTTCAAGGCCCTGATGTTTTCTTTTAGCATTCACGGCGGCTTTCATAAAATTGGTCACGGAAACACCAGGAATTTCTACGGGATATTGAAAAGCCAGAAAAACGCCATCGCGGGCTCTCTCATCGGCTTCCATAGCCAGAAGGTCCTTGCCTTTAAACTCTATGGTTCCGCCTTCAACCTCATAATCTTCTCTACCTGCAAGTGTGGAGGCTAAAGTTGATTTGCCTGTGCCATTGGGCCCCATGATGGCATGTACTTCCCCCGGGCGGATGTCAAGATTGAAACCTTTCAGGATTTTTTTACCCTGAATGCTTACTTCAAGATTTCTGATATGTAACATAAAACGATGTGTTGTGTCTGAGATAAATTAACCTACGCTTCCTTCGAGCGAAACCGATAGCAGTTTTTGGGCTTCAACTGCAAATTCCATGGGCAGGTGTTGAAATACTTCCCTGCAATAACCGTTTACGATCATGTTAACTGCTTCTTCGTCTGTAAGCCCCCTTTGATTGCAATAGAAGAGGAGGTCTTCGCCGATTTTGGAAGTAGTGGCTTCGTGTTCAACTCTGGCGGATTTGTTTTTGATTTCCAGGTATGGGAAAGTATGTGCTCCGCAGGTATCGCCCAGCAAGAGTGAATCACACTGGCTGAAGTTATATGCGTTTGATGCGGTTGGTTGCACCTGCACAAGACCGCGATAGGAATTGTTGCTTTTTCCTGCAGAGATTCCTTTGGAAACGATTCTGCTTCTGGTGTTTTTGCCGATATGGATCATTTTGGTTCCGGTATCGGCCTGCTGATGGTGATTGGTCACGGCCACCGAATAAAATTCACCGATAGAATGATCGCCTTTGAGTATACAACTGGGATATTTCCATGTAATGGCAGATCCTGTTTCAACCTGTGTCCAGGAGATTTTGGAATGCGAACCTGCGCAAAGGCCGCGCTTGGTCACAAAGTTATAAATACCGCCCTTGCCGTCTTTGTCTCCCGGATACCAATTTTGAACGGTACTGTATTTTATTTCGGCATGATCGAGCGCGATGAGTTCTACCACTGCAGCATGAAGCTGATTCTCATCCCTCTTGGGAGCTGTGCACCCTTCCAGATAACTCACATAACTCCCTTCATCGGCAATAATGAGCGTTCTTTCAAATTGTCCTGAGTTTTCGGCATTGATCCTGAAGTAGGTTGAGAGTTCCATTGGGCAGCGCACACCTTTGGGGATATAAACAAATGATCCGTCGCTGAAGACAGCAGAATTGAGAGCCGCATAAAAGTTGTCTCTTACAGGAACAACGGTTCCGAGATATTTTTGAACCAGGGCCGCATGTTCGCGTATGGCTTCAGAAATGGAGCAGAAGATGATGCCCTTCTCTTTAAGAGCTTCTTTGAACGTGGTGATAACAGATTCGCTGTCCATTACAAAATCTACAGCCACACCGGCCAGCACCTTTTGTTCATTGACAGGGATACCAAGTTTTTCATAAGTAGCCAGAAGTTCAGGATCTACTTCATCCAGTGAATTGTATTTAGGTTTTTTCTTGGGTGCGGCATAATAGGAAGTTGCCTGAAAGTCGATCTGTGGGAAAGAAACATTTTGCCAGTTGGGTTCCTTCATTTGTTTCCAAGCTCTGAATGCTTTAAGACGCCACTCGAGAAACCACTCAGGTTCATTCTTTTTTAAGGAAATAAATCGCACGGTGTCTTCATCAAGACCCACAGGTGCAATTTCCTGTTCAATTTGAGTGACGAAGCCATATTTATACTCGCCCGAGGTGATTTCATCCAGAATTTGCTCTTTCGCCATTGTCTTCAGGGATCTTGAACCTTTAAATTTTAATACTGTTTCAATGCAAAAATACGAATTCGCCGTATTTATTTAGATTTTGTCTAAACAAACAATTGTGAGTTTAAAAAGTTCCAGCCTTCAACCCGAAAACAGAGAGCCTG
The DNA here is from genome assembly GCA_964620795.1 of uncultured Chitinophagaceae bacterium. Lineage (GTDB taxonomy): Bacteria > Bacteroidota > Bacteroidia > Chitinophagales > LD1 > CAZUHX01. Next base: position 5,725 of record CAZUHX010000061.1, read on the forward strand.
TGAGGATCCCTCCTCTGCAGGTTTTTACATTTCTGGCAATTGGCGGTATAAGTTCTGCTTTCATTTTCTTGCTTTCTTCCTATCTGGGAACTGTTTTTGAAACCGGCTTGCAACCCTTTGAGCTTCCTGCGGTTTTTCACGCCAATTCTGTGATTATTTTGGGTTCAAGTTACAGTATGGTACAGGCAAGGCTGGCCTTTGGCCGGGCCGATTGGCAGGCTTTCAGGCAGGGTTTGGGAGTGACTGTGCTGCTGGGCACTGCTTTTACCTTGTTTCAGATTTATGGCTGGGCAGAACTTTTGGGCCAGAAAATATCGATGGTAAGCAATCTGGGAGGAGCGTACCTGTATGTGATTTCCGGGCTGCACCTGCTTCATCTTATGGCAGGACTGGTGTTTCTCGGGGCGGAGTATTTGCGCACTTTTCCCGGGAGCGAACCAGAAGTTCGCTGGTTGATTTATGAAACTAATCCCGAAAATCGCCTGCGTGTGAGGATGAGTATTTTGTATTGGCATTTTGTAGATATTTTGTGGCTGTTGGTGTATGCTTTTCTGCTCATGGTTTTATATGGACTTCCTGCCTTCGGTTGGGCCTGAAATACCGTATCCTTTGGGCATATTACGTTGGGCAGTTCGCGGAATTACTTAACTTCGCGCGGTCCGGCTCATGCCGGCAAGTTCCCCGGACATGAGTGAAAGCGCGCTTCCCGAGTATTTTGTTCATCCCACAGCGGTGGTTGACGAAGGCTGTGTGATAGGATCAGGGAGTAAAATCTGGCATTTTTCCCATCTCATGACCGGTTGTGTTATCGGAGAAAATTGCAATATCGGAAGTGATTCTTGGCTGCAATGTAAAGGTGCAGAACAATGTTTCTCTTTATACCGGGCTGCAGTGTGAAGACGATGTGTTTATTGGCCCTTCTGCTGTTTTTACCAATGTCAGAAATCCTCGCTCAGCATTCAATCGCAGGGGGCAGTACCAGTCTACAATTTTGCGCAAAGGAGTAACCATAGGGGCAAACTCAACGATAGTTTGCGGAATTGAAATTGGCGCATTTGCTTTTATTGCAGCCGGAGCCGTGGTGATAAGAAATGTAAAGCCATATGCGCTGATGGCCGGTAATCCTGCGAAACACAAGGGTTGGATGAGTGAGGCAGGCCATAAGCTTGAATTTGACCGCATCGGTCAGGCTCGCTGTCCTGAGACCGGTGAACTTTATACCCTTCAAGAAGAAACCATTCAAAAACTAAACAATACTAAGCCATGATTTATCAGGACCTGATAGACAGAAAGAAAAAGCTAGCCGTAATTGGTCTGGGTTATGTCGGTCTTCCCATTGCCCTTGAGTTTGCCCGGCGTATTTCGGTCATTGGATTCGATATCAATCCCAAAAGGGTTGAAATGATGAAAAACGGAATTGATCCGAGTGCCGAGCTGGGTTCCGAAGCCTTTGAAGGCTGTGATATTCAGTTTACTGCTGATCTTAACGACCTTAAAGAGGCCAACTTTTTTATTGTGGCAGTTCCTACTCCGGTTGATATTCACAATGTACCTGATCTCAAGCCTGTTCTGAGTGCTTCTAAAACCATAGGTCAGGTTGTCAAAAAGGGAGATTATGTTGTATTTGAATCAACAGTTTACCCCGGCTGCACAGAAGAAGACTGCCTTCCTGTAATTGAAGAAGTTTCAGGTCTGAAAGCAGTATCTGATTTTAAAATAGGATATTCTCCAGAGCGGATCAACCCGGGAGACAAGGTTCACACTTTGCCTAATATCATCAAGGTTGTTTCTGGTTGCGATGCAGAAAGTCTTGATCAGATTGCACAAGTGTATGAAATAGTCGTGAAAGCAGGTGTTCACCGCGCTTCTAATATCAAGGTTGCTGAAGCTGCCAAAATCATTGAAAATACTCAGCGTGATCTCAATATCGCATTGATGAATGAGCTTTCGCGGATTTTCGATCTGATCGGAATCAATACCAATGAGGTCCTTGAAGCTGCAGGCACCAAGTGGAACTTTCTTAAGTTTTTCCCGGGCTTAGTTGGGGGACATTGCATCGGTGTAGATCCGTATTATTTAACCTACAAGGCAGAGGCTTTGGGTTATAAAGCAGAGGTAATTCTTGCCGGAAGGCGCATCAATGATTCAATGGGTGCATACATTGCCAAGAAGGTAGTTCAAAATCTGATCAAGAAAGACAAACAGATTGCTCATGCCAGGGTTCTTGTAATGGGTGCCACCTTTAAGGAGAATGTTAGCGATATCCGCAATTCAAAAGTTGTGGACGTCATAAAGGAGCTTAAGTCATATTCAGCTATCGTAGAGGTGGTTGATCCTTATGCCGAAGCGGAAGAGTTCATGCATGAGTATCACATTGAGCTGCAGTCTGAAATAGGCAAGAATTATGATGCGGTAATTGTAGCGGTAAATCATGATAAGTATTCCGATCTTAATGACAGCTTTTTTGCAGGAATCGCTACTGCAGACGCATTGATTGTTGATGTAAAAGGTGCATTGAAAGGAAAGATAAATCGTTTTGACTACTGGTCATTGTAATATTCATTCATGAAAAAAATTCTTGTAACCGGCGGTGCCGGCTTTATCGGTTCTCATGTGGTCAGAAGGTTTGTTTCAAACCATCCTGAAACAGAAATTGTAAACCTGGATTCCCTGACTTATGCAGGAAATCTTGAAAATCTGCGCGACATCGAGCATTTGCCGAATTACAGATTTGTGAAAGGAGACATCACAGATTCCGGCTTTGTGAATGAGTTGTTTGCAAAAGAGAAATTCGACGGAGTCATTCATCTGGCAGCAGAAAGTCATGTCGACAGATCCATCAGTGATCCTCTGGCATTTGTTACTACCAATGTTTTAGGAACTGTTAACTTGCTTTATGCAGCAGGAAAGGTTTGGGGATGCAGTCGCGACAGGGAGATTCCGAATGATAAACTGTTTTATCATGTTTCAACTGATGAAGTATATGGTTCTCTGGGAGATGAGGGATTTTTTCTTGAAACAACCCCTTATGATCCTCAGTCGCCATATTCGGCTAGTAAAGCTGGAAGCGACCATTTCGTGAGGGCATGGGCCAACACTTATCATCTTCCTGTTTTGATTTCAAATTGTTCCAATAATTACGGTTCACATCAGTTTCCAGAAAAATTGATTCCTCTTTTCATCCACAATATCAGAAATCGCAAACCATTACCGGTATACGGCGACGGAAAATATACCAGAGACTGGCTTTGGGTAGAAGATCATGCCGCAGCCATAGAAGTAATTTTTTACAGTGGTAAAAGATCTGAAACGTACAATATCGGTGGGTTTAATGAGTGGCAAAATATTGAATTGATTAAGCTCCTGATCAGCCAGATGGATGAAAAGCTTGGCAGAACCAAGGGTGAAAGCGAATCGCTGATTACATATGTAAAAGATCGTCCGGGTCATGACCGCAGGTATGCCATTGATGCCGGAAAGTTGAACAGGGAACTTGGCTGGAAGCCCTCAGTGACTTTTGAAGAGGGACTAAGCAAAACCATAGACTGGTATCTGTCTAATGAAGAGTGGCTCAATAGTGTTACCTCTGGTGAATATTCAAAATATTATGCCAAACAGTATGGAGGCCGCTAATTCTATTTACAGCAAGGCTTTTCATCAGGCAGACCTGAAGGGCAAGTCATTTCTCGTAACAGGAGGTGCCGGTTTCATCGGTTCCAATCTGGTGGAATATTTATTGTTTCACGGTGCAGGGCGCGTTGTTGTTTTAGATAACCTCCTAACCGGCCACAGAAAAAATATTGAAGCTTTTCTGGGCAATCCTGCTTTTACTTTTATAGAAGGAGATATTACCCGGCCGGAAGACTGCGTGCGCGCTTGCAGCGGAATTGATTATGTTAGTCATCAGGCAGCACTGGGGTCTGTGCCCCGATCCATTAAAGATCCGGCCCGCACGAATGACATCAACATTACTGGTTTTCTGAATATGCAGATTGCTGCCAGGGATGCAGGAGTGAAAAAGTTTGTTTATGCATCTTCCTCATCAGTTTACGGAGACGAACCCGGTTTACCCAAAGTAGAACATAAAATAGGTAAGCCACTCTCGCCTTACGCTGTAACCAAATATGCCAATGAGTTGTATGCTATGGTTTTTCACCGCACCTATGGCTTTCCGGTTACGGGATTGAGGTACTTTAATATTTTCGGACCACGACAGGATCCCGACGGACCTTATGCCGCAGTGATTCCTCTTTTTGTCAGCAAAATTTTGTCTGGAAGTCCTGTATATATTGACGGAAGCGGAGAGCAAACCCGTGATTTTACATTTGTTGCCAATGCTGTGAAGGCGAATGTGCTGGCTATGCTTTCTGAGAATCCTGCCACTGCAGGCGAGGTTTATAATATTGCCTGCGGAGAGAATTTCAGTGTAAATGAAATGTACTCCAGAATCAGAGGAATACTCAACATTCCGCACGAACCCATCTACAGGGAAGAAAGACTGGGCGATATCCGTAATTCTCTGGCCGATGTTTCTAAAGCTACCGAACACTTTGGATATTCTCCGGAAGTAAATTTCGAGCAGGGACTGAAAGTAACGGTCAATTACTTTAAAGAAATCTATTCTGCCGGTAAGATTTGATATGCTTCAACGCCTGCTGAGATTATTTAAAGGGGAGGAAATACAGCCCTTGCCGTCTTATGAGTTGCTGGCAGCAGATATGCATTCGCATTTGATTCCGGGTATAGATGATGGTGTAAAGACAGTTGAAGAAGCTGTTGAATGCGTAAAGAAGTTTAAAGCCTTGGGCTTCAATAAAATCATTACCACACCTCATATTGTTCCGGGAGGCTACAACAATTCTCCGTCAACAATACTTCCGGGAAGAGATAAAGTAAGAGAGGCTTTGCAAAAGGAGGGTGTAGATGTCGCCTTCGAGGCCGCAGCGGAGTATTATGTCGATGAATTGCTTTCGGATAAAATCAAGAAAAAGGAGTTGCTCACTTTCGGCGATAACCATATACTTATTGAGTATAGTTATTACGCAAAACCGCGCAATGCAGCCGAGATTATTTTTGAACTGAAGAGCAAGGGATATAAAGTCATTTTGGCTCATCCGGAGCGATACCCTTTTTATTACGACGAGAAGTGCGAGCAGTACGAAGAAATTCGCGACAGAGGGGTTTATCTTCAGTTAAACATGGCCTCTCTTCTTGGCAAGTATGGCAAAGGAGCTCAGGTAATGGGAATGAAACTCGTTGAAAAGGGCCTGGTTGATTTTGTGGCGAGTGATCTTCACAACGACCGACTGTTTCCGGCTCTTGAGTTGCTGCTTAAAAATAAGCACATGGTGAGTTTAATTCGTTCAGGCAAACTAAAAAATCATTTATTGTAAAATGATACAAGTCATTCCAACATCCATTCCGGGTGTGCTTATCATTGAACCGCGCGTTTTTAGAGATGCACGCGGGTATTTTTTTGAGAGTTACACCAAAGCAAAATTCAGCGCTGCAGGCATTGAAGCAGATTTTGTTCAGGATAATGAATCACGTTCTACATACGGGGTATGCAGAGGACTGCATTATCAGCTGGAGCCATATGCGCAGTCTAAGCTCGTGCGAGTAATTGAAGGAGAGGTAATTGATGTAGCTGTTGATATACGGAAAGGTTCGCCTACCTATGGAAAGTATGTCAAAGTATTGCTGAGTGGGGAAAATAAGCGTCAGTTTTTTATTCCCCGTGGCTTTGCCCATGGATTCATCGTTAAAAGCAGAGAGGCTATTTTTGCTTACAAATGTGACAATGAATACGCTCCGGGGCATGAAGGCGGAATCATATACAATGACCCTTCACTTGGCATAGATTGGGAAATGGATCATAAGGATATTCTGGTGTCGGAAAAGGATTTGAAGTTGCCCGGAATAGGTAACGAGTTAAACAATTTTATATATCAATAATGAATATTCTTGTAACCGGTGCCAATGGTCAGCTTGGTTCAGAAATAAGAGAGCTGAGCTCTGCTTTCTCTCATCATTTTATTTTCACAGATCATCTGGAACTCGATATCTGTGATGAAAATGCAGTGCGAGACTTTTTTCGAAAACACCAGATAGATTTATGTATAAACTGCGCCGCCCATACGGCCGTTGATAAGGCGGAATCGGAACCGGAAAAGGCTCGTGCGATCAATGCTCAGGGCGCTTTTAATCTGGCTTCTGCCTGCACTGAGCGCAAGGCATGGATGATTCATGTTTCAACTGATTTTGTCTTTGACGGCAACCACCCGAAGCCATATCTTGAGGATCACCAAACGAATCCTTTGAGTGTTTACGGGCAAACAAAATGGGAGGGAGAGGAGCTTGTCAGAAGTCACTGTGCGAACCATATCATCATCAGAACAGCATGGGTTTACTCTTCTTACGGCAATAATTTTGTAAAGACTATTCAGCGGCTCTGCCGCGAAAGAGATCAACTTGGAATCATTTACGACCAGGTGGGG
>CAZUHX010000062.1:0-5062 GCA_964620795.1 uncultured Chitinophagaceae bacterium
GTGCCGGTAGCCGCCCCAGGAGTGCAGCCGGGGAAACAACAAACCGTCAATACGTGCATCAGCCTCGGCTTTTCTAACAGCTTCAAGAATTTGCGGCAAGTCGCGCTCATGCATCACCTCATCAGCCTGAATGTGAAACAGCCAGTCGCCCGTGCATGCTTTCATGGCAATATTGGCTTGCTGAGCAATGACCTTACCTCCCTCGCGCATGCTCATGTCCCAAACGGTATCAATGATTTTAATTTTGTCGCTGCCAATGGACTCCACTGCTTCGCGGGTGCCAGCGTTGACTTCACCCACAGCCACTATCATTTCATCGCAAATAGGCAGCACGGACCGAATAGACTCAAGAAAAGGATAATCCATGTCTATACCGCCACGCACATAAGTATATCCTGATATTTTCATAATGAAGCGTATTCGGGAACATCACTCAGGCGGTTCAGTCCTGTATCCCCCGGTTTTAAAATCAAATGCATTTCTCCATTGGTAAGCCAGAAACAAGCAGCCCCGAGTCCGGTATTGTAATTAGCCATTTGCAGGAAAGCCTGCTCATTGAGGGCTGTTCCCGGAGCCTTGCATTCCACCAGCAGCAATACTTCGGCTATGCTGTTGCAGGCAACAAGATCAAAGCGTTTTGACCTTCCATGAATACGGATTCCTGCTTCGCAGCGCATCAGCGAGAGCGGGTATCCCTTTTTGCGGCTCAAAAAAGCGACCACTTGCTGCCTCACAAACTCCTCCGGTGTAGCTGCCACAAACTTCCGGCGTACCTCATCCCACAACATCAGCCGGCCCTGCGGGCCGGAGGCTGATTTGAGAGGAAAAGAACCGAAACTCTCTGAGAGCATAAACTTTGGTAGATTTACCGGCTAAAATAGGCGTTCAGATGAAGACCAAAGAAGAGATTGTGCGCAATTGGCTGCCGCGCTATACCGGAAGACCCCTGGAAGAATTTTCACCCTACATTCTGCTCACCAATTTTGATCAATATGTCTATCAGTTTGCAGAAAAATTTGGCGTACAGGTTATGGGTGAAGGGCGGCCCATGAAATCGGCCTCTGCAGAAGGAATTACCATCATCAACTTTGGCATGGGAAGCCCCAATGCAGCAACGGTGATGGACTGTTTGTCGGCCATTGAACCCAAGGCTTGTCTATTTCTGGGAAAGTGCGGCGGACTGAAAAAAAAGAATCAGATCGGCGACATGATCCTTCCGATAGCCGCCATCAGAGGCGAAGGCACCTCGCTTGATTATTTCCCGCCTGAGGTTCCTGCCCTTCCGGCCTTTGCCCTGCAAAAGGCCATTTCTACCACCATACGCGATTACAATCAGGACTACTGGACAGGAACTGTTTATACCACCAATCGCAGGGTATGGGAATGGGATGAGCCCTTCAAACAATATCTGCAAAAAACACGGGCCATGGCCATAGATATGGAAACCGCCACCATTTTTATGTGTGGTTTCTCCAATGAAATTCCTACCGGTGCAATACTTCTGGTGAGCGATCAGCCCATGATACCCGAGGGAGTAAAAACCGAACAGAGCGACATGAAGGTAAGTACCAATTTCGTTGATCTGCATTTGAACATTGGTATTTCATCGCTCAAGCAGCTGATCAACAACGGCCTCACAGTCAAGCATCTTCAGTTCTGATATGGCGGCAAAAAAGAGCGGTTCCTATCTGGACATCATCGAAGAAGCCAAGAGCGGAAAAATAAGTCCGCTGTACCTCTTTTACGGCGATGATGAGTTTTATACCGACCGGCTCTCGGCCTGGTTTGAAGAAAATTTATTGCCGCCGGGCGAAAGAGCCTTTAACCAGACCATCATATACGGCCGTGACGCTTCAGCCCGTCAGATCTTGGAAACGGCAGCCCGCCCGCCCATGATGGCGGTCCGGCAAGTGCTTATTGTGCGCGAAGCCCAGGACATGAAAGACAAGGAATATGAAGGCCTTGAAAGCATGTTTGCCAAACCCTGGAAGCACGCTGTGATTGTTTTCTGTTACAAGCATGGCAAGCCCGATATGCGCAGAAAGGTCTTTAAAAACCTGGCAGCCAATGGCGTCTCTTTCGAATCGCCTAAACTTCAGGAATACCAGGTAGAAGCCTGGATAAAAGAATACGCCCGGGAAGAAGGCCTGAAACTGGAAGATGATGCCTTAATGCTGCTCGCTGAAAACTGCGGAGCCAATCGCAGCATGATACACAATGAACTCAGCAAGCTGCGAGTTCACCTGACCAAATCCTCAGAAAAGATCAGTGCAGCCATGATCGAGGAATACATCGGCATCAGCAGAGAGTACAATATTTTTGAATTCACGAAGGCCTGGGGCTCAAGAAATGTGAGCAAGGCTTTTCGGATTGCCCGGTATTTCAGCCGCAATGAAAAAGAAATGCCGCTAGTCTCTTTCAACGCCCAGCTTTACAGCTACTTTCAAAAAGTTCATCTGTGCCTGCTCTTTAAAAGACTGGGGGATGCAGAATTGGCTGCACAGATCGGGGTTCAGTTTTATTTTGTCAAAGAATACCGACAGGCTGCCCAAGGGCTTAGTTCACCTAAAATGGGCGAGCTGTTTCAGCTTCTGGCAGAATACGACGCCCGCAGCAAAGGCATGGGGCAGGGAGGCAAATCAGACGGAGAACTACTGCTGGAACTATGCTTCCGCATGTTTCATGTTTGCGGAATGATCTGATCTATTCGGGAGCAGACTCCTGACTTTTTCCTTTACCTTTTTTGCGTTTACCGGATCCTGAGTTTTCATCGCTTGCAGGGTCCTGTGCAGCACTTCCGGAGCTTTCCTGATTTGCACCCTCCGAAGATTGGGGTGCTGAAGGAGATGCACTTCCTTCAGGAGAGGAGACCGGCACAGACTGAGGCTCGGCAGGAGAAGTCTGAACCGGCGCAGCCGGCGCCTGGTTTGTACCGGGATTTGCATTTCCCTCAGGCGAAGAAACCGGAGGAACTGCAGGCGGTTGTGATTCGGAAGGTGTTTCCTGAACGGGTGTTGCAGGAACTTCGGCCGGCGCTGCATTTTGCTCAACAGGAACAGCAGGAGCGGCAGCATCCTCCTCGCCTTGCTCTCTGGCCTTCTGGCGGTAAATGCGATCTCTCGAAGACTCCCTTCTGGGCGGCTCCGCAGGAATGACCGGCTGCGGTTCTGCGCTGCCCGAATCTACAGGAACGGCGCCATCAGCAGGAATTTGTTCAACCGGAGGCTCCGGATTATAGCCGGGATCAACCGGAATAGGCACGGCTGCAGGTGCGCCGGGAATGCGCATTCCCGGGCGGGCCGGCGGAGTGCTGTATCGCTCCCTGCGCGACTCAACCGCGGTTCCGGCTGCACGACCTTTCATGGCCTCGGTAAACAATTGTTTGTCGGCTGAAGATGCCGGACCATATACATAGAATGCATCCTTTTCTGTCTTCACAACACGCTTGTCCTGGGGAACGGCTGTGATCAACCCATTGAAATCGTCGTAGCTGGAAAGAACCGTGAGTGTGTTGAATTTGTATTCAAAGTAAAACCACTCCCCTGTTCCCATCTTAAAATACACATTGAAGTAATCTTTACCGGGAAGCAGTCCCAGTTCAACCCATCCATCTACCTTTTTGTGGATGGCCTGATCTCCCACAAAACAAACCCCGATTTTTCCGGTGCTCCGGAACGAAGCATCAGCTGTATCATAAACCATATTCAGATCAGTGAGGATCAGCTGATAGTCCAATGCTTTGTTTCTCTTAAAAGCTCCTGTAGTGGATAGGTCTTCATAAAAGCGTTTCTCCTTTTCTTCCGGAATCAGCTCACGGATTTGCTTTTTGAAGCGCTCACCGTCATAAGTGAGATCGCTGTTATCGAAATTGTCGGAAGACATCAGTGCTCCAAATTTCTGAAAGGCTGCTTTGTCGAGATTGATATCGAGTGCCAGGGTAAGGTTAAGTGAAGTTTTTCCGCTATTGAGGTCATGTTCAAAATCGCCGGCCGCAGCATGTTTGATCTGACCAAACTTGAGACCTAAGGGCAGTTTGCCTTCGCCCTTGATCAGGCTTTTTGCATCGTCATAACTCATCACATTTCCAACGGGCGAAGCTTTGCGCAACTTATTTTCATCACCGAAAGACCAAACACCTCTAGCAGGATTGTGGACCAGCACCCCTTTGGCCTCCATGATGGCCGGATCTGCAGGATTTTGTCTCGGATAAAGCAAAGCGGGATAAAGGCCCGGCTGTTCTCCGCTGCTGAAATACAGACCTGTAAACAGCGGACTGCCGTTCATATCTTTGCCGCCGCTCACATCAATCAACAAGTCTTTGGGGTTGATGTCACTTTTCACACTGAAGGCAGACCAGGGCGCTTTGGCATTTTTTAGCTCGGGCTTCACATAACCTTCAAAATTCAGATTAGGGTTTACAGATGTGAGCTTAACATCCCCGTTGAACGTAAGCCCCTGATACACATAGAATTTTTTATTTTCTTCAATAATTCCTTTTCCATAGAACTGAAATCCATCTTTCTTTTCCTTCTTCTCTCCTGTAGTTACCCGAACTGTGCCGAGATCTGTGAATTCGATTACCTGATTTTTGGCATTGGCAGTGCTGTATAAGTATTCACCATAACCCTGAAGACTTTCCTTGCTGATAATGTCAACAGAAGCTTTCATGATTTTATGCGAAAACTGGGTAGTGTCTGCAAGAATTACAGCATTGGTAAGCTTATCCATTTGAGCAGCCTCACGAATGATAACCACACCACTGTCGGGAACTACTTTTGCATCGGCTACCGAAATGCCGGGGACCTGTTCTACACGCAGAACCGTTGTTTGAAGATTGAATGTGGCGCGTTTACCAAGAAACTGCAGTCCTTTCTGATCCGGACGGGTAGAGACAAACCATTCACCCTTGCCGGCAGGAGGCGCTTTGAAATCAAGGATCTTCGCGTCGATGTCCCACTTGAATTCGTTGATGGCTGTGCGGTATTGGTTATAGGAAAAGTCGGTGGGAATATTGGCGATATTGGATTTAAAATTTCCGATACGTTCCTTGAAATCAAATTTG
>CAZUHX010000062.1:5072-11277 GCA_964620795.1 uncultured Chitinophagaceae bacterium
CGCCTTCAATTGCTTTGATTTTAAGCTCGGCTGTATCGGCTTCCAGTTTTTCAGTATAAAATTTAAATGTTTTTGAGCTCAGTGAAGCTTCATCCCAATCCAGTGATCCTTCTCCGAAAAGCCCCTTTCCGGTAAGCAGGAGGTTTCCCTTCAGGGTTGTCAATCCCTCATACATCGTGAAGGGCACGTCCTTCATTTTTACATACATGCTATCTCCGCGGGTAAGCCAGTTGATCAGCACATTTTTGCCGTTTACCTCCGGCGTTTTTACACCTTCATAGGTTTTGTCAATATGAAAAGAGTCGGCTTCTGCCAGCATGGAATCCGGATAGAAATGGGCTTCGGGCACGGTGAATGAAGCTGTTGATTGTTTTACGGCTCCCACTCCCGACAAGCCCTGGTAGTCGAGTTTTATCTTTCCTGCATAATTCCCTTTCGCCTTGTAAAGAGGAAGCCCTGCCGAAGGAGTTTCCGTTTCAAAACCCAGTGACAGATCAGGCTGTATCTTGATTCGTTCCGGAATATCCGGGAATATCCCCGCACTCACCAACTTACCTTTCCAGTTGATGATTTCGGGCGTGAATGTATTGAGCGAATCGAGTTTAAAGGGTTCCAGTTCAAAGAAGAAGTCGGCTTTTTTGTAAGCGTTTCTGCCAATTTCAGGCTCCTGATAATACACATAAGACTTCTGGCTATTGGTGAGTTTCGGAAACTGCGGAAGCCTTGCTCTTCCCGATTTATTGATAGGTGCATCTACCTCCAGCACGCCTGTGATTTTTTCAACCTTACTCAAAAGTCTGAGCAACATCGGCTTGCCATTCTCATCCAGCTTTTCATAATCGGGAATATGGATACGCATAGAATCTATCTTATCCAGATCTATAGTGAATGGCGCGTAATTGAATTTCATTTTCTCGCCAAATAGATCCATGCGGCCGGCATAGACCAGTCCGTCGAATTCCATATTGCGATCCTTCTTCAAACTAAGTGCATTGTCTTTGGGAACGATGGCTACATTGGCGGTATCTGAAATTGGAACGGCTTTTACGCCTTTCAGGTCAACATTCAGATTATTCAGATCTATCTCATCAATGGCTTTCTGCGATGCAGATTTAATCTTGATAATATCGTAATCTATCTTTTTAGCATTGGCAAGAACGAAGTTATAGGCTTTATCATTCACGGTCAGCAAACCGCGCGGCTCGTCATATCTGATAAAACCATTTTCAACCAGCATATAAAGCAGAGATTTTATCTGCTGTTCCGAGAGTGTAGGCCCAAGACGTTTGGCATATTCATAAGCGGTAAATGTTCTTGTCTGGAGTTTATCGGCCATCAGTTTGAGTGCCATCAGCGGCTCGTAATCGGCAAGGCCCTGCATTTTGGAAAACTGGTCTTTACTGAAATAATTCACCGATTCAAATTCAGCGGGCTTCACTCCGGCACCTGAAAGAATTCTCAGTCCGATTTTCGGCGAATCAACGTTCCAATACACTGCATCGGTCTGAAAAGTATAATTGTGATAGGAGTCTGTGAACATAGACTTTCCGATTCCGGTTTCTCCCCTCAGCAGCCGCAGGCTGCGGTCTTTCACTTTATAAAGCATGTTGAGCTGCGGGTGGAAAATGGAATCTCCTTTGAAATAAATGGCGATTTCCGCTTTTTCTGCACTCAGCTCCTCTCCTTTCTTGATGATGAAATAATCTGAACGTGCAGCCATGGCCATGGTCTTATTATCACGTGCAAAAAATCTGAGCTCGGCCCGTTCGCCTGCAGAAAACCCAAGCACCTTGTTTCCATACAAATAAAACGCACCGGCATAGCTCACATAAGGCGCAATCTCCTTGATCACGATGTTGCGATCATAACTCTCAAAGCGAGGATAGTAGGATCTGTTGGAGTCCTGACTCACGGTGATTTTATCTATAAACTTTCCAAGAATGGGTTTATCAAAAAACTCCTTGTTATAGAATTTAACTGAATCTGCCTGGTACTGATAGCTGTTTACGTTTATTCGGTATTCCTCCAGATATGCAAAAACTTTTAATGCATCCAGGCCGGCGCGTTCCCAGGTTACAATTCCCCCTTTTCCTCTCCATTCGGCATCCATCGGAAAAAAATCGCCTTGTGTTCTACCGATGGTAACCGTGTCCTTATTGATAAATCCGGTAATGCGGGTCTGGGGAAATATCAGACGTGGTCTTCCGTTTTCCATCATCAACTTATAGGCGGTTGACTCCACATGCCAGGTTTTGGAATCGGAATGAATCAGATCATTGAAGCCGAAAAATCCGGAGGAGAACCTCATGTATTCCAGAAAATCTGCATTGTTGCCTTTCTTCTGCGCCTCGATAGCCGGCCTAATGGTATTCAACCAGTTGTCAAATTCTTCTACCGGTCTTCCGCTTTTAGCAAAAGTATTCAGGGCTTCCAGATAAGCCAGAAAATGCGGATGCGCCGTCATGTTGCGGCCTGCCATAAAATTGGCACCTTCAATGATTTTAGTGGTTTGCTCCGGCGTGTAAATACCCTTCTTCACATTGGCCATAAAAACATCTGCAGCGGCTTTACAATCCTCTCTTTTACCCGCATTCATAAACTCGTCAAGCGCCCGGAAAAATTTATCCGGCTCTTTCGGAAAAGATGCAATGATCTGACCGCTGCTTTCTTTTACCCAAAAAGAAAATATAAGAATATAAAATATAATTTTTTTCATAATTCAATTTTAATTTCTGTTGAAAGTCAGCTGAATCCAACCGCAATCTTCTTGCTTACTTTTAAAGTTAAAACCGGCTTCAGCAGCTGCTTTACATACCATTTCCTCATCTTCTACAAGCAATCCACTGAGAAGAAGAAGGCTTCCTTCACCGGCAAGCCGATACCAGTCGGGCAGGAAACGCAGAATGATGTGGCGATTGATATTACCGAGAATCAGCCCGAAGGGGCCTTTAATCTGGTCAAGAGAATCTGTTAAATGAATTTCTGCACCACTTAGATGATTGAGTTGCAAATGCTCCTGTGAGTTGGCTACTGCCTGCTCTTCATTATCGGTGGCTACCACCGATGCAGCACCCAGTTTCAATGCGGCAAGGGTCAGAATGCCTGTTCCACATCCGGTATCCAGCATTTTTTTTCCTTTCAAATCCAGATCGAGCATGGCTTGGATCATCATCCGGGTGGTGGGATGATGCCCCGTACCAAAACTCATTTTAGGTTGGATTACCAGTTGTAAGGCTACCGGAAGCGGTTCATGAAAAGTGGCTCGGATACCGAGGCGGCCGCCTATCGTCAGCGGCTGAAAATCACTTTCCCAAATGGCATTCCAATTGGTGTCGGGCAGTATTTTTAGTGAATATGGAATATTACTCAAAACCGGATAATCGGCCAGCATAGAACGGATATCGGGTTCAATCCCTTCTCCCGAGTAGTAAGCCCTGGTTTCTGCACTGCTGAGATCAAATCCTTCGAAACCTTCTTCTCCCAGCACTGCAGCCAGCAATTCGGCGGTATCCTGATCGGTAGTCAGGAAAGTGTATTCTCTGAGAGCACTCATGCCGCTTCGATAATTTTCAGGAAATCTTCAGGTTTAAGAGAGGCTCCGCCGATCAATCCTCCATCTACATCTGCACAGGAGAAAAGCTCTGTTGCATTAGAAGGATTGCAGCTTCCGCCGTAGAGAATGGAAAGAGATTCAGCCAGCTGAGGATTTCTCAGAGCCACTGCCGACCTCAGATGCCGGTGCATTTCCTGCGCCTGGGCAGAAGAGGCGGTTCTACCAGTGCCAATGGCCCAGATGGGCTCATAAGCCAAAATGGTATTTTGCTGCTGTTCTGTACTTAGTTTAAAAAAGGTATGCTCCAACTGCGCGGCTACATATTCAAGATGGTTAAGCGATTCTCTGACCGGAAGTGGTTCCCCCACACAGAATACAGGGCTCAGTCCGGCCTCATGAGCCCGCAACATTTTTTGTAAAAGGACCTCATCATTTTCACCGAAATACTGTCTTCTCTCAGAATGACCGATCAGAACATATTCTACACCAACCGACGAAAGCTGCGTTGCAGAAACCTCGCCGGTATATGCGCCTCCTGAAAAGCGGCTGCAATCCTGTGCACCCAGACCAACAGCGGTAGTCTCAAGCATTCTGCCGACTTCCGACAAATAAACCGTAGAAGGAAATACCAAAACCCGGCAGGCTGAAGATTTCTCTTGCAAAGAAACACGCAGGGCAGAAGCGAGGTTTAAAGCTTCGGCAGAACTGAGATTGAGTTTCCAGTTGCCCGCAACAATCTTCTTTCTCATGCCTTGAGTTTTTTTCTGTTTGCCTCTTCCATATCGAATACGGCACGTAACATGGCTTCCTCGGCGGTACTCATCACTAAACCTCTGCGCTCCATCATTCTGCGAGCGACCTCCATTGCCTTGTCAAATAAAAAAGTTCTGATCCATTCGGCTCCGCCCCAGCTGAATGATGGAATAAATTTGGGAGGAAATCCCGATCCGAAAATATTGGCCGATACTCCCACCACAGTTCCTGTATTAAACATGGTATTGATTCCGCATTTGGAATGATCTCCCATCATGAGACCACAAAACTGAAGTCCGGAATCCTCTGAACGGGCTGAAGCATAATCATATACATCAACCAATCCATAATTATTTTTCAGATTCGAATTGTTGGTATCGGCACCTAGATTACACCATTCGCCGATCACCGAGTTGCCCAGAAAACCATCATGCGCTTTGTTGCTGTATCCAAAAAACACCACATTGTTTAACTCTCCTCCGGCTTTGCAATGGGGGCCGAGTGTGGTGGGGCCATAGACCTTGGCGCCCATTTTCAGGGCAGCATGCTCTCCGAGAACCAGCGGTCCTCTCACCAAACAACCTTCCATGATTTCTGCATCTGCAGCAAGGTAAACAGGACCTGAAGTGGTATTCAGCACAGAAGCCTGCACGGAAGCTCCTTTTTCTAAGAAAACCAGAGCCGGATCACCAATTACCGTCCCCCCCGGAGGCAGGGGCCCGGAGGTTCTGCCGGAACAAAGTCTATTGAAGTCGGCATGGATCTCATCTCCGTTCATTTTGAACAAATCCCATTTATAACGGAGTTGACGAAACGGATTGTTCCAACTGATGGACTTCGCTGAAATGGCAATTTGATGAAGCTCCTCCAAATTTAGAATAAGCTGATCTGTGTTCAGTGCAAGCAACTGATCCTCTGCCCACAAAGCCGAGCCCGGACTGAGTTGAGTAACTGCATCGCAGAGCCCGGGAGAAGGAATCAGAGAGCCATTGACAAACAGCCCCGAGCTGATGGGCTTGAACAGTTCCGACAAGTGCTGACGGCTCAGAAAGCCGCATTTCTTTCCGGTATCATGTTCCCATTTTTCGGCAATGGTCATTGCGCCCAGCCGGCAGGCGGCAATGGGGCGGGTAAATGTAAAAGGCAGCAGTGCGTTGGTTTGTTCTGCCGGGTCAAACAAATTCATGGCTTGAAGGTATGAAAGCCGCGCTGCATATTGAGTATGCGGTGAATAACTTTTTGGCAAAGAGCTAAAAACCGGAGTGTTTCCGTGCTCTTTCAGGGGCAAACCACTTATGTTGCTGATCAGAAGTAATCCACCAACTAATAACGCAATGTGTTTACCTTCGCAGCCGATGCAGAAAAGCAAGGTAACGCCTTACGGAGACGAAAACCGTTCCAAAAAGGAACAGGTAAGGGAAATGTTTGATCATATTGCCCATCGTTATGACTTTCTGAATCATCTTCTCAGTCTGGGCATAGACCGCAGCTGGCGAAAGAAAGCCGTTAAAACCTTGAAGACCATTCAACCGAAAAAAATTCTGGATGTAGCCACAGGTACCGGCGATTTTGCGGTTGAGTGTCTGAGCCTCCGGCCGGAAAAAGTCATCGGTCTGGACCTCAGCGACGCCATGATGGAATTTGGGAGAAAAAAAGCCGCAAAGCTGAAAGAAGAAAACCGGCTTGAATTTGTAGTGGGGGATTCCGAGCAGCTGATTTATCCCGACAACTACTTTGATGCCATTACCGTAGGTTTCGGCGTTCGCAATTTCGAGCATCTGGAATTGGGCCTGAAAGAAATGAGAAGAGTACTTCGCCCGGGAGGAAGAGTTGCTATTCTGGAAATCACACAGCCGGCCCGCTTTCCTTTTCGTCAGCTTTACGCTTTATACTTCAAGG
>CAZUHX010000062.1:11287-11974 GCA_964620795.1 uncultured Chitinophagaceae bacterium
CGGAAGAATTTTCTCCAAAGATTCCAGGGCTTACTCATACTTACCCGAGTCGGTCAGCGTTTTCCCTGAAAGACAACAGTTTACTGCCATACTCACTAAATGTGGATTTACAGAAGCCCGTTGGGAATCCTTAACTTTCGGCACATGCGCCCTTTACACCTGTACAAAATAATCCTGGGGCTGTCAATGCTGACGCTGTGCTTTCATGAAAGCAGAGCACAGTACAACTATGCCGAAATGAGCCGGAAGACGGTTTACTTCGGAATTCACACGGGCTTTAACATGGGCGACTTTAAAATAATCCACAAGAAAACCCTGACTGAAAACGACAGCATCAGATCGGTTCGCCCTCGGGTGGGTCCCGGCTTCAATCTGGGCATCATTTGCAATTACCAGATCAACAAACATTTTGACATCAGAGCTATTCCTTCCCTGGTCTTTACAGACAGGGTTCTGGAATATGAAACGGTAAACCGCAGGGAGTCTATCGTGAGAAAATCGCTTTCGTCGATCTACATGAATTTTCCGCTGCAGGTTCGCTACAAATCAGATCCCATCAAAGACTTCCGGATTTTTGTAATTGCCGGAATGCGATATGATTTTGATCTGGCAAGTAATCAGAAAACCAGACGTGCACTGGATATCATCAAACTCAAAAGACACGATCTCTCGGTTGAGTATGGCTTG
>CAZUHX010000063.1:0-3004 GCA_964620795.1 uncultured Chitinophagaceae bacterium
CAATATCATGTCCGCCTTCATAGAACAGCATCTTCCACGGATCTACTCTACGTGATTTCAAAGCTTCTGCTGCATCTGCAGGGATAAAGGGATCCTGCTTTCCCAGCATCCAGAGCGCTTGACGGAATCGCAGGCCCAAATGATGCATCTGGTCTCTCAGTTCTGCTGCCGGCTCACCTCCCCAGAGGACCAATTGCCGGGGCAAAGGTTCTTCCATCTGCCATGCCCATCGGCTTACCATGGCTGTTCCCTGTGAGAAACCCAGAAGAAGCTCATTTGGTTTATTTCCATTGGCAGCGGCAAGTATTTTATTTCTTAGTCCGTTCAAGTAAAAAAGATGATCAGCAATTTCCGATTCTCTTTCTGCACGTGTCATCCAGTTTGCACCTGTATTGCCAGTAAAGCCCTTTTGATAAAAGCGATTCAGGCCTTCGGGTGCGATGATGCATCTGCCGGGCACGAGCAATGAATCAAATTTGCCGAGAAATGCTTCTGAATCCATTCCATATCCATGCAGCACCCACCAAATCTCTGAAGCCAGTTCCGGGGAAGTGCCTGACCAGAAGCATCTGGCCGTTCTCTTTGTTTCAAACAATATGCGATTCACGGGCAGGTCTGTATAAAAATCCAGAAATAAGTCGAAATAGAATCACAAGCTGCAAAGGCAACACGGCCGGATGAAACGGCTGCAACATCATTGCACCGAAAGCCAAACAAATAAGAAGTAATAATATGTGTAATAAAGTTATGTAAAAATGAAATCTAAGTCCGCCTCGGCTTCGATAAGTCGGAATGAGCATCAGCAGGAATGGCGAGGCCCAGAGCAGATTGTAATTCATGCCACAGAAATGATGATCGGTACCGAACCACATAAAAAGGTAAAAAACACCGAGTATTCCGAAGGGGATGAAAGTGATTGTTGATACAAGTGGAATACTTTTTTTCTTTATATACTCATAAATACTTATTAAACAAATCAAAATACATATAACCCAAAGCACAGCGACAGGTCCGGGCTCAAAATCGTTATAAACAGGTCGGGGAAGATCGAGTATGATTCTGCTTTCAGCGACAAGCGATTGACCATCAGCCCGGCGGGCATTTTTAAAGCAAGTTTCGAGATGATCGGGAAGAAAGACATATTCACGGGGCAATGCCTTTCTGTCTGAAGGGCTGCCCAAAATCAAATCAATCCCCAGATCAATCCATTTCCTGTCGTGTATGTAGGGATCAATCAATTGCCTGAAGGAAAGTCCGGATTGAAAAGACTGTTCATCCCAAATGGGCTTATCGTCCAGCTGCTTTTCAAAAACATCACGGATGCGTGAGGCGCAATTGTCGAGAAAAAAATCATACCGGTACTCCCGGTTCTCGGGTTTGTAGTTCCATAGGAGAAATGAAAACAACTTTTGCTTTTCCCTTGCATTCAATGAAAGGACCAATTCGGTTACCCTCCTGTTCTCATAGGAATAGAGCTCCTTGAAATAGGAAAACGGTTCTGCGGAAATCATATACCACAATTTTCCTCTCACGAAATTGGTATAGAAACCCGGCTTATCGAAATCAAATGTTCCGTAATTGAAAACAATATCCATGCCGCTCAGCGTATCGCGGAAACGTATGCCCGAGTGTCCGAAACAGCTATAAAGTTCAGCTCCGGGAGCTACCGTAAGCAGTGAGACCTCCACACTGTCGGAGACATTGACTTCCGCCTTTAGCTGAGATAAACTCAGAAAGCCCAAAAGGAGCAGCATATAAAGTTTAAAAAGGCGCATCAGTTGAGTATCGGGTTTTCGGGAAGTCTGGCCATCTCCGAATAGAGTCCGCCCATATCCTTAAGAATTTTTTTCCAAAGACCTTCGGGACCCGGATCAAACAAATAGTTGTCTTTTACCACTGTGATGATCCAGGAATTTTCCTTCAGCTCCTCATAAAGCTGATGGGGAGACCATCCGGAGTGCCCCAGATAGAAACGCACCTGAGCCGGCACCACCAGTCCTTCAGAAATCAAAAGCTTCAACTTTTCAAAATCACCTCCCCAGCGTAGACTGCCCTGCAGCGGTATTGAGCCTTCCAGGCTCGTTATGGTATGTACAAACTGTATGGTATCGGTACCCACCGGGCCACCCAAATAAAGATCGCCATCAAATGGGGGAAAATCTTCGATAACATTGGGGACTTTCAGGCCCAGCGGACGGTTGATGACCAAACCCATGCTGCCCAGATGTTCTTCATGCTCGCAGATCAGAACTACAGTCCGTTTAAAATTTTCATCGTCCATGAATGGCTCTGCCAGAATCAGGGATCCAGCCCTGATTTCCTTGTTTTTTTCCCATTCATAGCTCCAGCTTAAATCTGAATTACCCATAAACTTCCTTTGGTGCTAAAAAAAGAATTTCCCCTGCTATATGAAGATTTGTTATTCACATTTAACTGACCAAACACCTCGGGCCGGGGTCTGAAGCTTGTATTTAGCTTATTTTCGCAGCTCAATCATTTATCATGAAGAAAAGTTTATTGCTTCTTGCGGTTATGGCCTGTGCCATATCTGCCATGGCGGCCCGGGTTACGATCACTTCTCCCGGCCTCACCTTTTCGCCTGCATCGGTTACCATTAACCAGGGCGATACCGTAGTATTCAGTATTGCCGGAAGCCACAATGCAGTGGAGGTGAGCCAGGCCACCTACAATGCCAATGGCACCACAGCTCTTCCGGGCGGTTTCTCCGTTCCTTTTGGCGGCGGATTGCTGACAGGTCTTTCGGTGGGAACTCATTACTATGTGTGCACTCCGCATGCAGGAGCCGGAATGAAGGGAATCATTATTGTAAACCCTGCTCCCATTCCCCGGGTCTGGATCAATGAAGTTCATTACGACAATACAGGAACAGATACCCTTGAAGGGATAGAGATTGCAGGAGTTTCTGGAGTTAACCTATCCTGCTTCAGAATTTATCTTTATAATGGTAACGGAGGTGCAGTGTATGACTCTATTGTGCTTAGTG
>CAZUHX010000063.1:3042-11949 GCA_964620795.1 uncultured Chitinophagaceae bacterium
CTCTCTGGTTTGGAGTACCTAACAATGTCATGCAAAACGGAGCTCCTGATGCCATTGCCCTTGTTTACAGACCATCTCTCGGCGGATGCTCTGGCAGAGACAGCCTGCTTTATTTCATTTCCTATGAAGGCGTAATGTCGGGAATAGGCGGCTTTGCCAATGCAGTTAACTCAACCGATATGGGGGTTTCTGAAACCAGCGCAAGTCCGGTGGGCAGTTCACTTCAGCTGGGCGGACAAGGGACCAACTACAGCGACTTTTTCTGGCAGACATCTCAGCCCAACACCAACGGATCTCTGAATACCGGACAATTCATTTGCAGCAGTCCGCCTCCGGTGGTTTTCAATTTCACCCCTGCCTCAGCTTCTTTCAATGAAAATGCAGACACCATCATAGCGGGTTATCTTAGTGTAAATCACACCATCACAGCATCAGCTGCTACCATGTCTATCAGAGCCTCAGGCTCTACAGGAACTGCTGCAGACATCAATAACTTCACGCCCATCACCTACAACTTTGCCAGAGGTGCTAACGACTCAATTCCGGTGCGTCTGACCATTACCAACGATTTGCTGGCTGAAGGAAATGAGAATATTCGTTTTGGCCTCGGCAGCCTTTCATCGGGTGCGCAGATCGGAGCAGATTCAATCTTTAACCTGACCATCATTGACGATGATGCCACATCAACTGTTGCCTTCCAATCAGCAACATCCTCCATTGCAGAAAATGGAGATTCTATTGTGGTCACTGTGAATGTTTCTTTCTCTCCGGCCACACCAAGTACTGTGAGTCTGACACTGGGTGGAACCGCTACCAGCGGCTCTGATTACAGCATGCCTGCAACTCTCAATATCCCGGCTAATTATACCGGCACACTGAGCTTCACCGTCCGCATTTTAAATGATGCACAGGCTGAGGGCAATGAATCTATTGTAATCACACTCAGCAATCCTTCGCCCGGTCTTGGTATCGGAGCACAGGCGAGCCATACCATTACCATTTCAGACGATGACGTTTCGGTTCTTGAGTTTGTTCCAAACGCATTCAACGTAGATGAGTTTGTTGGCATTGCCAATGCGCCGGTGCGCATCACCACTCCTTCTACCGACACTGTTTTCTTCCGCGTTGTTTTTGACCAGGCGGCATCTACCGCTATCCGGAATGTTGATTTCAACTTCAACGATACCACTTTGTTTTTTATACCCAATACAGGCGGTTCTGTGCAGGTTCCGGTTAATATTATTGACGACCAGATTCCCGACGGAACCGAGACTCTGGTTCTCAAGTTAAGGAACCCAAGCTCAGGTGCCTTGCTTGGAGACTCGGTATTTACATTTACCATAGATGATAATGATACCGTTCCAAGGGGTAATTGCGAGAACCTGTTTTTCTCGGAATATCTTGAAGGAACATCCAATAACAAGGCTATCGAGATTTACAATCCAACAGGAAGCGCTGCAGATTTAAGCCAGTACAGGCTTCTTCGCAGCACCAATGGAGGAAGTTCGTTTTCTACCCTTCCACTGAGCGGAACACTCGCTGCAGGCTCAACCTATGTCATCATGAATTCTCAGGCTGATGCGGCCATTTTGCCTATTGCCAATCTCAGCACCGGATTCATCAATATCAACGGAAATGATGCTCTTGCTCTTCTGCATTTCAACGATACCATAGACATCTTCGGACAACTTTATACTGATCCCGGAGCAAACGGATGGGTTGTAGATACCGGAACCTCCACCAATCATGTGCTGATCAGAAACCGCTACATCTACAAAGGCAACACCAACTGGAACACGGCAAGTGTAGAGTGGAATGCTTATCCGGTTAACTTCTACGATAGTCTGGGAAGCCACGGCATGGCGTCTTGCGGAACTCCCGCGCCGCTTCGTCCTGTTCAGGCATCTTTTGCTTCAGCCAGCGGAAGTGTTGCCGAAAATGCAGGATCGGCTACTGTGAATGTTTTAGTAACCAATCCAAATAGTCAGGCAGCCAATCTTACCGTGAGCCTGAATATAGCCGCTTCAACGGCATCGGCAAGCTCAGACTTCAATTTCCAGACTTTGAACATCACTGCCGCTCCGGGCACAAACAGCTATCCGGTCAACATCAGCATATTGGATGATGCTGCCACAGAAAGTTCTGAAAGTGTAGTATTAAACCTGCAGTCTGCATTTAATCCATATACATTGGGAGATTCTGTTTACACCCTAACGATTCAGGACGATGACGGAGCCTTGAATGTTTCATTCTCTGCGGCTTCGGGCAGCATTGCCGAAAACGGCGGAAGCGCAAGCATGGTAGTTCGTATTTCGCAGCTTCCTTCTTCTGCAGTGACTGCTGAAGTAGTATTTGCCGGCGGATCTGCCAGTGCAGGCTCTGACTTTACCTACACTACCACTACGGTGAACTTTGGGCCGGGCCTTCCCGACAGTTTTGCCATTTCGATTCCCATCACCAACGATAATCTTGTTGAAGGAACCGAAGTTGCGCAGTTTCTGATACAGAACGTGAGCGGAGGAGCCATTGTAGGAAGCAATGGTTCATTTACGCTTACGATCACCGATGATGAATCTTCTTCTGTTGGCGGTCTGAATATGCTTTCACTGAAGGCCTGGCCGAATCCCGGAACGGAGATGTTAATGATTGAATCGGCTGAGGTCATTGAAAAAGCTGAGATATTGAATGTTAACGGTGAATTGTTGTATGAGAAGAAAACGGATGGTCTCAACAGATTGTCGCTTTCTGTGAATCATCTGCCTGCGGGTTTGTATGTGGTTCGTGTGAATGCTGCCAATGCGAGTGGAAGCATTCGTTTTCAGAAACAGTAATACAATCAAATAAATCTGCGAAAGGCTGCCTCTGAGGCAGCCTTTTTTTATGACTTCAACAGAACAGTTGGTCGGAAGAATTGAGCGCCTTTTGCAAACGGCAGGCTGCGCAAGTGATGGGAGCAGAGCCGACGAAGGAGGCTGCCCGCAGGGCCAAGCTGCGCACAGCACGATCCCGCGATGCTGGGGGTTCAACACTTTAGTAATCCTCAATGAGCATGCAGCAGCGCGGGATGCGCCCTAAAAAACAATATATATATTACCCTATTCGTCGGCGGATGAACTGTTGTTCTCCCCGATATAAAGCAATTCGACCGCTGCAACAGCTCTTGTGTCTTTTGTTTTTTCCTTATAACGTTTCAGTTGCCGCGATATATTTTCCAAGGCCAAATCCGTACTCTCTTCAAAGGTTTTAGCTACTTCGGCGGCAAAGAGATTTTTACCCGGAATATGTACTTTAACTTCCACCACTTTGTCTTTGATCTTCTCGTGATTTTCGAGTTTTAAAAAGACTTCCACATCAATGATTTTATCGAAAAAGGTCTCCAGTTTGCCGAGTTTCTTGCGGATAAATTCCTGGAGCTGAGAAGAGGCATCAAACTGCACGGGATGAATCAGGATGTTCATGGTTTGGATTTTATGGGTGAATGAATGAGTTCCTTTATTATTTAGGTATAACGTAAAAAAGCTCCGGCTGTTACCCTTTGGGATGCGCCTGCCGGTGAATTTCCCGCAATTTATCAATGCTGTTGTGTGTATAAACCTGTGTGGCAGCCAGGCTGGCATGACCCAGAATTTCTTTGACCGCATTGAGATCGGCTCCCCGGTTGACCATATGGGTAGCGAAGGTGTGGCGCAATACATGCGGACTTTTTCTGCTCAGTGTTTTTACAGATGAGAGATAAAAATGGACGATGGAATACAGTTGTCTGGGCTGCATCGGACTGCCGGAATCGCCGAGAAAAACTTTGCTATCGGATGAAGGATTTTGCAGGCTGCCGTGAAAGCATCCGATGCTGTGCTGCAGGGCGGGGCTAATGGGAATTAATCGCTCTTTATTGCCCTTACCGAGCACTTTCATTTGAAGCCGCGGAAGGTCAATGTCTTTCCAGTGCAGGCCGAGCAGTTCGGATCGTCGTATGCCTGTATGATATAGCATCTCCAGGATCAGGCGATCGCGCAAGCCCTTCTCTCCTTCCGGATAGGTCATCTCATCCAAGATCAGGTTCATGTCTTGTTCTTCGGCATAAACGGGCAGCTTTTTGGGAACTTTAGGACTTACCACCTTAAACATGGGAGAAATGCCGATGAGTTCCTTTTTGCGACAGTATTTGTAAAAGGAACGAAGAGATGAGATTTTCCGGTTGATGGATTTTGGCTGGAGGGGAATTTCCATCAAAGAGACCACCCAGGCGCGCAGCTGTTGGGGCCTGGCCGCGAGCAGATCACTGAGCTCAAACTCTGAGGCAAGCCATTCTGAGGCCTGCCTGAGATCCTCATTGTAGGCAGTAAGGGTATGGAGGCTGTACCTTTTTTCCAGTTTAAGGTAGTCGAGGAAAGCCTTTATTGCGCTCATGTCAACAAACCTAGTCTGTTTCAGGAACGCTAAGCGGGCATTTTGCGTGTGGAGAAATTGCCTTTGTAGCGGGTTTAGGACAATAAAAAAACCGGCGAGCGCCGGTTCAATATGCTGAGAAGGTTGTTAAAATCAACCTTGTTCTTCCTTGCGGATAGACTCGATGAAAGCAGCGCGCAGAATTTCGTTGCGGCGCTTCACAGAAGTTTTGGTAAAGGTCTGACGGCTGCGGAGCTGCTTAAGGATGCCCGCTTTTTCAAACTTCTTTTTGTACTTCTTGAGGGCCTTGTCGATAGATTCTGCCTCTCTTGCGTCGATAATAAGCATGCGTTTAAATGGTTTTGGACTGCGAATTTAGGAAAAAGTGTGGGATTCACAAATCCGGTCTTATTTTTGGCGAAAATACGGTCATGAAAAATCTTCTTTGGATCCTTTGTCTCCCGCTGCTGATGTTTAGCGCCGGTTGCAAAAAATGCTATAACTGCACCAACAAGTGCACGCTTTGCGAGAAAACCGGGGAACCCAGTCAGAACATTTGTGCAGACCAGTACACTTTTGGTTTAGATTATTCGGCAGCGATTGAAGGGTACCGGGCCAATGGATTCTCCTGCAACACAGGCCCGAGCACCAATACAGACAAAATTTGCTCAGGCCCCTTATTTGTTGAGCCTCTCCGTTTAGCCAAGGAAGAGCAGGGGTATAATTGTACGGCTGATTGAGGCTTCGCCTTTACTTCCTGAAATAGACCGGCATACTGAGGTTTAAAAAATGGATGGGGTGAAAGACCACTTGTCCCAGCGTATTGAATTCAATGGCTGGTGCGGGTAGTTTGAAAATATTGAGGAGACCAAGCAACATGCGTGCCCCCCTTGATCTGGCCTTTATTTTACTAAAGTCGGCATCCAGACTGATGAAGAATTTGCGGTATCTGGTCACATCCGGGCGATTGATTTGCAGGCCGCCATCGGTAGTCCACTGGTTTTCAAAGCCGCCGTACATATTGCCTGCACCGAAACCGATGGCAATGTTTAGCCACTTCAGATGTTTTTGCTTTTTATTGAAAGAAGCAAGATTAACAGAAAGCCAGTAATTGGTGTTGTTGTAGTCTTTGAGCATTCTTTCGAGCGGGCCGCTTCCATAGAGTTCATTGGCCCGATCATTGAGCTGCCCGGAAGGATAGGGTAAAAGGTGATAAGAATATTTAAGAGAAATCCTTTGCTCTTTCCAGAGCAGAAACTGGGTAGTGGCGATGGCTGCGCCAAGTGTATTGGCGGCTATATCCCAGCCGGAAGCTCCCCATTTGGCAGAGAATCCATCCAGAATTTCAATGCTTGATTGCAGGGTCCAGCCGGTAATGCCTCCCAGGATAGCGGCCTGGGTGTTGTTGAGTCCTGTCCATCGAAATACATGATAAGCGAATACACTTTCAAAGTAGGCGGTCTGCGCATGGCCCATTTTATCTACCTGATTCCATTCGAGCCCATCATTGAAAAAGCGAAAGCGGCTGCGGGGGTAATTGGCATACCAGATATAATTCAGGCCGGTGAGTACTCCTCCGTAAAAAGCCGGGATTCCGATGCCTGCGGCCAGGCAGCGGGCTTTTAAAGGTCGGGGGGAATACTGAAGAAAACTGATTTTATACTCCGCTCCGAAGGGCTCAGCAGCTGCAGAATCTGGTCGTAAGGAAGCAAATGCAGGCTGAGTGAACAGCGAGAGAAGCAGGCACGGGAAAAGCAGAATAAGTTTAAAAAAAGCAGAGGACGAAACGATCCGGCAAAACATATTTTAATGATACAACTTGCCTTTGCAAGGTAGCAATTATGCCCATTGAAAAAAACAAGAGTGCTCAAGTGAAATAATGAGAGGCGGATGTGTCAGTGCAATCATGTAAAATTGCGTTGTGATTAGCGGCGATACTTCAGCTTTTTTAAATGAGCATGAGCGGATCTTTAATGCAGTTTCCCAGGCGGGAAAAAAATTGGGTTATCCGGTTTACGTAGTTGGCGGCTCGGTAAGGGATGCTCTTCTGGGCAGAGCTTGTAAAGA
The DNA here is from genome assembly GCA_964620795.1 of uncultured Chitinophagaceae bacterium. Taxonomy (GTDB): domain Bacteria; phylum Bacteroidota; class Bacteroidia; order Chitinophagales; family LD1; genus CAZUHX01. The sequence continues at coordinate 9,496 of CAZUHX010000063.1, forward strand.
TCTCGACTTTGTTTGTACGGGAGATGGAATTGAACTGGCCAAGGCAACTGCCCGGATTTTAAAACCCGGAATCCAGCCGGCTATTTTCAAGAACTATGGCACTGCAGCTTTTCCGTTTGAAGGTTTTGAACTGGAATTTGTTGGTGCCCGCAAAGAATCTTACACACCCGAAAGCAGAAATCCTGAGGTACAGGCCGGGACTCTGGAAGACGATCAAAAGCGTCGGGATTTTAGTATCAATGCCATGGCCATTTCATTGAATGAAGGTGACTACGGGCAATTGCTTGATCCGTTTCAGGGTCTGGAAGACCTGAAAGCCGGAGTCATCAGAACTCCTACCGATCCCGATATCACTTTTTCGGATGATCCCTTGCGGATGATGCGTGCCGTTCGTTTTGCCAATCAACTCAACTTCTACATACAGGAAGAAACCTGGGAAGCATTGAAGCGAAACTGCTTGCGGATTGAAATTATTTCAGCTGAGCGAATTACCGAAGAGCTGAATAAAATCCTGCGTTGCAAGAAGCCGTCCTATGGTTTTGTGATGCTGGATGAATGTGGTATTCTGCCGATCATCTTTCCGGAGTTTGTGCGGCTAAAAGGAGCTGAAGAAAAGGAAGGCATCGGACACAAGGATAATTTTTCTCATACCCTGCAAGTGCTGGATAATCTTTGCAAAACCTCTGAGGATTTGTGGTTGCGCTGGGCTGCCGTTTTACATGACATCGCCAAGCCGGCCACCAAGAAATTTGAAGCGGGAGAAGGCTGGACATTTCACGGACATGAAGTGGTGGGAGCCAAATGGGTGCCGGGCATTTTCAAAAGATTTCGACTTCCGCTGGATGCCAAGATGAAGTTTGTTCAGAAAATGGTGTTGCTTCATCTGCGGCCCATTAGTCTGACCAAAGAAGAAATTACGGACTCTGCCATACGCAGGCTATTGTTTGAAGCGGGAGATGATATTGATGAGCTGATGAAACTATGTGAGGCGGACATCACCTCTAAAAACAAGGGGAAGGTACAGCGATATCTTCATCGGTTTGCGCAGGTGAGATTAAAACTAAAAGAGGTAGAAGAAAAAGATCGTATACGAAATTTTCAACCACCTATATCCGGAGAGCTCATCATGAAGACCTATGGTATCAAACCGGGACCTGAGATTGGTATCATTAAAAGTGAAATCAAGGAGGCCATTCTTGATGGTAAAATCAGGAATGATTACGATGAGGCATATGCGCTGATGCAACAACTGGCAGCTAAACTGGGGCTTCATGCCGTCTCATGATCATATCATTGCCATCACCGGCCCAACGGCATCGGGAAAAACCAGACTTGCCATTGAACTGGCCGAGTCGCTGAGCTGTGAGATTATCTCTGCCGATTCCAGACAAGTTTACCAAGAGTTCTCTATTGGAACAGCCAGAGCCACTGAGGAAGAATGCCTCAGGGTAAAGCACCATCTTTCGGGCCATATTTCCGTTAAGTCTTCATACGATGCGGCTCAATTTGCCAGAGAAGCTGAGGTGTTGATTGCAGACGCCTTTCAACAAAAAAGGCCGGTGATCATGGCAGGCGGAACAGGCTTGTATTTCAGAGCAGCACTGGAGGGACTGCATGAGCTGCCTGAAATTGCTCCGGAATTAAGAAAACAGATCATACAGCTACTTGAAACGAAAGGGCTGGAGGCATTGGTACAAGAAGTCATCAAGCGCGATCCCGTGTTTGCCAGAACAGCCGAACTGAAAAATCCGAGGAGAATGCAAAGGGCCCTGGAATTGATGATGGCATCAGGGAAAAGCATCACCGAACTTCGTTCAGCACCTTTGAATGCCAAATCATATGACATTATATGGATCTATCTGGAGCCTTCAAGAGATGAATTGAGAAATCGAATTACTGAAAGGGTAAAAAGAATGTTTGCGGAGGGCTGGGTTGATGAAGTTCGTCCGTGGATCCATCAAACAGATTTACCTGCAATGCGCTCTGTCGGATATCCGGAAGTGGCGGCTTTGATTTCAGGAAAGCTAAGCCGGGCAGAGGCTGAAGCAAAGATCATCCATAGTACCTGGAGCTATGCACGGAGGCAAATGACCTGGTTTCGAAACCAGACCAAGGCGCATCTTATTGAAAAACCTGATACTGAGGCCGTACTTGATTTACTGAAACAATGGAAAGCCAGGGGAAAATGAAAAAACTGATTCATCCATACCTGAACTTACCACGGGCAATCTATCTGCTGATCGGGGCAGAATTATTCATTCAGCTGATCAATGCAGCATTCACACTCCTGCTCAATTATTACATGCAGCAGGAAGGTTACGCCGATTATCAGATCACCTCCATGACCGGAAACCGATATCTTACCGTACTGTTGTTTTCGCTTCCTTTAGCGCTATGGTCAAAGGGCAGATCGCTCAAAAACATCATGCTGGCAGGTGCGGTACTCACCCCTGT
>CAZUHX010000064.1:0-11883 GCA_964620795.1 uncultured Chitinophagaceae bacterium
GGCCGGGTGTTGCGGGGGTTCCGTGGCGTTCCGCCACCCGGCTGCGCCGGCCCCTCCACCCCCTGGCGCTGCTTTCCGTTTCTACCTTATGCCTATTGATCAAAAAGAATCGCGAAAGACCATGTGTACAGCCTAAACAGATGAGCTATGTTTAATGTCGATGAGTATTGGAATACAGGACGGTAGCCTTAGAAATAAAAATATTACTTGTATATCCTGAAGTTTTAATCATCAAAAAGACAAAATCGTAAAAAACGAAGACGAAATCATTAAAATGATCAATACTTTAATTTATAATATATAAGTTTTACATATTCATTATTCACGGCAATCAGGCCATGTTCACTTTCCCACCAGCGTTCCTGATCAAATTGAGTATAAGCTGCACCGATCACATTAACACGACTGGCAGATTCTGCCAAAAGCCGGTTCACCGTCTGCCGAACACGCCGGCTGTGAAAATCTGAACATACAATCGTTATCCTCGCCTTCACATTCTTCTTCATCCATCCCGAAATCCACCGAATTTCTTCCTCAGTGCTGCTTCCGTAATGAACAACACCAATATTCTTCAAAGGAACACCCTCTCTTATTAAAGCCCGCACACTCAGATCGCTTTCATAAACATCAACACCCTGACTTTGATAATCCTTAGACAAATTACCGCCTGTACATATAAATCTTTCTGTTAATCTTTTTCTGTACAGTTTAAATGCTTCCTTACTTCGGTCATAAGCCCCGCCCGATAATACAAATACCACCTCAGAACGGGCAGCTACGTCTTCGCAGATCAAAACATGACTGATCGCCTGTAACACAGAAGTCCTGAAGAAAAAGAGCAATCCTGCAACAACAAAAACCAAACCGAAAAAAACTGAAGCCTTTTTCATGCCTCAATGTGCATCAAGCCAACTCACTATCTTTTGAACCACTTTGTTGCGGTCTGCCTCCGGCTCGTTATGTAACTCATGATAATATCCTTCCCACCAGCAACTTTCAAGTAAATCGGCCGGAGCACGCATGGCAAACTCCTTCGAGCCTTCCGGAGAGGTCAGCTTGTCGGCTGTTCCATGCATCAGCAACATCGGAACACTGAGCTGAGAAGCATTTTCAATATCCCACAGGCCGGCTTCAAACATGCCGAGAAAAGCGCCGGCTGTAATTTGATTGTGAACTTTCGGATCCTGATTATAGGCCCGTACCACCTCCTTGTCGCGGGAAAGACCTTCCGTATCCAGATTGGCCTTTTCCGGAAATGCAGGATAAATGGAACGCATCATTTTGGCCAAAAAAACTTTGAAAGCCGGAGGCTCAAAACCTACGCGATATAAAGGGCCTGTAACAATTGCTCCGGCAATTGCCGGCTTGCGCTTCAGCAAAAAATTGGTTACGATTCCGCCTCCCATGCTGTGACCATAAAGAAAAATCCTTGTACCCGGAAAACGGGTGGCAGCCTCATCCAGCAGCACTTTCACCGTATCCAGATGAAACTCATATGACAGAACATGCCCGCGCTTGCCCTCACTTTCCCCGTGCCCCATCAGGTCAGGAGCAATAACTGCATACCCCGCTGCACACAAGTCTTTAGCCAATGGCCGATATCTTCCGCCGTATTCTGCGAATCCATGTATTAGACAAACCACACCCTTCACCTGGGGCGGATTCCAGCCCTGTGCATTGATGCGTACTCCATCCTGTTTCCAGCTCCAGGCAAAATGATTCATACCTAATAATTTAGTCTCATCCAAAGATAAAATTTCCTCACATTCCCCATTGGACTCTTGATTTCAAAGCGCTTTTGTCTTCATCTCACAGCCTGTATCTTTGAAGTTCACCATCGCCCCCAAGGCCCATGCCCAGATTTATGAAGATATTATTCCTACTGCTCCTCATTCCGCTTGCAGCCGCAGCGCTTTGGGTGGGAGGCAACCTGGTATACGCATTCCTGAGCCGTTTTAACCCCCCTGCCAGACAAAACCTTCCGGCAAACGGCCCAACCACGCCCATCTCAGGAAACGAATTCTCCATTCTGATCTGGAACCTCGGATACGGCGCTCTGGGCGCCGAATCAGATTTCTTTTACGATGGGGGAAAAACAATCATTAGCCCGGAAGACAAGGTTCGTCAATATAACACCGGTATTATTCAAACACTTCGCAGTTTCACCGATTTAGATTTCATACTCCTGCAGGAGGTTGATCAACATAGCAAACGGTCCTGGTACATCAACCAATCAGAAGAAATCAGCGCAGTATTCCCATCACACAATCATACGTTTGCGACTAATTATAAAATTAAGTATCTGCCTTTCCCCTGGACAGAACCCCTGGGACGCATCACCTCTGGATTACAGTCGGCATCTCGCTTCATGCCTGTTGAGTGTGTGAGAATTTCACTTCCCGGAATCACAGACTTCCCCCGAAAGCTCTTTTATCTGAAAAGATGTATGCTTTTACAGCGCTTTCGCCTTCCCTCAGGAAAAGATCTAATCATCATCAATACACACTTTGAAGCCTACGACAAAGGCGAAGTGAAGAAAGCACAGATGGCGCTTGCAAAAACATTAATGAATGAAGAATATAAAAAAGGTAATTATGTAATCATCGGAGGCGACTGGAATATCGCTCCGCCCGGATTTGATGTGCGTAAATTTGAAAAAGAACCGGAAGACGAACCGCTTTACCTGGCTTCCAACGACTCTTCCTACATGCCCGGATGGAAATTTGCATTTGATCCGGAAGTACCCACCAACCGAAAACTTAAATCAAAATACAATCCCGACAAAACCTACACCACAGTCATAGATTACTACCTCGTTTCGCCTAACATAGAGATCGTTGAAGTAAAAGGCTTAGATCTGAAATTCCAAAATTCCGATCATCAGCCGGTAAAGCTCAAAATCAAATTGTTGCCCTGAACAAGCTTTTTGTTTTCAACATTGAGTGTGTCAGTTTTTTGCCATTCTGCTAGCAGACAGACATTTTACACATCATCCGCGATTACACTCATAAATGATGGTAAATCCGGTGGTTTATAATTCGTTATTTACCTTTTAACTTGTCAAAAATGTTTCAAAAATGAGTTCTGCCAAGGGTTTCCGTATGTGACACACCGAAACTACCCTTATTTGATTTATGCTTGAATTAATGGAAAACGAAACACAATTATTTCCTGAAATTTGCGTTAATTCTAAAAACAAGCCCATGAAATCCAACACATCCCTCAATCTGATGCTGCTCGTTTTTTGTGCAGCCCTCCTTGGCTTTGTTTTACTAAGTAACCGATTGCACCACAAACTTCAGTTGCGTCAGCTGGAAACCGAACAACAAGTTAAGCAGTGATATTGCAAAACGGTCGGGCTGACGATGATTGCCTGATTGAAAAACTACTTTGCGCATTTAAACCATATCCCTCACTCAGTCTGTTGCGAACAGGCTGATAGAAATAAAAAAGTCCGGACCATGAGTCCGGACTATCACAAACTTGTTTAATCTCATATCTACCTGAGTAGAGTAACATTACCACCCTTCACTTCTTTTCTTCCATCCCGATAAGTGACATCTACCGAATAAATATAAACTCCGATCGGGCATTCTTTATTCCTGTATGTGCCGTCCCAGCGCTCAGAAGGATTGTTGCTTTCAAAAACCAGCTCTCCCCAGCGATTGTAAATCTGCATCCGAACACTGTTGATGCCGATAGGAATAATACCAAAGAGATCATGCAAGCCATCTCCGTTAGGTGAGAAGGCGGAAGGTATCAGTACATCGTAATTGCGCGACACATTCACATCTATCGAAGCCGTAACCCTACAGTTGTTGCTGTCTGTTACCGTAACAAAATAACGCTGGCTGTTCGCCGGACTCACCACCGGGTTGGGACAGAATAAACAGCTGATGTCAACATTGGGGCTCCACTCAATGAGACGCACGCCTGCTTCTGCAACAATGATAGGATTGAGTAAAGCATTGTCACCAAAAGCAATCAGTGTATCTTCTTGCAACAATACTGCAAGATTAGCAGGCTCGTTCAAACGGGCTGTTCCAAACGCTACACATCCATTTCCATCTCTCACTGCAATAGCGTGATTTCCGGGATCAAGTCCTTGATAAATGGTTTGCGACGAATATAAACTTCCGTCTACCGAGTATTCATATGGAGAAACCCCTCCAATACCTGCGATTTCAATCTGGCCATTGTTTTGACCCGCACAGGCCGAGCTGTTTGAATCAATCAACAGCACCTCAAGCAATGGAGGTGAGTTAACAATCACAGACCCTCCGATGGTACATCCGTTGGCATCTGTCACCGTTACGGCATAAGTACCGGGGCCGAGATTGTCGGCAACAATGTCCGTTTGCGCAGGTGTCGTATTCCAGCTGTAGGTGTATGGATTGGTTCCTCCAACTGCAGAAGCGATAGCTTGTCCGTTTCTCAGATCAAAACAGCGCAGATCTGTACTTCCCAGATTCAGGAACAATGGATCAGGCTCCTGAACCAATGCCGAAGCACTGGCAGTACAACCATTGGCATCAGTAACTGTGGTAGAATAAAATCCTGCGGATAGGCCATTTAGCGTCTGCCCGCTTCCTCCATTAGACCAGACAAAGCTCAAAGGAACAGTTCCTCCCACCGGATTTGCAGTGAGACTGCCGTTGTTCTGACCATTGCAGCTAATATCCGTTGCTGCAATAGAAACCGTCAGATTGCCTGAATTGGTGAGGGTGGTAGATGCTACTATCGTACAATTATTGGCATCTGTTACAATCACCCCATAGTTTCCTGAGCTCAATCCACCAATAGAAACTGTTGTTGCAAAACTGTTCCAGAGATAACGGTAAGGCTGCACCCCGCCTGCAGCAGCCACAGTGGCCGTTCCATTGGTAGCGCCATTGCAGCCCGGATTGGTTCCGGTTACGTTCGCAATGAGCACCGGCGGCTGACTGATGGTTGCAGTAACTGTATCGCGGCAGTTGCGTGCGTCCGTTACTATCAATGTATAACTGCCTGCAGGAACATTTAAAAGATCTTCATTACTGCTGCTGTTGCTCCATGCATAAATATACGGTGGTGAGCCACCGGCTACCGATACATTAACGGCTCCTGTGCTGTTGCCATTACATGCCACATTCACCGTACCAGTCTGAAAAGCAACCAAGGCCACAGGTTCAAGAACCTGAGCTCCGTTGCTTGCGGTACATCCGTTGTTATCTGTCACAGTTACAATATATGTTCCGCCCGAAATTCCGCTTAAGTCCTCAGTGGTCTGTGCGGTGTTCCAGCGGTAAGAAAGAGGTGCTGCGCCACCTGTAACGGTCAGATCTATGGAGCCGTTGGCCGCCCCTCCGCAACTCACCGGCGTAACAGCAAGCAAGAGGTTTAGATTATTAACCGCTTGGTTTACGGTATAAGAACCACTGGCCGAGCATCCTCTCGCATCCGTAACCGTAACGCTATAACTTCCGGCACCGATATTGATCAGGTCATCTGAGGCCGAGCCGTTGCTCCAGCTAAAGGTGTATGGCAATGTTCCGCCAGTAACCGTGGTATTCACAAAGCCCGATCCGCTGAAGTTACACTGCACATTACCCACCGCTGCATTGAGTGTAAGCGCAGCCGGCTGACTTACCACTGCCGTTTGTATAACAGAACAGAGATTCTGGTCGGTAATCGTCACCGTATAAGTATTGGCCGGTACTGCAGTGAGGTCCTGTGTTGCCGATCCGTTGCTCCAGGCATAAGACAGGCTTCCCGTTCCGCCGGCAGCGGTAAGATCAACCGCTCCGTTCGAAAGTCCGAAACAACTCACTTGGGTAACGCTTGTTGAAGTAGTTATTTGCGCAGGCTGGCTGAGTCTCAGACTAGAAAGCGCCTGACAGCCGTTCACATCCGTAATGACAACTGTGTAAATACCGGGTCCCGTATTGCTGATATCTTCTGTAGTATCACCCGAGCTCCAGATAAACTGATACGGTATGGATCCTCCGCTTACTGAAAGGTTCAAAGCTCCGGTATTTGCCCCGTGACACAGAATATTGGTTCCGGCAATAGATGCACTGATGGGCAGCGGTTCTGTAATCAGCTGACTGTAAGTCGCGCTGCATCCGTTCTGATCGGTAACGGTAAAATTATATGTGCCGCCATTCAGCCCGTTAAGATCTTCCGTATTGCCGCCATTGCTCCAGACATAAGTATAGGGAAGTGTTCCGCCGGTAACACTCACATCAACCCGGCCGTCATTTCTTCCGGCACAACTCACGTTCTCAAAGGAAGCCAGAAGCACACGAAGCACATTCGGCTGACTGAGCGAAGCGGAAGCAGTGGCGGTACAACCATTGGCATCAGTAATGGTAAGATTAAAAATACCAGCTCCCAAATTAAGATTGTCTTCCGTAACGGCTCCGTTATTCCATGCAAAAGCGTAAGGAAGTGTTCCACCACTAACGGAAACAAAAATTGCACCGTCATTTAAACCTGCACAACTCACAGGCCTTACAGAATCTACCAAAACACCCAGCAAAGGAGGCTGTGTGATCGTGGCATTTACTGAAGCACGGCACCCATTGAGATCCCGTACAATAACCGAATAACTTCCCTGAACCAAGCCGCTGAAAACAGGACTGCTTTGGTAAGAGAATCCATTGATGGTGTACTCATAAGGTGTTACTCCACTTTGGGCAAGCACAGAAAGATATCCGTCTGCAACGCCATAACAACTGATGTCATCCACTGAATCTGCAGTAAGCGTAATGGCATAACTGTTGCTCAGTATAACGGAAGCGGTATCCTGACAACCGTTGGCATCAACCTGTGTAATCAGATAACTTCCGGATGCCAGTCCGCTAAAGATATTATTTTGCTGCAAGGCACTGCCGTTCAATGAATAGCGATAGGGCGTTACCCCTCCGCTTGAAACTGCAGTAATCAGGCCATTAGACACACCATTACAGCTGGGATCTGTTGCAGTAAGAACCAGACTAACCGGAAGTGGCTCACTGATGACTACCGGATTAAATGAGAATGGAACCGCGCAGCTGGAATCATCGGTCACAAAGACCTGATAACTGCCTGCAGGCAGACTGCTGAAACTTCCTGAAAGCTGATAAGAAGTGCCTCCATTGATTGAATACCTTAACAGGCCGGTACCGCCGGTAGCTGCAACAACTATTTGTCCGGTTACTGAACCTGAGCAATCAACATCCGTTGCCGTAACACCTGAGATGACAGGATTGGGAGTTACACTAATGGTCACTGTATTTGAAGAAGCATTACAAATTCCCGAAATAGCAATTCTTCGGTAGGTAATGGTACTGGTCAATGCGGGCGGATCAAAATCAAGACTATTTGCTCCACTCACAACCGCCCAGCTGATACCACCGTTGTTGCTTTCTTCCCATTGGTAGCCAAATCCTCCTGAACCACCTGAAGGTACAGTTCCGGTAAGAATTGCAGGATCGCCTGACTGACAGAAATGCTGAGAGGCGGAAATTGTATTATTGGTCACCGCAGGTGTAATAGCAATTGTTACAAACAAACTGGTGTCTGCACAAACTGACGAAGTCACCAGCCTACGGTATAGTGTGGTAACAATCGTAAGTGGCGGATCAAAATTCTGGGAAGTAATTCCTGCTACTGTTGACCAGTTCGCACCGCCATCTGTACTGCTCTGCCAGCCATACTGGAATGCATTGTTTCCTCCACTGGGTGAATTTCCTATCAGAATAGTTGGATCTGTAGCTCCGCAATAACTCTGGTCTGAATTAATCACATTGTTGGCAATAACGGGAACTATGGTCACTGAAACTGAATTGGAAGCATCCGTGCAATTGCCCGAAATCGCAAGACGTCTGAACAAGGTGGTGACTGTCTGGAATCCGGGATCGTAATCCTGAGAAGTGGCACCTGTGATGGGAAGCCATGAAATTCCGTTGTTGGTACTTTGCTCCCACTGATACACTACTGTTCCTGTTCCACCGCCGGCAACTGTTCCAATGATCGGATTGGGATCTGCCTGTGCACAGTATGTCTGCACTCCTGTAATGGTATTGTTGGTTACCACAGGAGTAATACTGATTAAAGCCTCATTACTTACACTACTACATACTCCTGCTGAACAAAGCCTTCGGTATTGGGTTGTTACCGAGGTTGCAGGCGGATCATAGTTCTGCCCCACTGCTCCTGAAACATCGCTCCACGTTGCTCCGCCATTTGTACTAAGCTGCCACTGACTTGAATAAGCGCCTGTTCCGCCGGTAGTTGCTGTGCCTGTGAGCAAAAGAGGGTCAGCTATGCCGCAGAAGGTCTGATCAGAAGCTACCGCATTATTCGCAATAGGAGGCACAATAGTCACCGTAATCGGCGAGCTCACGTCCGAGCAACTGCCGGAGGAAACAATCCTTCTGTATTGCGTGGTCGCTGAAACTGTTGGTGCGTCATAGTTTTGTGAAGACGCCCCTCCAATACTGCTCCAGCTTACGCCGGCATCAGTACTCAACTGCCAGTCGAAAGCAAACGTACCATTGCCTCCACCCGGACTAGTTCCCACAAAAGATGCGGGATCTGTTGGACCGCAGAAAACATTGGATCCCGTTACAGCATTGTTGGTAATCAAAGGCGTGATGATCACATTGATGACATTACTCGCACTGCTGCATGGGCTGGAGGTAATCAGGCGGCGATAAGCCCTGCTCTGGCTCAACAAAGGCGGATCAAAGTTTTGAAGGTTTGCCCCGCCCACGTCAGACCAGCTCGTGCCGCCATTCAAACTCTCCTGCCACTGATAAGTATAACTTCCATTGCCTCCGGTTGGCGCAGTGCCTGTGAGCAATGCAGGATCAGCATCGCCGCAGAAGGCCTGGTCTGAAGAAATGGTATTCCCGGAAATGACAGGGAATATCTCTATCACGATCACATTGCTGGTATTCGAACAGCTTCCCGAATTCACTATCCGGCGGAATTGAGTGGTGGCTGAAATGACAGAAGGATCAAAATCCTGAGAAGTAGCCCCAAAAATACTGAGCCAGGTTACGCCATTGTCGGTAGAAGACTGCCATTGGTAAGTGTATGCTCCGGTGCCACCGGCAGGAGCTGAACCGCTGAATACCCCGGGATCAGAAGGACCGCAGATTTGCTGTGAACTGCCGATTGTATTGTTGGTAATGACAGGAGTGACATCTACCAGAAGATTATTGCTGAATGTGTTGCAAGGACCCGATACAATGTTTCTGCGGTAAAGATTCGTCTGGTTCAGTAAGGGAGGATCGTAGTTCTGAAGATTGGCTCCGCTCACAACACTCCAACTGAGACCTCCATTAGTGCTGCTTTGCCAGAAGATGGTATAGGAACCTGTTCCTCCGTTGGGTGCCGTTCCATTAAGCAATGCAGGGTCTCCCGGTCCGCAAAAGAACTGATCTGAAGAAATGGCATTGCTTCCAAGCACCGGTACTATGGTTACCACCAAAGGACTGCTGATACTCACGCAGTTACCCGAGGTAATCATTCTTCTGTATTGAGTCGTAAGGCTCAGTATCGGTGCATCATAGTCGTGAGTCACTGCGCCTGAAATATTGCCCCATGTAACTCCATTATCTATACTCTCCTGCCATTGATATGCATAAGTTCCGGTGCCACCACCCGGGAGTTGATCTGTAAATGCAACCGGATCAGATGCGCCGCAAAAAGTCTGCGATCCTGAAATCACATTGTCTGTAATCACCGGAGTGATATTAATGGTGAGCACATTGCTCAGTAGTGAGCAGGCACTTGAGTTAACAATCCTGCGGTATTGGGTGGTCTGACTCAAAACCGGCGGATCAAAAATCTGCACATTACCCCCCGCAACAAAAGTCCATGTGGTTCCTGCATCTATACTCTCTTGCCACAAATAATCATATGTTCCGGTTGCTCCATTGGGCGCACTGGTGATAAATACAGGCGGATCTGACGGGCCGCAGTAGTTCTGGTTGCCTGAAATTGTGTTGTTGGTCAGAAGTGGAATAATAGAAACCGAAATAATATTACTTAAGCTTTGACAAGTTCCTGAACTCAGAAATCTCCTATAGTAACGTGTTCCCGTAAGTAAAGGCGGATCGTAATCTGAAGATATGGAACCGATCAAATCCGTCCAGCTAAGTCCGTCTGTGCTTTCCTGCCACTGGAAGTTATAAGTTCCGGTTCCTCCGGTAGGAGTTGTGCCTATCAGGGCTGCCGGATCCGATGGCCCGCAAAAAGCCTGATTAGATGAAATAAAGTTGTTGTCAAGCGCCGGCAGAATGACTACCGAAATGGTATTGCTCACATCGAAACAGCCGCCCGAAGTCACCGTTCGCCGGTATTGAGTGGTCTGACTCAGAAATCCTGGATCATAGGTCTGTGTATTTGCTCCAAAAATGTCATTCCATGTGGTTCCGTTGTCAAGACTTTGCTGCCATTGGTACAAATATGTGCTGATACCGCCGCCGCCAACGGGAACAGAACCCGGCAATGCTGAAGGATCGATATTGATACAGATGGTCTGATTGCCGGAAATCGTGTTGTTGGCCAAAGCAGGCGTGATATTGACCGATATGATGTTGCTGATATTATCGCAACTTCCGGCTGCCACATATGTTCGGCGACGGAAAAGTGTATTTACGGAAAGTGGCGGAGGGGTATAGGTAAGACTAGCCGTACCCGGAATGGGAATCCAGGTCTGTCCGTTGTCGGCACTTTCCTGCCATTCATAACTCAGCACACCAACACCTCCACTCGGCAAACTTCCATTCAGGGTGTTGGGTTGTACCGGGGGATTTTGACAAAAATTCTGGTTAGCAGTAATCGTGTTGTTCGTGATCGGAGAAGCGTTGACATACTGAATAATATTAGATGGTTCGAAAAGAGAGGAACCATTGAATTGGCAGCCCACAGCCAATCTGCGGTAGCAGCGTTCATTATTGATCACGGGTGGATCATAATTGCTTGCCGTTGCACCAAAAACTGAGATCCAGCCGCCGGTGCAATTTTCCTGATACTGCCACTGATAGCTCACCCCATCTGTTCCATTGGCGCTGGAGTTAATCAGAGGAGGATCGCCTGAGCCACAAATGCTAAATGGAGCACTGCTGATAGTACCTGCCTGAATATTGATATACTCCCAGCGAACGCGCACTGCATAAGCAAAAGTTCCGCACTGAAATGGCGGGTATTCATTCCATTGACATGGAGGATCATTCCTGAAATCTATCGCGCCCGCAGTAGCACACTGAGCACGATCATCATCCTCGTTGGTACATCCGATAATCGGAAGACAGTCGCAGTTATTTTCATAAGTACACACAAAACCACCACCAAAGTTGATGCTGCCGCCTGCGCAATCGTGCTCCCAGGCATCGGTTCTGAAGAGTATCTGAGTAGCCAATGTATTGCTTTGGGTTCGAAGAGCCGTGGGTGCTCCAAAAAGAGTTCCACCCGGTGCACAAGTAACGTTGGAACTGTTCTGACCATTGGGAAAGTCATCCCCAGAATAAATACAATTTCCTCCCGTTTCCACAGGGTTTACATTATCCCGCGCCCAGATGTAATAAACATACTCCGGACTTCCCAGGGCTCCATCTCCCCTTGCATTCCAGCCCAGGTATCGAAGTTCTACCTGATAATTGACCGGCTGTGCCTCCAGCTCAACGAAGCATACACATAAAAAAACCAGTAGGAAAGAGATAGCTGCATGAATTCTCATGGATGAAAAGGTTTACTTCAAGATGTTAAAGATAGCAAAATGGTTGAGTCTTCAGCAGTTTTGAGGCTTTGACCTACTGAGGCTGAAATCCCATATTGGCCTTGGTTACCCTAAAAATTCATATTTAGCTCGTGAGTTTAGTTTCTCGTGATAAAATGGGGCGCCTCTCC
>CAZUHX010000065.1:0-11869 GCA_964620795.1 uncultured Chitinophagaceae bacterium
AAGACTTTGGGGTGGGTGTTGCCTTCTCTCCCTGGCTAAAAGGGCTGGTGAACGACATTTATCTGGCCTCTATTTCCGGATATTACAAAATCAAGGAATTGCAAACCATCCAGATCGGATTCCGCTATTTCTCCATGGGAAATATTCAGTTTACCGACAATACGGGTGGTAGTTTGGGTCAGTTTCGTCCCAATGAATTTGCGATAGAAGCCAGCTACTCCCGTCGTCTGGCCAAAGGACTTTCTCTTTCTGCGGGTTTGCGCTACATCTTTTCAAATCTGGCAGGAGGTTACGCGATTGATGGTAATCCTATCAATCCGGCCCATGCGGGTGCAGGCGACATCTCGCTATTTTACACCAAAAACTTCAAGACCGGGCCCAAAATGACCAGCGATTTTTCTCTTGGATTCAATTTGAGTAACATCGGCAACAAGGTGAGTTATGGCGACAGCAGAACAAGAGATTTTATTCCTACCAATTTGGGCTTAGGCTTTGGTTATTTGCTAAACATTGATGCCAAGAACGGTGTAGGATTGTACATGGATGTGAATAAGCTTCTTGTGCCGACTCCTGTATTGGCAAAGATTGATTCAATTGATGCCAATGGTGATACATATGAAGTCAACAATCCCAATTATGACAAAGATGGAAATAAAATTGCTGATTTCCGTGAAAAGAGCGTAATCAATGGGCTGTTTACCTCCTTTGGCGATGCACCCGGTGTGCAATACATTGACGCCAACGGAAATCTTCAGACCAAAAAAGGCTCCAAAGCCAAAGAAGAACTTCGGGAGTACAACTTCGGTGTAGGTCTGGAATATATGTACAACAAGCAGTTTGGGGTGCGCATGGGTTATTTTTATGAAAATCGTCTGAAAGGAGCAAGAAACTTCCTGACTGCAGGTCTTACCGTAAAATACAGCATTGTAGGGCTTAATTTCTCTTATCTCATTCCTACCAGTGTTCAGCGGAATCCGCTGGACAACACCCTTCGTGTAGCCTTCGTTTTTGAATTTACCAAGGGCAACTTTAAAAAGAAGGACACGGAAGCGCCTGCACAGGAGGTGGTTCAACCCGAGAGTTCTTCACAGTAAGCGCTCTTCCCCAATTATTCACTACCTTTGCTACAAATATTTCCTATGGTTTACGAGGCAGGTCTTTTACCCGGTGGTTCAGAATGGATTCTGATTCTGCTGGCCGTGGTTTTGCTTTTTGGAGGTAAGAAGATTCCCGAGCTGATGCGCGGCATCGGTCAGGGCATCCGTGAGTTTAATGCCGCCAAGTCTAATCTCAAGCAAGAGTTGGAAGAAGGGATGCGCGAAGCGCCCAAGGTTCCACAGCGCAAGCCCGGAGAGGAAAAATCGGAAGCTGCTTCCTGATTTGTCTGCTGATTTTCGGCTTAAAAGCCTGATATTCGCACCACTTTAACAATTATGGTGCAGGCTTCTCCTCATTACACTTCCTTGTCGCAGGTTCAAAGCGATCTGCTTTCCGGCAAGATCAGTTGCCGGGCTTTGGTTGAAGACTATCTGAGCCGAATCAACACCCATCAGCATCTCAATGCATTTCTGGAGGTTTTTGAAAATGAGGCCCGCGAGCAGGCTGATGCCACCGATCAAATTTTAAAATCGGGCAAAAGTCCGGGCAGATTGTTCGGGCTTGTTTTGGCCATTAAGGACAACATTTGTTATGCCGGGCATGTATGCTCGGCTTCTTCCAGGATTCTGGGAGGTTTCCGTTCCCTCTTTACGGCCACTGCGCTTCAACGGCTGATTGATGAAGGCGCCATTGTGATCGGCAGGACAAACTGCGATGAGTTTGCCATGGGCTCCAGCAACGAAAACTCGGCCTACGGCATAGTGCGCAATGCGGCAGATCCCCAGCGTGTTCCGGGAGGCAGCTCAGGAGGCTCAGCCGTGGCCGTTCAGGCAGGTTTGTGCCTTGCCTCTCTGGGCTCAGATACAGGAGGGTCTATTCGCCAGCCTGCTGCTTTTTGTGGGCTTACCGGATTCAAGCCCACTTACGGCCGCATTTCCCGTTACGGATTGATTGCTTATGCCTCTTCTTTCGATCAGATCGGACCATTTACCCATACCGTAGAAGATTCCGTCCTGGTCACCGCCGTCATGAGCGGCTTTGACCCCAAAGATGCCAGCAGTTCTTCGCAGGAAGTCAGAATATCTGCAGCTGATAAGGAAATCAGCGGCATGCGCATTGCTATTCCTCAGGGAATGCTCGATCCTGCGGTCATTCAGCCGGAAATTTATGCGCACTTTTTAAAAACGGTTGAGGCACTAAAAGCCCATGGAGCAGAAGTAAAGGAGATGCCTTTCAGCCTGATGCCTTATCTGATCCCGACCTATTATGTGCTTACCACCGCAGAGGCCAGCAGCAATCTGTCCCGCTACGACGGTGTGCACTTCGGATACAGAAGTCCGCAGGCAGACGATATGGAATCCATATACAAGCGCTCGCGCACGGAGGGATTCGGGAAAGAGGTCAAGAACCGCATTATGCTGGGCACTTTCGTCCTCAGCTCAGGATATTACGACGCATATTACACCCGGGCACAGAAAGTGCGCCGGCTGATCAGAGATCAGGTTGAGGCCATGTATAGTGAATGTGATTTTGTATTGATGCCATCAACACCAAGCGTGGCCTTTCGTTTTGGAGAAAAGACCGACGATCCGGTTGCCATGTATCTTTCGGATGCATACACCGTGCTGGCCAATCTCACGGGAATGCCGGCCATCAATATCCCTGCCGGTAAGGACGGGGAAGGCATGCCATTCGGTATTCAGTTGATGGGAAAAGCATTTGATGAGGCCGGATTGTTTGGATTTTCGAAGAAACTCAGCATCTTAGTTTCTGAAATTTAGTTAAACCCAAAACCTTTCCGACCGCCTATCGCCCCTGTTTACCTGAATAAATTACTTTTTTTCTACTTCAGATGATTGCATTTCTTAGGGGCAACTTTGTGCATAAAACACCCGCCCAGGTGATTGTTGAGACCGGTGGCATCGGCTATCTGGTTAGAATAAGTCTGCACACCTACAGCCAGATTCAGGATCTTCCTTCGGGAACCTTGCTGACCAGTCTGATGGTGAGAACAGAAAACCAATCGGTATCGGGTTTTGATCTGTATGGTTTTGCGGAAGAGCAGGAAAGAGAGTTGTTTGAAAAGCTATACAGCGTAAGCGGAATTAGCGCAGCAACAGCCCGTGTGATTCTTTCAAGCCTTCGTCCGCAGGAAGTTGTTCAGGCCATTCTCAGCGAAAATGAGGCCGCTATTCAGCGAATCAAGGGCATTGGTCCCAAATTGGCCAAGCGCATGATTCTGGAGCTGAAAGATAAAATCGGAAAGTCCTCTGCAGAAGAAGTACTTCTTCCCACCGCAGGTCATACGGTTAGACTGGAGGCACTTACCGCACTGCAGGCTCTTGGCTTCAATAAGCAAGCCGTAGAAAAGGAGCTCTCCCGCCTGATGCCGCAAAAGTCTGACTGGACGCTTGAAGGATTAATCAAAGAAGCATTGAGACATTTGTAAAGGAGCGCATTATTCATGCAGAAGGGAGGCCATCATCAATCTAACATCAGACTGAAACTCAGGGGAGTGACAGGCGGGCTGCTTCTGGCAGTTGTGCTCTACAGCCTTTCCGGAGCCAAGCCATACCTGATCAATCTGCCTGAGCCTGCTCCACCGGCAGACTCTCCGAAGACAGAATCACCGAAACTCAAATATCCGCTCAAAGACAGAACGGGAGATTTTGTAACCGATGAGCCCGTCAATCCCTTTTATCTGCCCGATCCGTCGAACATCAGCAAAAAAGTTGAATATGATCCGGAGAGCGGCAAATATGTAGTCACCGAAATGATCGGAGACCAGTTTTATCGTCCGCCGGTCTATCTGAGTTTCGAGGAATACATGGCCTACACGGAGAAGCAGGAAAGGGAACAATATTTCAGGGAACGTTCTAATGCCATTAATCTGCTGGAAGAAAAGAACATCATTCCTCCCATTCAGGTGCGCAAGAAATTTTTCGACAAGCTTTTCGGAGGCAGCAAGATTGAGGTGCGTCCGCAGGGGAATGTGGAAGTGATTTTAGGAGGCAACCGTCAGGTTACCCAAAACCCCAATATTCCGCTGAGAAACAGGAAGGTAGGAGGTTTTGATTTTGATCAGAACATCAATATGAATGTGATCGCCAAAATCGGCGAAAAGCTTCAGACCAACATCCGTTACAACACCCAATCTGGGTTTGATTTTCAAAATCAGCTCAAGCTCGAATACGCCGGAGATGAAGACGACATCATCAAGAAAATTGAAGCCGGAAACGTGAGTCTTCCGCTCCCTACACGTCTGATCAACGGAAGCCAGACGCTATTCGGATTCAAGGCCCAGCTTCAGTTTGGGCGGCTCACCTGGACCAGTCTGATCTCGCAGCAGCAGGCCAGGAGGCAATCGGTAACCATACAATCGGGAGCTCTGATTCAGAATTTTGAAGTAAAGGCGGATATGTATGACGAAAACAGACATTTTTTTCTTGCACAACATTTCGGAGACAATTACGACAAGGCGCTTTCGACCATTCCGATCATCAGAAGCACTGCCAACATCACCCGAATGGAAGTCTGGATCACCAACCGCACCGGTGCCACTCAGAACGTACGCGATGTGGTGGCCTTTCAGGATCTGGGAGAAACCAATCCATACTCCCGAAGCATTCAGCCAACCAACACAACCCAGGGCTTTCCTGACAACGGCGCCAACAATCTATACGGCAAGCTGGCCGCAAGTCCTTCTACCCGTTTCGTAAACAATACTGTTGCTGATCTCCAGGGTTCGCAGTTCGGGCTTCGTCAGGGAGAAGATTTCGAAAGAACTTACGCCCGCAAGCTCAATCCAAACGAATACACCTTTGAGCCCCGACTGGGATACCTTTCACTCAACACCCAGCTAAATCCCAATGAAGCACTTGCGGTGGCCTATCAGTATGAAGTAAACGGCAAAGTTTATCAAGTCGGTGAATTTGCCAATCAGATTCCGCCCGATTCCAGTGCCACCAACAAAGTGCTTTATCTCAAATTGCTGCGCGGCTATATCATCAATGTAAACCTGCCCATCTGGAAACTGATGATGAAAAACATCTACTCGCTGGGGGCTTTCAACCTCAGCAATGAGGACTTCAGATTGTTTGTTTATTACAATGATCCGGGGGGCGGTGAAAAGCAGTACATGCCGCGCGGCAACATCAAAACCGAAAGGCTTCTGCCGCTGTTAAATCTCGACAATACGAATATGTTCGGAGACCCGCAACCGGACGGACTGTTTGACTACCTGCCGGGGGTGACCATTGTGCCTCAAAACGGCAGGCTGATCTTTCCCGTTCGGGAACCCTTCGGCGATTATTTGCGAGCAGAGTTTAATGCAAGAGGCGACGGCAACATTGCCGATCAGTACGTTTACGATGCCTTATACGATTCCATCAAATTTACTGCACAGCAGTTTCCCGAATTCAACCGATTCGTCATTCGGGGGCAATACAAAGGCTCCAATGCAGGTGAAATTTCACTGGGAGCATTCAACATACCGAGAGGTTCTGTGGTAGTGACCGCCGGCGGGCAAAGGCTCACGGAAGGAACTGATTATACGGTTGATTATTCTTTAGGTCGTGTTACCATTTTGAATCAAAACATTACGAATTCAGGCAACCAGATCAAGGTTGATTTTGAAAACAACAACTTGTTTGGATTTCAAACCAGGACACTCTTCGGCACCCGTCTGGATTACCGTGTAAACAACAATCTGAGTCTTGGAGCAACGGTGATGAAAATGACCGAGCGTCCGTTTACGCAAAAGGTCAATCTGGGAGACGATCCGATTTCCAACACCATATTGGGATTTGATGTAACCTACAAGGGCAATGCTCCCTGGCTCACGAAAGCGCTTGATAAACTTCCGATATACTCGACCAAGGAAATGTCTACCATCAATGCCTATGCCGAGGTAGCGCATCTCATTCCGGGACACTCCAAAGCCATTCAGGACAACAACAAAGAAGGGCAGGTTTACATAGATGATTTTGAAGGTACAACCAACGGCTACGATCTGAAGCAGCCGGCTGCAGTCTGGCGCATGTCTTCAACGCCCCGCGGCATGACCGCTTCCAACGGAAGAGAAATGTTTCCTGAATCTAATCTGATCTCTGATCTTCGGTATGGTTACAACCGTGCCAAGCTGGCCTGGTATCGCATAGACAATGCATTCTTCAACGAGCAGCAGGCACCGGATGTGGTCTTCAACGACAAGGAAAAGCGCACCAATCACCTTGTGCGCCTGGTGGATCAGTCAGAAATTTTCCCCAATCGTCCGGTTCAGAATCTGGTACGCAACATCTTCACTTTTGACCTTGGCTTTTATCCTCGCGAAAGAGGTCCGTATAATTTTGAGTCATCCAATTCACCTACTTCCGTTCCCGGCCTGGGAGTCATTTCACAAGGTATCAATCCCGATGGCACACTTAAGTCGCCCGAAACACGCTGGGGCGGCGTAATGAGAGATATTTCCAACTCAAACTTTGAAGCCAACAATATTGAGTTTGTAGAATTCTGGATGCTGGATCCTTTCATCTACAATCCGGTGAGCAGAGGTGGCAGTCTTTATTTGCACCTGGGCAATGTATCTGAAGACATTTTGCGCGACTCCAGGATGAATTTCGAAAACGGACTGAGCAACGACAACAGCAGCATGGACTCGACCGCCTGGGGCAAAGTGCCGCGCACGGTTCCGTTGGTAAATGCCTTCGACAATGATCCGAATGCAAGAACATATCAGGACGTAGGTTTCGACGGATTGAGCGATGCTGAAGAACAAGAGCGCTATGCCCAATTCCTTCAGGCTGTATCGGGAAGTATCACCGATCCCGGAGTGCTTTCGCGTTTACAAAACGACCCGGCAGGCGACAACTACCGCTTCTTCAATGACGGAGCATACGACAATGAGCCCAGTATTCTGGCCAGATATAAAGAGATCAATGGTCCTCATGGAAACTCTCCCGTACAAACCGGAAATGCAGCCACCGTTACCGCTTTCACCAACCTTCCGGACATAGAAGACGTGAACCGCGACAACAGTCTGAATGAGAATGAAGCTTACTTCTCCTACAAGATAGATCTGTTTCCAGGTATGGATATCGGCACCAATCCATACATCATCTCCAAACAGGTCAATGATGCCCGTGCCTTCGACGGAGTGAATCAGCCGGCCTACACCTGGTATCAGTTTCGCATTCCCATTCGCAGCTTCACCGAAAGAGTAGGTGCTATTCCCGATTTCAAATCCATACAATTTATCCGCCTGCTCACAACAGGATGGGAAGACTCTGCCATTCTGCGCTTTGCCACACTTGAACTGGTAAGAAACCAATGGAGGACATACAATCTTCCGCTCAATGATCCTATTGACAACATACCCATCGACAATTCTGGAAATACTTTCTTTAATGTGGCCTCTGTGGGCATTGAAGAAAACAGCGGAAAAACTCCGGTCAATTATGTGTTGCCTCCCGACATCATCAGGCAACAGACCCTGGGTGCACAGACCAATCAGTTTATTCAGCAAAACGAGCAGGCGCTGGCCACCACGGTATGCAATCTCAAGGATGGAGATCTGAGGGCCGTATTTAAAAACCTGAGCATGGATTTCAGGCGTTACAAGAGACTGAAGCTATTCATTCATGCCAATCAGGTAGAAGGAGAAATTCCCGTTCGCGATAAAGAAGTAACGGCCCTCATTCGCATCGGTTCCGATTTCAAAGACAATTATTATCAATATGAAGTGCCTCTGAAGATTACCCAGCCGGGCTCCTACAGAAATGAAACCGATCAGGATCGCCGCGAGGTATGGCCCGACTCAAACTCCATGGAAGTGATTCTGCGTGAGCTGATTGATTTAAAAATTGAAAGAAACAACAAAAACTTTCCGAGAACAGTTCCCTATGCCAAAACCAACGGGCAGGGGCGTATCATTACCATTGTGGGTAATCCCGATATCGGAGGGGTAAAGACCATCATGCTTGGAATTAAAAATCCGGCAAAGGATGATCCCACCAATCCGCTGCTTCCCGAAAAAGATGACGGGCAAAGCCGCTGCGTGGAAGTATGGTTCAATGAAATGCGCCTCACTGAGTTTGATGAATTCGGCGGAACAGCGGCCGTGGGCAATGTGCAGGTAAAACTGGCCGATCTGGGCAACATCAACTTTTCGGCGGGGATGCATACCAGGGGCTTCGGGCAAATTGAGCAACGCATCAATGAAAGAGCCAAAGACAATATGTACCAGTATGATCTGGGGGCATCGGTTGAACTGGGCAGATTCTTCCCTCAAAAAGCAGGAATACGTATTCCGTTTTATGGTTCCATTGCGCAAACCTTCAGCACACCTGAATTTGATCCATACCAGCTCGATATCCCCACCAAAGATTATCTGGAAGCCATCCGCGCTTTCAGCAAAGACTCGGCCAGAAATTACAAACAGCAGATTCAGACGATCACTACACGAAAGGGGTACAATTTCTCGAATGTGCGCATCGTGCCTCAGACCAAACAGAAAAAGCCGCGAATCTATGATCCGGGCAATTTCAACTTTACCTATGCCTACACCGAGCAAAACACCACAGATCCATTTATAGAAGAAAACTCCCGCAAAAATTATATCGCTCAGGCGGGCTGGAATTTTGCACCCCAGACCAAAGAATTTACGCCCTTTAAAAAGCTGATCAAGACCAAAACCAAATGGCTTGATTTTGTGAAAGACTTCAATTTCAACATCATGCCCTCCAACCTGGGCGTGACCACCGATATTAATCGCGAAATCGGAACCCTGAAACTGCGCGCCCTGGGCGAAGTGGATTTCCCGCTTCCGGTGACAGTCAATAAATTTTTCAGATGGAACAGATCGTATAATTTCAAATATAATCCATTTAGATCCGTGAATTTCGAATACACGGCTCAGACCAACACCCGGGTAGATGAGCCCGACGGACTGCTTGACACCCGTGAGAAGAAAAAAGAAATGTGGAACAACTTCCTGGAAGGCGGAAGAAATACCAATTACACCCAATCGCTAAATGCCAATTACAATATTCCCATCAATAAACTGCCTCTATTTGATTTCGTGAATGCCAATGTGAGCTATGCCGCCAACTATACCTGGACAGCAGCGCCTCAGGTACGCGATTCGGCCACGCAGAAATGGATTCAGAATCCGCTGGGCAACATCATCAACAACACCCAGAACAATCGCGGCAAAGTTGATTTGAATTTTAAAAAGCTCTATGATAAAGTTCCTTTCCTGAAAACCTACAACAATCCCAATCCCACCGCCGGCAACAAAGACGAAAACAAGAAAAAGAAAGAAACTGCTATAAAAGCCCGTGAAAAGATTGAAAAGGATATTGAAAAACTGAAAGAGCGCCGCCTTAAGATTCGAGAAAACATTGTCAATGTGAAGGAAGATGAAAAGATTCCGGAAGACAAGAAAAAGGAAGATCTCAAAAAACTGAAAAAGGAACTCAAAGACAACCGAAAGGCGATCAGAGAGAAGAGAAAGGAATACCGCAACAAGCAACTTCCGCCTGAAATAGGCATTTCACTGGTGCTCAGGCCACTGCTTTCGCTCAAGCGCGCTTCGCTGGAATACAATGAAAACAAGTCAACCACCTTGCCGGGTTTCATGCCCACGCCCCGATTCATCGGGGTGAGCCAGGCTGCCAAGGCACCCGATTATCGATTTGCCTTTGGCGCACAGCCGGGAGTAACTCCTTTTGGCAGGCTTGATGCAGCCGAACGCGATGCCTGGCTGGACGAGGCCGGACGAAACGGATGGATATCCAGAGACACACTGCTCAATCAGCGCTTCACCCAAACAAGACAAAACCGGGTGGCCTTCACCGCGCAGTTTGAGCCATTCCCCGATCTGAAGGTAGATCTCAACATGACCCGCGATTACACGGAGAATCATTCTCAATTCTTCAAAGCCATAGACAATTCGGGAAATCTGTTTCATCTGAATCCTATGGACATGGGCAGCTACACCATTACCTATCTCACCGCAAACACCTTCTTTAAAAAGATTGACAGCGCCGGAATATCAGACACCTACCGGCAGTTTGAAGCCAACCGAAGCATTGTCTCTCAGCGTCTGGCCCAGCTCAATCCGAATTCTCAGGGAAGCTACTTCAACCCTTCAGACTCATTAATCAATAATGAGTTTCGTGATGGTTACGGCCCCAAGAGTCAGGATGTGCTTATTCCCGCCTTCCTTGCAGCATATACGGGCAAAGATGCGCGCAACATACAGCTCAATCCGTTCAAAACATTCCCTATTCCCAACTGGAGAATTTCCTATACAGGACTGAGCAAATTTGCCTGGGCAAAAAAGATTTTTACCAATGTCAATATCACCCACGGATACAATTCGACCTTCACGGTAAATAGCTTCCAGACCAATCTGGATTATGCCGGCGGCGGTGGACTTTTTGACCCTTCCAAAAAAGACAGCATCAGCGGAAACTTCTTCACCCGCTTCAATATGCCCAGCATTGTAATCAATGAACAATTTGCCCCGCTTATCGGAGTAGATCTTACCTTCAAAAATGGAATTACCACCCGCTTCGACTACCGCAATTCCCGAACGCTGACCGTTAACTTTGCCGACTACCAGCTCATCGAAAACAAATCAACACAGATCACCGTGGGCGCCGGATATCGGGTGAAAGGACTGAAACTGCCCATCAAAATCAAGGGAAAGAAACTCAGACTCGACAATGATTTGAATTTCCGATTTGATTTCTCCTACCGAGATAACATCACCATCAATCACCGAATTGATGAGCCTAGACCTCAAGTAACGGGCGGTACCAGAACTATTTCTGTTGATCCCAGCATTGATTATGTGGTAAGCAACAGACTGAACATCCGCATCTTCCTGAACCGAACAAGAAATATACCCCGCATCTCCAGCGGCTTCCCCACAACGAACACCCGTGCGGGAATCATGCTGCGTTTTTCACTCGGTCAGTAAATCAGTCTTCTGCATAGTGCAGGAATCAGATATATTTACGCACCCAAAAAAAAGTCCACATGAACTTCCCTGACAATCTCCACTACAGCAAAGAGCACGAATGGTTGCGCACCGAAGGCAACATCGCTTACATTGGCATCACTGATTTTGCCCAGAAAGAACTGGGAGACATCGTGTATGTAGATGTAAACACCATCGGAGATACGGTATCTGCCGGCCAGGTATTCGGAACCGTAGAAGCCGTAAAGACCGTTTCGGATCTGTTTATGCCGGTTGATGCCAAAGTGCTTGAAATCAACGCCAAACTCGACGCAGCTCCAGAACTCGTGAATAACGACCCTTACGGCGACGGATGGATGATCAAGGTTGAGCTCAGCAATGCTGCTGATGTCTCCAACATGTTGTCTGCCGCTGCCTATAAGGCCCTTATCGGACAGTAATGGGCAAACGCCGCCTGCTGTATGCGGCTCCTGCCGCAGCATGGTTTCTGCTCATTCTGACTCTTTCTTTCCTCCCTGGAAAATCGCTGCCCTCGTTTACCCTTTTGACCTGGGATAAACTGGGGCATTTTCTATTGTACGGCATCTGGATGCTGCTTATCCGATTTTCCATGTCGGGCGGCCTGCGCAGGCTGCGACTCAGAATGTTACTGGCATTGCTGTTTGTGCTTTTTTGCGGAACCACCATAGAGTTTGCACAAGAAGCACTGACCGCCGACCGGAAGTTTGATATTTACGACGCGATTGCCAATGCTTTGGGTGCAATGGTTGCATTTGTTCTCGTGCA
>CAZUHX010000066.1:0-11767 GCA_964620795.1 uncultured Chitinophagaceae bacterium
ACCCATACCTGCAGTTCCGTCATGGATGAAAAACTGCAGGCCCGCAGGGCGCAGATTAACACCGTAAACGGTTCCTGACACCGTGCAGCGCACACCCACTGAATCAGCAGTGCCATCGGGCTGAGTAGTTGTAATTACAGAAATGGGAAGTACCGGTGATGGGAGATCACTTGGAAGAATGACCAGCGTAAAGACAGAATCTGCTCCCATAATGAGGTTTCCTGTAATATTTCTCAACACAAAACGGAGGGTATCGGCACCCTCTGCAAGCGTATCGTTGAGAATATTAAGGGCGAATGAGGCTTGTGCGCTTCCGGGGGTAAAAGCCAGATTCTGGGCGGTGTCTCCGGAGAGCAACTGAACCTCAACTCCTGCCGAAGATTGAATGGCGGTGTTGAGAGCTGCCACCACATTAATTGTTCCTGCAGATTCGGCTGCCGAAAGAGTGGCAGGAACAAACCGAACGATGGTATCCGTAATCGGTCCGCAGGGGTCTATGGTATGACTTCCGAGATTGGTGATATCATCAATCGGCAAAACGTCCCATTGAGTAGAACTGAGATTCCAATCGGTTGTACCCTCATTCACATTTGCTTTTCTTATCAAAGTAAAGTTTAGGGTGGCTCCGCTGCCAACGGTCCACTGTGTGCCGGGGTCATTGCCCACAATGCCGATAATATCGAGCGTGTCTGAACCACGGAGAAGCACAATGGCATCGTCTCCGTTGAAATTGGTTACCTGGCTTGTAGTATCTGCAATTGACAAAATAGCCTGACTAGCACCTCCGTTGCAAATCACATACGTAGCTCCGGGTGCGAGTGTACCATTGAGTATCAGCGTATTACCGGGGTTGGTTCCGCCGTTGCTGTAAATTTGAACTGTATACTGTGAGAGATCTGCCGGAGCTGCACCGGGATTATATATCTCAAGAACCTTGTTGTTTGACGAACCTTCTACATACTCAGAGAAAAATAAATCGGTGCAAGGTTGAGCAGACAGGGCTGCGGTCCATAAAGACAGGCCCAGAATCAAACCGGATGATTTCATTGGTTGGTATTTGTTATTGCAAATCTAGGAAATATGCTCTTCGGGAATCAAGAGTAATATCCACAATTAAAAGAAGGGACAAAAGCATTCCGATTTAACAAAAGTCAGGGCATAAACTGAAGACGGGCCATACGAAGTTTTCCCCTTTCCTTCCATGACAATAAATAAGATCCGGGCTGCAGACCTTCAAGACTAACTGAGCCCGGCACATCAGGAAAAGCTGTTTTGACCAGTCTGCCGCTCATATCTGAAATGATCAGACCAGCATCTGCATGCAAATTGACAGGAAGACCAAAAATGCGGCCAGTTGCAGGATTAGGATAAATTTTTGCGATAGAAAAATCAGGGTCATTGGTTCCAACTCCCTGAGTAAGTATGACGCCGGATCTGTAGGTAGTGAGAATCGAGCGCATCAGGGCAACCTGTTCTGCAGTGAACATATTCTGGCAGCGCTCATCCGAATAATCCATATAATTTTCAATCATATCAGGGAGATCACCTGCTGCTCCTGCACCACATGTATTGGAGTTGCTGTTGCACTGCTGTTGTTGAGAGTCACCTGTATCCGGTGTATCATCAATTCCGTCGCTTCCTGCATTGGCGGTGCCGGCGCAGGCACCCTGATCGTCGCCCCAAACATGCCTGAGGCCGAGGTAGTGCCCCAGTTCATGCACGGCAGTTCTGCCACCTGCTACTTCAGGAGCAAGAGCATATGGATTATTTCTTCCAAAAGCGGCATAATGAAGGACCACTCCCTGCTTACTGGAATCAGTTCCCGAGCCGCTTGGCCAGTTGGGAAGGTCTGCGGGAGGGAAGGCGTATCCCAGCACACCCAGTCCAAATAAAATATCGCAAACCCAGATATTCAGATAACGATCTGTAGGCCAGGCATCTTTTCCTCCTGTTGACGAAGACTTTACGTTGTCATTAAAAGGGTTGAACCCCAAAAAACCCGGATTACCCTGAGTGCGTGTAATTCCTGAGGTTGGATTTCCGTCCGGGTCCACCGAAGCCAATACAAATTCAATTCTCGGATCAGCGGCTACGGGTAGAAAGGCTGGCCGTGTATCTGCGGTATCCGGATTGAGCCTTCGATAATCTCTGTTCAAAACCTCCAGCTGTGAATAGACCAGTGAGTCGGGAAGATTTTGCTGGGCATTGGTATAAACGATGTGCACCACCGTTTGAATTCGGTAAACATCCTCAGCATTCCGGCTTCCCCTTAAGGCCTCCAGACGCGCCTTACCAAAAGCAGCCTTTATGGCCTCTTCATAGCCCGGTTGATGCTGCTCAACGGCTGCGATTGCCTCGACAGTGGCACATTTAGAAAAGGGATTAACGGCTGAGAAACAAAAAAAAGGCAGCAGGCCTGAGGCTAGAAGTAAAATTTTTTTCATGATCAAAATTGAAGTGAAGGTTTCTCTACGAAATTAAACTTTCGGAGAAAATTTTACTTCAAAATTTCTACAGTGCGTGTTTTTACATGAGCTGCTGATGAAAGTTTAACTGCATAGACCCCTGCAGGGAAAGACGACAGATCAAGCGAAAAAACATCTGAGCCAATGACGGAACGATATACCTCTTTGCCCATCAGGTCGAACACTTGTGCATTGTTGTAGCTTCCAGACTTATCCAGGCGAACCACCACTCTTCCAGATGACGGATTGGGAAACAGCTGAAATTCAGGACTTTGAAGATTTAAAATAGAAGAAGGTGTTCCCGAAACATTGATGTTGTCTAGGTACATTTTATTGCCCCAACCTGAAACATTGGTAAACTTAAATTTCACGCTTGGCTGACCGGCGAGGAATGAAATCTCAGCCTGTTCGTTACGCCACTGGGATGAGGATGGCGTAAATGCTGTGGTTGCAAATGCAGCGGTGGCTAATTCTGAACCCGATTTTTGATAGACTACTCTCCAGCTGGCTCCGCAGTCGAGTGAATATGAAACCTTAAGGGAGTCCGTCCGGCTATCAGAGCGGGCTGCATAAGCCAGATCAAAACTGAGCTGAGCATCTCCAAGCCCCAACATGTTATACTCATCAGAAATAACTTCATCTATTCTTCCACGGGTATTCACAGGAGATGAAAAGTTATCCATAGCGAGGCTGCTGTTTCCAAGTCCATTTGCACTTACACCGGATTGTATAGACCATGTAGCATCGCCATTGGGGTTAGAAGCATCCCAGTTAAAAGGAGGGAAAACACCATCTTCAAAGTCAGTCATCATGGGCACCTGACTTGGGTTTGAGGTTGTATTGACCGTGAATGTTGCCGAAGCGGAATTATTCCCGGAATTATCGTCAGAAGATGTTCCGTTTACGGTAATGATGGTAACCTGAATAGAATGAGGACCTGGCGACAATGAAGCGGGGTCTAAATGCATAAGAAGCTCAGCCTGGGAGAGGATAGTTCCTGTCCAGGCCTGAATGGTTTGAGGTGCATTATCGATACTCACACCCAAAGTGAGTGAATTCATAGTTACCATTCCCTCGTTTTTAGCTCTGATGAGCGGGACAACGTTTCCGCTGCAAGTTTGACCCTTGGGGTGAATGATTTCAAGCATAGAGGCATCTAGATTGTAAAAGCACTTAGATGCTGAGTTTTTAAGTGCTGCTCGGCTTGAGTTGAGCGCATTGAGCATTCGGGTATTCTGCCCTATAGTAAACATATTTCGACAATCGTCATCTGAGTAGTCCATGTAATTCATGAACATATCATTACTGCTGCAGGACACCTGAGGATGGGTGGGACAACCGAAATATAGATCTGCCTGATTGGGTGTATCGCCGACATTGTCTGAGCCGTTGCAGGCACCGTTATCGTCACCCCAAATATGAAAGAGATTCAGGTAGTGTCCCACTTCATGAACGATGGTTCTTCCAAGACGAAAGCTGGCAAGTACATTGCCGGTTTGACCTATGGTATTGTGTCTTGCTACAACACCATCGTTGGTACTGGTAGCCATGAAAGGAAAGCGCGCATAAGCGAGTACTCCATCTGTAATCAGTGATCCTGTAAAATTTACCGACCAGATATTGAGATATCTGGTTCGATCCCAGATGGTTGATGGCTTGATGGTGGATTCAATATCGGTCTCATCCCAGCCAGGCTGGCCTAGATCATGGCGGGTAATACCGTTTGAAGGGTTGCCATTCGGATCGAACTTGGCCAGGCAGAAGCGGATTTCCGACTTGGCCTGCAAGGATTTAAACTCTGCGGGAATATCAACAGCATCCGAATTCACGCCTGCAAAATCCCGGTTTAATGCATCGATCTGAGAAACAATCTGAGCTTCGGAAATATTTTCCCCTGAGCCTTCGGCATCTCCGTTATGAATCACATGAAAAACAACGGGGATATAGGTGATTGCTCTTTCTCCTGCAGCAGGAGGAGTTTCAGGCAGATTTTTGTTTTGTTCATAGAGTGCTCTGAGTTCAGGATGCGCTTGCAGTTCACGGTGCATCAGTTCGTCGGTACCACAGTGCAGACGCTGGGAAAACAGGGGGGCAGTAATTGCCATAGCAAGGAAGAGGGAGAGAAACTTCATGCTGCTTTTTGATTTGAGAACGCCGAAAATAGGATGTTTGTTCCGGTTTTCTGAGTTATTCAACTCACTGCTGCGGTCAATGCTGAGTTAACAGCGGTTGTCCGGGTCTCATTTTGGTCAGGGAAGCATACAACTCATCCACTGAGGACCGAGATGGAAAATCACATCCAACATACTTAGACCTGATAAAAATCCTCTTTCTGCCGAAAACACCTGAATATAGGGTCGGATTTCAATTTCTGAAAGAAAATCAGGATGAAAACGGGCATCAGAATAACCTTCCGGATACTCCTGCATCCATGAACTACTCAGCCGATGCCGAGGGGAGACTTTCATCCATTTGAGACAAAGCTCCAGACCGCGAAGATTCCACAGCATCAAACTTCCTTCAGCTGACTGAAAATGAGTCTTTATTGCCGGAAAATAATGTTCGAAATAGGGCGCACTGCCGTAGGCTGTGCGTATGGCCTGTAAATGTCTTCTTTGCCAGCCGTCTTCACCAAAGACAACTTCTGCATAAGGCCGGTGATGGCTCCGCCCTCCGGCAACCGGGATACTCCACAATTGAGCTCCTTCTTTTGCACCTATGTGATATCTGTTTCTGAAACCTGCTTTCTGCCAGTGATCATGCACTTCCAGAATGACTTCATCTGCTTTCAGATAAGATTGAAACCAGGCCGGTTTGGGGAAAACCCCTACCGGAAGTATTACTACCATCAGTTGATCGGGAATAAGACTTCGTAAGTATAAGTCAATGTCTTTTTTTCTTTAGGCTTCAATACTTGCTCCCATGTAATTTCTCCCTGCGGGTTTACTGAGCGGTAGGGATTTCTGTTGACTAACTTCCCATCTCCTGAAGCCTTGGTTACTTCCCCGCTCACTTCCTTTTTCAGAGTATGAGTAATGGTTTTTTCCTGAAAATTTTCTATGGTTATGGTTCCGTTGAGTACCACTTTTCCGTAAACGAGCTTGCCAATTTTCCTCCCGGTTTCGTCTCTTCTGGATTCCTCTTCCGAGCATTTAACGGCCACATCTACTGCGCGGCTCAGGCGAACATCTCCCTTAGCGCCCGATGGCACATAGCGAATCTGATCCTGTGCAAGAAAACGATCCTTGATGTCTGTAATCATGATTGAAGCTGCGGTGAGCGGCATGCCGGTCTTGTTCATCAATTCAATTGAATGCCATGTTTCATAATCTCTTTCAGTCTGGTCAACAAAACGACTGGCAAAGAAGTTGGTCTGATCAGGGATACTACAATCATACTTGTCGCGATAAGTTACCTCCTTAGAAAAAACAGGAACAATCACCTTGCTTTTATCGGGAACAGACACATTACCTAATTTATAAATGTAGAGGTCTTCAGTCTTCTCTCCTTCAGTGACAAACTCCCTGTACCCCCCTGCATCTGCGGCGGCCTCCATGGTTTTAGACATCGGCATATATGCATTATTGAGCATACTACGGTAATCTGCGGTTCCCTGCTCCCCCCCAAGATAATCGGATACAATGGGGTCGAGGCGGTTGCCAAAATACAACTGCGGACTGCCAACCACCAGCTGAACTGATGCATTCTGAATGGGCTCAGCATAGTTTTCTATAGTAGCCTTCATGTCAAGCCTTGCACTTTCTCCCTCTCCAAGCTGAAGATAATAGGAAGGAACCCAATTAAAATTTTGCTGCATATAAACTTCTCGAAGGGATGCCTGAACCGCGGCCTTCTCTAACCATACATTTGCGACACGAGCAACAGAGTCTGAGGAGTAGCTAGTCTGCATACTGCCGCTGAACTCCGCCCATTGAGGCAGTGCTGCCGGCAGAGCAATCTGAGATGTAGGTGTCAACAGCCGTATTATTCCTGACTTTTCGTCAAATGCTTCCAGCTTCCCGCTCCATTTTTTTTCCGTATCACCGGAACGCATATACAATGAAACTTCTTTTCCTGCATTAGCCTGCAAAAGATGTCTAAGTTCAGTGGCTTGCCGCTGAACCTTGATGGTATCATATCTGAATTCGATTCTGCGAATCCCTGTTTCTTTACCTCCACTCAACCAATAAGTACCATAAAGGACCGATCCGGGCACCGGCAACTGAAACTTCCCATTGCTCGCAGAAACAACTCCTTCCTTTACAACAAAAGCAGTCTGATTTTTGAAAATGGTAAGCTGCTTTACAGGCAGTGAAGTTTGGGCAAAAATGAGATTAACCAGCAAAAACTGGACAGCAATTAAATGGAACTTTTTCATGACAGAAGTTTAAATGAATGATGCGAAAGAGCTGCCGTCTCTGCAAGAGACCTGACTAATTGATATTTTTTAACGATCAGCTGCGTTTGCCCAGTTCGTCTCTGAGTCTGGCTGCGAGCTCATAATCTTCAGATTCAATGGCCTTTCGGAGAGCTGTTTCCAATTCAGATACTGAAAGCAAGCCAAGTTCTTCCTCTGATGAGGTTTCTTCCTTAAACAACTGCTCAACATCATCTTCGTCTTCCTCTTCTCCCGGGCGGCTGCCCTCTCCTTGCTCAGAGCCCACTTCCTGAAGAATATGCTCTTCAATAAATATTGGACAGTTAAACCTGACAGCGAGGGCTATGGCATCTGAAGTACGGGAGTCAATTTCAAACTCCTCTCCATGATGAATACAAATGATATTGGAATAAAAGACTCCCTCTTCCAACTTGCAGATGTGGATGTATTGAAGTTCGATGGAAAAAGTATCGCAGATAGACTTCATAAGATCATGAGTCAGCGGCCTGCTTGGCTTAATATTATCAAGAGCAACTGCTATAGCCTGTGCCTCGGCACCTCCTATCACAATGGGTATCCGGCGGTTACCGCCCACTTCACCCAGAACAACAGCAAAGGAATGTGATTGAGTCACGCTGTGAGACAGGGCGATAATTTCCAAGGCTACCTTTTGGCTCATAATAATCAAGTTGCTGTCGAAAAGCTGCGAAAGATACGATTATCGCTATAAATGAGCAATGCCACCCGTCAGTAGACGGGTGGCACTGATCTTTTAAAAAGCAGATTTTAGTGAGAAGCTGCTTTAAACTTGCGGTAAGAATCCAATAATCTCGGCATTACTTCAAAGGCATCACCAACCACTCCGTAGTCTGCCGCTTTGAAGAAAGGAGCTTCGGGATCACTGTTGATGACAACAATGGTTTTACTTTGGTTAACCCCGGCCAAGTGCTGAATAGCACCGGAAATACCCACAGCAATGTAAAGATTCGGACGAACTGTTATACCCGTCTGACCAACATGCTCATGATGCGGACGCCAGTCGACATCACTTACCGGACGGGAACAGGCAGTGGCTGCACCCAGTTCTTTGGCGAGATCTTCTACCAGATGCCAATTTTCAGGGCCTTTGAGTCCGCGACCACCGGAAACAACCAATTCTGCTTCTGTAAGAGGCACGGTACCGGTCACTTTATCAACGCCTTTAACAACTCCTTTAAACTCTCCGAAAGCAGGCGTAAAAGCTTCAACCGAGCAACTTCCTTCTCCTTTCTGCGGAGAAAGAGAATTTGGAGTTACTGCGATCACTGCCTTTCCGTTATGAGATTTATAAATGGCAGAGGCTTTCCCTGAATAAACACTTTTCAGCACAGTAAACTCGCTGCCGTCCATAACGGGCAGAGCAGCTGCACCGGGAAAATAAGCAGATTCGAAACCGATGGCCAAACGACCGCCAAGCAGCTTACCGTTTTGGTTGAAGGACAAAACGATGGCTTTGGCATTTGTCTTTCCGGCAGCCTCAATGGCTGCTTTGGTTACTGCACGGCTATCAAATGAATTAAAACGGCTGTCATTCACAAACAAGGCCCTTTTAACTCCAAACTGGCCAAGTCCTGCCACATCTGAATCTGAAGCTTGTCCAAGAACTAGGGCAACCGATTCAACACCTATAGCAGCTGCGGTTTGTGAGGCATAATAAGCCGCCTCATAGCTGGCCTTTTTGATTTTACCTTCGGCGGTTTCAATAATACTGAGTATTGCAGACATATTTTATTTTTAAGTATTTTATTAAATGACTTTTGCTTCTTCGTGCAGCAAGCGAACGAGTTCGTCGATATTATCCTTATCAACATACTTGCATTGCTTGGATTTATCAGGCAATTGAAAAGAAGCAACGGAAGTACGCTGATCGCAGGCTGCCGGGGAAACTACCTGAAGCGGCTTGGTACGGGCAGCCATTATCCCTTTCATGTTAGGGATTCTGGGCTGGGCAAGATCTTTGGTAGCGCCAATCACCACCGGCAAAGGACATTCTACGGTTTCTGTCCCACCTTCAATCTCTCTTTTGAATGTAGCTAGTCCGCCATTGACCTCCAAATGATTAACAAGAGCTGCGCCGGGCCAGTCTAAGAGTTCAGCGAGCATGCCTGCCATTTCAAAACTGTTGAAATCAATGGTTTCCTTTCCGGTTATGATCAAATCAAAACCTTCTTTTTTTGCGAAGTCTGCAATTTGAAAAGCGGCGACATAACCGTCGGTAGGCTCGACATCTACCCTTACAGCCTTATCTGCACCGATGGCTAAAGCTTTGCGAATGATCTGCTCGGCATCGGCAGCACCCACATGAATAACTACCACTTCCCCGCCCTGCTGTTCCTTCAGCTCGATGGCCCTCACAAGTGCATACCACTCGTCGGTAGGGTTCATGATCATCTGAACCCCTTCTGTGTTGAAGCGGGTGTTGTTGTCAGTAAATGAAATTTTCGAAGTAGTATCGGGGACCTTCGAAATAGGAACAAGTATTTTCATTAGAGGTGATTTTAGCGAGGCGAAAATATAAAGAAACTTAAGCTACACAACAGAAATTGTTTAAGAATGGTTTGTAAAAATGGTGTGAAAATATTCAGTTGAGTTAGGATTTGCTGTTTGTCAATTACAGAAATCCAAATGCAGGCATGGTAAAAATCGGGCAGCCGAATGCCTTACAACATACATGGAATACTGCAGACAGCATCACAGAGCTGAGCGCTAAAGATTTTTCATCTGTGCGAATAACGATCAAGCCTAAGATTAAAGTTCAGCCTGAAGAAGCCAGTAGTCAATGTAATTAACGGTCTTGATGCAAAAAACAACTGCAAACGGCCTGCTAAACGTTTTTTCTGTACTGCCCCGAAGTTTGAAGTTAAGCCAAAATGCAAATCATCCCTGCCTCGGATCAACATCTGATAAGGTTAAATCTCACCCATGCCGCTAAACGTTTTTCAGGTACTGCCTCCGAAATACGAAATTAAAAAACCATGCATTCATTGCAGCTCATTTATGGAGGCGGTGCGCTCAGGCACTGCAGCTTCCCTTCTGTTGACCGAAGCTGCCCATGTAACGAAAACCCGCGCCAGGGGGTGGAGGGGCCGGCGCAGCCGGGTGGCGGTAACGCCACGGAACCCCCGAAACACCCGGCCCACCGCCTGAAATTCAGCTGATTTTTAAAGCAAAAGTTGTCAAGCGGGGGGAGGCGCCCTAATTCATGATGAAATCAAGTTCGTTGTGAACCATTTGAAGATGCCATATCCCATTGCTTGTTCAGACTCTAACCTAAGCTCATCCATCCATCCGGCATCGCACATCCCGGACATTTCACCTCATCAATTCATACCGCTCAATTCCCGCCAAAGCTCCTCTCAATCCTCCAGACAACACACTTTATTGCCGCATATCCTTGATATTTACTATTTTCCCCAAATTGACCAAGGTCATATTCCTCCGCTCATTAAAACTTATAGCTTTGCGCTTGTTTATACTAAGTCTAAATAAGAATAAATGCTTCCTCGCCTGTTAACCGCTCTTCTCCTGCTTGCCACGGCCTTCGCCGCCCCGGCTGCAGACCCCAAAGAAGAAACCAGGATGCTGCTGCACACCCTGGCCTACCTCGGACAGGACTATTCCAATGCAGTGGCCAAAGGCAAAGTGATTTCTGAAAGTGAATACGCTGAAATGCTCGAGTTTTCAGAAACAGTGTTCGCCCGTTTGCAGTCGCTTGATTCCCTCTTACCTGCCGTCTCATTCGATTCGGCCATTCTCTACTCAACAGCCATTCGCAAAGCCGTTTCCAATAAAGCCGACGCCTCCGAAATCGCTCGCCTGTGCCGCCTTAGCGCTCAGGAACTTTACAGCAAAACAGGCTACAGTTTCACCCCCACTGCCCTGCCGGACCTGAGCCGCGCCAAATCATTGTTCAGCGCCCATTGCAGCAAGTGTCATGGAATTGCAGGAGATGGCAAAGGACCCGAAGCGGCAGGCCTGAATCCCCCCCCCGCCAGCTTCCTCGACAATGAACGCATCTCAGGAATCAGTCCGCTGGGCGCTTTCAATACCATTCGCCTGGGAGTAGAGGGCACCGCCATGGCCGCCCATCAGGATTTATCGGATGATGAAGTTTGGACGCTTGCCTTTTATGTCATCTCGCTCCGCTACCGGCAAACCGATCCCGATTTCAGTGCCAAAGCCGAAGAAATCCGCAAAAAACTGAACCCGAGTCCCGAAATCCTCGCTTCCCTCAGCGACCGCGAATTGCTCGCCAAATATGCTTCCTCAGGATTCGATGCCGGGGAAATCCTTACCGCCTTGCGCAGCACTGCCGCTCCCGCTTCCAACGACAACCAATTGCTTAATCTGGCCTCCTCCCTTCTTGACCGCTC
This sequence comes from uncultured Chitinophagaceae bacterium, assembly GCA_964620795.1. Classification (GTDB taxonomy): domain Bacteria; phylum Bacteroidota; class Bacteroidia; order Chitinophagales; family LD1; genus CAZUHX01. The sequence continues at coordinate 11,256 of CAZUHX010000066.1, forward strand.
CCTGGAAGCCTACCGCAAAGGCGATGCAGGAGAAGCCTCGCGTCTGGCTTTGCAGGCCTACCTCAATGGCATCGAACCCGTTGAATCCAGAATCAAAGCCAACAATCCCGAACTGTTCTATCAACTCGAAGAAAAACTCGCCGCCTACCGCCAGAAAATCAAGGAAGGAGCCCCGGCAGAAGTGCTCACCCAATACCATTCCATCTGCATACAAACCATTCGGGAATCAGCCAAGGCGATCGGCAACAAAGAAACCAATCCAATGATGGTAGCCCTAAGCACCTTCGGAATCTTATTCCGCGAAGGACTGGAAGCCTTTCTGGTGGTGATGGTACTGCTTTCGATACTGGGAGCAGCAGGTGCCGACAAATTGAAGAAAATAGTCCATCTGGGCTGGCTCAGCGCCATCGCCCTTGGTGCCGTTTGCTGGTTCCTGCTCGATGAAATCATACGCCGCAACATGCTGCAGGTAGAACTCATGGAAGGCTTCATCGCCCTGCTTGCCATGGGCA
>CAZUHX010000067.1:0-11674 GCA_964620795.1 uncultured Chitinophagaceae bacterium
TCCACTTTTCCCAGTGACTTCACAAAGTATCATTCTAAAAGCAAGGTCCATCAAAAAAAACTACGGGCATCTTGCAGTCCTCAAAGGTGTGGATCTGGAGGTGCTTAAAGGCGAAATCGTTGCTCTCACAGGCCCTTCCGGAGCAGGGAAAAGCACTCTACTTCATCTTCTGGGAGCTCTTGACAAACCGGATAGCGGTCATATTGAGCTGATCTGGAACGATCTTGCTTCGATGAATGAAAGCCGGCTGGCTTCGTTCCGCAATAAACACATTGGCTTTGTTTTTCAGTTTCATCACCTTTTGCCGGAGTTTACCGCACTGGAAAATATTTTGATACCCGCCATGATGTACGGCACTCCTGTAGCTGAAGCCGAAAAACAAGCGGTGCGATTTCTTGAAATTTTAAATGTGGCTCAACGCAAAACACATAAACCCTCGGAGCTCTCGGGTGGCGAACAACAAAGAGTGGCTGTGGCCAGGGCTCTGATCAACCGTCCGGAGCTGATTCTGGCCGACGAGCCCTCAGGAAATCTTGATTCAGCAAATGCAGAGGAATTGCACAAAACTTTCTTCAGGCTCAGAGAAGAACTGGGGCAAACATTTGTGATTGTAACCCATAACCAATCGCTTTCTGCCATGGCCGACCGAACCATCAAAATGAAAGACGGTCTGATTGAGAACATCTCCAGTTAGTTGTGCAATCAATTACATTAAGTTGTTATACTTGAATCTGTGAGGTGTGTTCCAGGAAGCCCGTTTATTGAGGCCGCAGCCTTTGGCTTTCCTGTTCTTTTTATTCACCAAGCCGACCATTGAAACGCAATGCCGCGCCAGGGGGTGAAGGGGCCGGCCGCAGGCCGGGTGGCGGCACGCCACGGAACCCCCGCAACACCCGGCCCCACGCTTATGCTTTATATACAGAAAAGAAAATCAGATCGGATGAATGCTTGAAAGCATAAGCGGGGGGAGGCGCCCCATTTTATATTATAGTTTATTTAATTATTTTTATTATTTATATGTCTGTAAATCCTTGGGTGCTGTTGGCTCAGGCATACAGGATAAATCATATTGAAAGGGAATAGAGAGAAGCAAGCTTTTCACTGCCACCTCCTTCCGGTGCATTCTATTTCAAAACCGAACGGGCAATGAGCTCTTTCATGATTTCATTGGTTCCGGCGTAAATCTTCTGAACCCTTGCATCTGCCCATGCTCTGGCAACAGAATATTCCCACATATAACCATATCCGCCATGCAACTGCATACACTCATCTGCCACCTTAAACTGCAGATCGGTGAGCCAGTATTTGCAGGCTGAAGCCGTGGCCTGATCGAGCTTTTTGTCGAGATGCAACCTGAGACATGTGTCTGCAAAATTTCTTCCGATGGCTACCTCTGTAGAAAGCTCAGCAAGCTTGTAGCGGGTATTCTGAAAATCTGAAACCTTTTTACCAAAGGCAGAACGGTCCTTTACATACTGAATGGTATCTTTCAATACCGCTTCTGCTGCGGCTATGGCACTCAGTCCGACAACAAGTCTCTCCTGCGATAATTCTGTCATCAAATAAACAAAGCCTTCACCTTCCTTACCGAGCAGATTGGCTTTAGGCACTTTCACATCTACAAAAAACAATTCACAAGTATCCTGAGCGTGCAAGCCGGCTTTCTCAAATGGTTTCCCTTTGGTGAATCCCGCCATACCCTGCTCAATCAGGAGAAGGCTGATCCCTTTTGCACCTTTAGTTGGATCTGTTTTAACGGCCACTACCACCACATCCGAGAGATAGCCATTGGTGATAAATGTTTTGCTGCCATTAACCAGATAATGATCCCCCTGATCGGTTGCGGTGGTTCTCATTCCCTGAAGATCGCTTCCTGCGCCGGGCTCCGTCAAGGAAATGGCAGAAATGACCTCACCGGAAATCATGCCCGGCAACCATTTGCGCTTAATCTCTTCTGTTGCGTAATGCTCAATGTAAGGGCAAACGATATCCGAATGAAGCGGATAACCAATGGCAGGCCCTGCACATCCGGTTAAACCCAACTCTTCGATAAACACGGCATTGTATCTGAAATCTTTCAGTCCGAGACCACCGAACTCCTCATCAACCTGCATACACAGAAAACCGGCTTCTCCCAAAGACTTCCAGGATTGTCTGCTCACCATCTTGTTCTTTTCCCATTCGGCATTGTGGGGAACAATTTCTTTTTGTAGAAACTCTCTTACAGAGCGACCGAACAACAATTGCTCTTCGGTATAAATATTTCTTGGCAGCATAGGGATGTTATATAGCGCAATGTTAATGCAAGTCTCTCAAATCATGAACCACTGCAGGTCTTTCGGCGATAAATCCTTCCGCCATTCGTATCCCTGAAGGAATTCCAAAGTGCAAGCATCGGGCTCTTACAAATTCGAGAAACTCCGGAGAAGAAATAAGGGTTTCCGGTTCTTCGCGGCCGGGATTGTAGAACTGCGAACGATGAGCAAGAATGGCCTTCATTTTTAAATCAAAAAAGGCCTCCATCTCAAACACAAAATCTGCTTGCAGCCCGTAGGCCTGAATATAACTCCATACTTGCCGGGGACGCCATATTGAAGGTTGATGCCAATCCGGAATCTCATAATCTGCAGCACGATAAACCAAGGCCGGTGTGCTGAAATCGGAAATCGCCAGGCCTCCCAGGCCGGCTTTGAATGCTGCCGATCTTACCAATCGGTTTGCCTGTCCGTGGTCGGGATGACGATCCTGTGGCGCATTGCACAAAACAATTTTGGGACGAAGTGCCCTGATCAAAACCACCAGACTATCTTCCTGACTTGGATCTGAGCCGATACGTGCATCGGGAAAACACATCTGAAAACGAGCGGCTACTCCTAAGATCTTGGCAGCTTCGCGAGACTCTGCACGTCTTTCTTCCACTGTTCCTCTGGTTCCGCTCTCCCCTTCGCTGAGATCACAAATCACGACCCTGCATCCTGCTTTAACCTGCGCAGCCAAAGTTCCTCCGCAACCCAGTTCCACATCATCGGGATGAGCACCTACGGCCAGGATATCGATACCACTCATACTCCAAATTGCCTGAAATGATGATCCAGATGCATGGCCAGCAGTCCGGACCACTCCTTTTTGCTCATGCGGCCAAAGAGCGGATGTGGTTTCAATTTTTCAGACTCTCTTTCCCGGAATACAGAAATCATTTGTTCCAAGTAAGCTTGCTCTGTATGAAAATCGCGGGCAGGACTCCCCTTCTTTCGGGGATGTAATTCGGGGGCCGTTGCGGCATTTCTGGGCATTGAAGGCAAAATATAAAGTACTGCCTTTTTGGCTATTACCGACCAGAAAAAGGAAGATTTCACGACAACATCTTTCATTCCCAGTGCGATCCGGAAAGAGTCATTCATATGGGGAAGCATCTCTTCAACACTCATCGATCCCCATAGTGCTTCGGACTCAGGATTAAGATTTTTCAGCCGCAAAACAAGACTCTGCTGAACTGCTGTATCCTCAAGTGTAAGTTTCATCTGTTAACCCTTCTTTTTATTTCTGTAAAACCAAAATATATAACAGCCAGCGGAATCAGCATCATAAGCAATTGAATCATTGCTACGAGATCAAATTCTCCTGTGTCAATAATCTGGCGGTTGATGGGGCTGAGCAAAGAATTCAAAAAACATAATCCACTCATCAGCATTGTAAAGAAAATGGCACTTGTACCCGTATTGCTCCTGCGTCTGCCGGCCCACACCAATGGACCAAACCAAATCAAAAGTGTAAGCGGTGGGCTGAGAGCGGTGCCAACGCCAAATAGAAAATTACTTACGAGATCGAGCCCGGATTTAATCCCTAAAAATTGTGGGGGCATCTGTTCTGCCAATGAAATCAGAGCAGCCATAATGCCAAACACCGGATAAAACAAAGCCGAAATAACAAACCGACTCAGACTTGGAGGAGTTTCCTTTTTATTGTCAAAATCGTTGGCCGGATTTTTCATGGAATACCATTTAAAAACTCAAAATACAAAAAACAACTATACAATTCGAATTTTCATCCTGAAGGTAGTTCCTTTGCCAGGCAGCGACTGCTTCACAAAAATTTCGCCGCGGTGATAGTCCTCAACAATTCTGCGGGCAAGCGAAAGGCCCAAACCCCAGCCCCTCTTTTTGGTTGAAAAGCCCGGTTCGAAAATACGCTTGAACTGAGTCCTGCTGATTCCCTTTCCTGAGTCGGCTATGTCAATAACCGCAAATTTACCGGACACATGAAACAGAATACTGATCTCACCCTGTCCATAAATGGCATCCAAGGCGTTTTTCAAAAGATTCTCCAATACCCAGTCAAACAGTTGCCTGTTAATTTTCACATAAACATCCTTTTCTCCCGACAAACTGAATTGCACTTTGCTGGAAGCCCGTTTGCCCATATAGTCGATTGCATCATGCAATACCTGATAAAGATTTTCGGAAGCGAGATCCGGATGAGAACCGATTTTTGAAAATCTTTCGGCAACCAAGGTTAACTTATTGACATCACGATCTATTTCACTAACGACTTGCTGATCTGTTCCCGGACGATCACGAAGGTATTCAACCCAAGCAGATAAGGAAGAAATGGGCGTGCCCAGCTGGTGTGCTGTTTCCTTGGCCATACCGATCCAGACCCGATTCTGTTCTTCCCGCTTCGATGCACTGAAAGCCAAATAACTGATGATCAGAAACAAAGCAAACAAGGCCAGCTGGATCAAAGGAAACAAGCGAATCTGAGAGAGCAGATCTGAATCATTATAAAAAATCAGCTTGCGCTCACCTTCTCCCAAATCAATCTCAATGGGTTCATGAGCTGCCTTCATATTACTAATCAGCTCCATTCTTGAATAATCGTCTGCTATAAGTGCTGAATCCAGCTTGCCGAATGCCTGGACTTCCAGTGACTCATTTGTAAGAATAACTGGAGCAGAAGCACTGTTTAATACCACCTCACTGATAAAAGTAGAAATCAGTTCATTCAGGGTTTCTTTGAGTTCGGTAAACAAATTAGAATCCCTGTAATATATATAATTAATCTGCCCATTGGCTTTGATCAGAATCGGAGCATAAGGTGTAAATGCGCGAATGAACTCTTTTCCGGCCTTTTTGCCTCTGAGATATTCAGCCTGAGGATAGTTTCGGATATCAATCACACTGTTGGATGCGTCGAGGAGCAAAACAGGAATTTCATGATTTGAGGTAATGATATCACTGAAAAAATTCAGGAGATCGTTACCTTCCACCTGTAAGATTAACTGAGTTGATCTAGCCCATACATCTGCTTTCTTGCGCTCTTCTGCAGCTAATTTTCTAAACAGGTCATTGGTGTATCGAACAAGTCTTGCCTTATTGGCAATGGCATCGGCCCATATCCTGACTTTGTTTTCTTCTTCCCTCGCAATCTTACGAACCAGCAGTTCTGTGTAGATCAGGGTAAACAAACCAATCAGAAGAGCAATAACAAACAACAGTCCCTTGAAGCCTGTTTTGTTTTCATAAACCATATTCTCATTCATCAGCCTGATCAGTATTTTGGTTTTTCATCAAGGTCCAGAAACACCGGCTTTTCTTCGGTTTGAAAGTAATAATCTTCATCAGAAACAACTTCCTTCCTTTTTTCATCTTCCTTTTTGAAAAGACTTTTCAACTCTTCCTTCTCTTTCCTGAATTCTTCTTCAAGCTTCCTGCTAACCCCTGACCTGTCGTAAGTAAACTTAGGAGAAGAAGGACTTCCGTAAACTCTGATCATAAGATTAGTTCCCTCATAAGGGTCATCTTCCCTGTATACCTGAGTATTGATGCGTTTGAACTTTGCGGCCAGAACTTTTCGAAGGTTGACTTTCAAACGATAATCCATTTCATTCTCAAGAGTATGTGTGCCGCTGAGTCTCAGGTTTAAGGCACTTGATTGAATCTCCATATCCGGGATGGTGACTTTCCCATCTGAAATCAAAATCTGATTGGTAAGCTTCTGAAACCTGATTCGTGAAAGTTCTTCCAAACGAATAAATGAGGACAAACTTTTCAACGCCTTGAGTTCAATGAGTTCGCCTCCCTCAATGTCTATATTGATCTGAGCCTGAAGATGCTTCCAATCTATACCTGAGGAAGAGCTGACAGGCAACAAAACTGAACCTGAAGATTGAAGGTATCCCTTGATATTGGCATCTGTGATAAAGGACTGTTCAAGCTGATCTGTTTGTTGTAAAAACTGCCGAAGATCAATATCGCGAATCGAATAACTCATCCCGGCCTGAAACTCGTTTTCATGTATCACCTTAAAATCTCCCGAAAGACTCAGGTCTCCGTTAAACACCTTCAAGTCGAGTGTTTTAACGCTGATCTCACGCTCATTAAGCAATACTGCTGCGCGCATATCAGAAACATTAATTTTCTTGTATATAAGTGAACTGACTTTAAGTCTTGTTTCTCCTTCATAGTTGATAATCATGTCTGCAGAAGGCTTCTGTTTAGTGCTGTCTCTGCTGTAAGCATTGATTAGTCTGGCAAGGTCAATACGATCGGCAACAAGATCTAAATCCAGCCGGAGGGGGACGGCTGAAGGCTCTCTTTTCACCAATGATCTGATGTAAGAGTCAAGTGCATAAACCGAACCACTGAGTGAGACTGAAGTTCCAAGAAACTTACCTCTGAGACTGCGAAGTTTCAGCTGCTCTGCCTTCAAATCTAAAACTCCATGAATATCACCGTAGGTAACATTTTGAACCGTAAATGCGACACCTGCAAGCGCTACCGATCCCTGTATGTTAATCTCCTTCATCGCAGCTTCCTTTATCCGGCTGAGCCGGCCTGCCAATTTCAAATCCTGAATCTTCAGTATGCCTTCTGCATGATAACGTTCAGGATTTAATCCACTCATTTCAAAAACTTGCGCAAGGTCTGCAGAAAAAGAACCACTCAGATCTATCTCGGGATCACCACTCAGTTGATTTGCAGTAAAACCAAGCCGAATTGGTGCGCCAAGCGCAAAACCACTTTTGATTAAAATCATCAGACTCGCATTCATATAATAATCTGAAGAATATTTTATTTCAGCATGTATTTTTTCGGCAAGAACTCTCCCACGATAATTCCACATCATATCTTCAATATTGATTTCTGCACTAAGCTTGGGTTGCATTTTTTTACTCTGCACGCCCCGAATTGAAAAACCAATTTGATAATCTCCGTTTACGATTACGCCTGCCAGCCTGGTTTGCAGTGAATCGGGCAGCAAAGAGATCAGCTCCATGGGCTGATTGCCTGAATGCCTCACTGAAAGATCATAACGAGTTCCCCTGCTGTCGCCATACAAGCCTCCGCTTAAATCCATTTTCAATGCTCCTGCTTCAAACAAAAACTTTTTAGCCTCATACCTTCCCATCCTTCGATTAAAAGAAAGCTTCCCGCTGCCATTCAGCGGCTTACCCAAAAACCATTTCAAGCCCTGAATATTACCATTCTTCATTTCGGCATGTAAATCAACTTCCATATCTCCGGCCTCCGACTGAAGATTTCCTTTCAGGCTTAGATGATGCAATTTTGCAACGAAGCGCGCAGCACTGCGCTCATCTGCATAACTGATTCTGCAATTATTCACTTTGAATCTCTTCAAAGAAACTATTCTGTTGTCTGCCGAAGAGTCATTCTGATGAAATATTGCATAACTGGGGTTGCCTTTTACCGGAATGAAAAGATCAACAGATCCTCCGCTTAACTCCAGACCGCTGATCATAATTTCACCGCGCAACAGTCGGGGGATATCCAGATAAAGAAGTAAATGCTGTAAACGAAACAGAGGAATAGATCTACCCTGAGTGCCGCTTGAGGCGGTAATTTTATCGGCTTTAAGTGAAAGGTTAGGAAAAGTGCTGAAGAAACAGAGTTCTGTTTCCCCTGCGAGCTCCACCTTTACCAAGAGATTTTCATTGATTTCTTCAATGACCAATGTCTTGATTTTATCAGCATTCAGCAACAATAGCATCCATCCGCCGCTAAGGAGCAACAGAATAGAAGCCATCACCAACAATATCTTTTTCAACCACAAGGGCATCTTTCCCGATGTTTTTACTTCTTTATCTTTGGCTAAAAATAGCCGATTTGAGAACGTTTTTTAAGCCGGTTGCGTCTGCATCTGCCATTTCAATCCTCATTTTCTTGTGGACCGTGCTCCCCGCATGCAGGCATACTTCAGCACTCAAAAGTCTTGGTGTGCAGATGATCCGTGAAAACAAATCAGAGAAAATTGAATGGATACCGCTTACGCCTAAAAAGTTAGTTCATAAAGAAAACATGGTCATCATTGAACTTTCCAAAGCAATTCCCGAAGATTGTATCCGGCTGATCTGGGACGGCACAGCGGCCAAATCACTGCCCCCGCGGCTCAACTTCAGTCTGCAGCAAAAGATAGCCTGTGATCCTGGAAAGGAACACAGCAAAACATTCATTTTCAAACCTGATGCTTCAGTTTTAGGCAATTACGGAAAGAGTGCGCTGATTCGCATCAACGAGTCGGGGCCCTTTTTGCTTCACTGGGATCAAGCCACAGAAAAGTAAAATTGATTCATATTTAGAATTTGGGTATAAAAGGCACTTTTTGGCGATCTAACTCATATTTCATACCTTAGAAACTCAAACTAAACCCTCAATGAGCAGAATTTTTACCACACTCTTCCTCATGTCATTTGCAATTGTGCGGGCGCAAACGCCTCTCACACTCGTCAGCGCCGACATGCCTGTTCCTCCGTTCAACAACCGCGTTTTCACCGACAATGCCCTACCCGCCGGATTTAACATCGGCCAATCAGGAGCCAACCGGGTATGGAATTACGCAACATTGCAGCCGCGCACCTCAGACACCGTTCTTGTTCAAACACTGAGCGCAGCCCAGCAAACCGCATTCCCCAGCGGCGATGCACGGACCACATTAGACAACATCAATTATCTGGTATCCAACACAACTCCTACCGTTCTTGAATATGTGGGTGTAGATGGAAATCTTCAGGGAATAACTGCTACAGTACCTTTCAGTCCTACATCCAAGCAGTTGCAGTTCCCCTGCACTTATAACGTCAATTTCTCGGGCACTACCGGACTACAGGTAGAATTTCCAGGCTCTCAGGTAGGGCAGCCTGTTGACCGGGTGCGCGTAACCATCACTACCAACTACTCTGATACCATCGATGGCTGGGGCAAATTAGTGACCCCCACCGGAGCTTACAAAGCTTTGCGCAAAGTAAGAAAGGAAACAACAACGACCCGGGTTGAAATCAAACTGTTAAGTTTTTCTCCCTGGTCTAATGCTCCCGGATATCCTCAAACAGCAACGACAACTGCTCACTCCTGGCTTGCCAGAGAAACCAAGGGTCCGGTGCTGACATTGGGTTATGATTCTCTTCGCAACATCAATAGTGCAACTTATTCTACCATTCCACCGGCCGTTCCCACACCCAACTTCGGCTGGGCTTCAGGCGGTGGTGGTCTGATCATCTTCACCGACTCTACCGACGGTTACCCTGATCGTTATTCCTGGAATTTCGGCGATGGAGACACCAGCAATCAGCGTAATCCCAATCATGTGTATGCTGCCAATGGCACCTACAATGTTTGCCTCACCGTGTTCAATGTTTCCGGTTCAGCACAAATCTGTAAGCAGGTCACTGTTTCGGGAATTGTACCGGCCAACTCCCCTCCTGTAGCCTTCGACGATACCGCCTCAGTAACACAGCCCAATACTGTTTCCATAGCCGTTTTGGCCAATGATGTAGATCCAGATGCCAATCCGCTGACTCTCAGTGCCGTAACGAATGGTGCCAACGGATCAGCGACCATCAGCGGAAGCAATATCGTGTATGATCCCAACAATGCTTTCACCGGAGTTGATTCTTTCCAGTACACAGTATGCGACAATGGCTCGCCTCAGGGCTGCGATACTGCATGGGTGAGAGTTACTGTCTATCCTGAGCCCATTCAGCCTGTGGCTGATTTCAGCTTCACACAATCTGATTGCAATGGCGGTGAGTTTATCAATACCTCTGCAGATGCAGCTTCTGTCTCATGGAGCTTCGTTGATCTGAATGGCACCGAACCGGATGCCACTTTCACAACCGATACAGTGGCTTATGACGCCGTTCAGAATCGTGAACTTGAAGTTTGTATCACGGCTACCAATGCCTTCGGAACAGATACTTACTGCGATACCGTTGTGCTGCTGTGTTCAGGTATTCAGATTCAGGATGCTTCCAATTTGCGCATCTTCCCGAATCCCGCATCTGATTTGTTGTTTGTTCAGGCTGATGCCGTCACCGGATCTTCGACTTCCTTCCGCATTTTTGATCTCAACGGAAGAAGCGTTCTGGAAGGCGATCTGAATCAGAGCCGAAGCACTGTATCTGTGGCAGGTCTAAGTCCCGGCATGTATATGTTTAAGATCAATTCGTCTGAAAACACTTCTGCGGGGATTCGTTTCTGCATCCGGCGATAGTCCTTTGTTCTGATCATTTAGAAAAGCCTCCCCGGAACGGGGAGGCTTTTGTTTTTAACCACTGCTGTTCATAAAGGCAAGCAATACCATGCAGCATTCAAAAATGGCTCACAAAAGATTCAGTGTGCTATGAATTTGGGCGCCTCCCCGCGCTGCGGGGCCGGGTGTTTCGGGGGTTCCGTGGCGTTACCGCCACCCGGCCAAAGGCCGGCCCCTTCACCCCCTGGCGCGGGCTTTTCGTTCAGATGGAACTACAGATACTTTCGGTAGAACAAAATCGGAGAGCCCAGCCCGTCCTGACGTTATTTGCAGATGAGCCAAACTTAATCTCTGATGGATATAAACTGATTGGAACCGGAGTATTTCATACAGTAGTGCCAAGAAGCTCGAACTTAAGAACTTGTTTTTAACGCATTAATTTTTGCTTTCTAAAAATATATTTATCTTTAACGAACAAGTTTATCCAAAACAAAATCAACTTATGAAAAAAGTTAGACTACAAACAATTCTGGCACTGCTGTTGACGGCGATCATCAGGCTGGGCAATGCCCAGGGATGTCAGGTGAATGCAAACTTTGCCATAAACCCCAACAGTCAGTTTCCTACGCATGTATTCTATGATTCCTCAGTGGTAAGTTCGGGCTCTAGTATCACCAACTATCTCTGGAATTTTGATAATGGTGCCGGATATGTGCAAGGACAAAATATCATGACTTATACCTTCAATCCCGGAGTTTATACCGTGTGTCTGATTACAGAAGCTCAGGGTGGCGGGCTAGTCTGTGCAGATACTTTTTGCAGACAGGTAACTGTTCCACAGAGTCCTCGCTGCAACGTTTCATTCACCAGCATTGATCAAGGCAATGGAAGCGTGCAGTTTAATACAACAATTGCCGGCTATGTAGGCTTCCCAATTTATCTCTGGGACTTTGGAGATGGCAGCAGTTCAGGGCTGAGAAACCCAGTACATACCTACAGCTCACCGGGCTCATACACGGTATGCCTGCGCATCGATGATATGTTACTTGGCAGTCCATATCCCTTTGTTTGTACAGATAATTACTGTGCTACGGTCAATATAACTGGTCCTGCAGCTCCTGCCAATGACCAGATCTGCGCCGCCGCAGGACTTTTCTGCAATGCACCTCTTGCCGGAACCAATGTCAAT
>CAZUHX010000068.1:0-11630 GCA_964620795.1 uncultured Chitinophagaceae bacterium
CTTCAGCAGTTTTGAGGCTTTGACCTACTGAGGCTGAAATCCCATATTGGCCTTTGGTTACCCTATAAATTCACAGTTAGCTCGTGAGTTTGGTTTCTCGTGATAAAATGGGGCGCCTCTCCCGCCTGTAAAATCCGGTTGCAAACTCATTGTCTTGTCGTGCGGGAGCCGGGTGTTGCGGGGGTTCCGTGGCAGCGGCCGGGGCGAGAAATTTTGCCTTTTATATACGCGCAGGAGTCTGCGCCCCCGGAGCCGCAGCCACCCGGCTGCGCCGGCCCCTCCACCCCCTGGCGCAGCTTTCAGCTTCAAATGATTCCCATCAACCACTTTCAAATACGGCTGCTCACAGGAAAATACAATCGTTTTTAAAGAAAAAAAACGGCTACCCCTTACAAAGAATAGCCGTTTTCTAAAGCTTTCAGCACTTTATTGCATCAGCACCAAAGTGCCGGTTTTCTGCTCCCTACGCCCGTCAGAGTAAGTGATATCCAGTTGATATACATAAGTCCCTAAAGGCATTTGTTTGCCTTCATAAGTCCCATCCCAGCCATCCTGACCGGTAAGTCCGTTAGGCTGCCTTGGATTGCTGAATACCTTTTTGCCCCAGCGATCAAAAACTTCAACATTGATGGTGGTAGCACCGAGGATGTCGAATTCAAAACGATCGTTCAGACCATCACCGTTAGGAGTAAAGGCCGTAGGTATAAATGCATTGGGCTGAGGAGTCACCTCTACGCTAACTGTATCCGAAGCCATGCAGGAATCTATGTTATAAACGACGACGGTATAAAGTGTCGTGATTTGAGGCGTGGCGATGACCGAATTACAATTGGCGGGATCATTGCAACCGCTAAAGTCAATGTCTCCTACCGGCGACCAATTGATACTTTGCACCGGTACCGGAGAGTTTACAGAAGCCACAAGCTGTGTGCTCATGCCTGTGTACAGGTAAGGCACAGAAGCAATAAGATCAACCGTAAGATCAGAAGGGGCATTGATGATAAATCCTGAGCTGGCGAAGCATCCGTTGGCATCAGAAACCTGAACGAAATAGCTTCCCGGACGAAGACCTGTAAATATCCCTGTATTGTTTATGAATCCGTTGAGGCTGTAGTTATAGGGGGCTACTCCTCCGCTTACGGAAACCGTCGCCTTACCGCTATTGGTGTTTGAACATCTGGCACTGTCGGTGATTACCGAAACGATCATTCCTGCGGGATCAACCACATTGGCTGATGAGCTCGCGGTACAACCTGAAGCATCAGTTACAGTTACAGTATAAGCTCCGGCTCCGAGATTCACCGCTGTGGCACCCGTTTGAGCAGGGCTGGTGCTCCAGCTGTATCTGTATGGAGCTACTCCTCCGCTCACGGAAGCGGCAATAAATCCGGAATTTCCGGAAGCACAGTTCGGGCTGTTAACCGACAAATTTACTGCGATGGCAGGCTGCTCACTTAGGGTATAGGTGGCAGTGGCGGTGCAGGCATTGTTGTCGGTCACGGTCACGGTATAGCTTCCACCCGCAAGACCGCTGAGGTCTTCTGTGGCAGATCCGTTACTCCAGGCAAAACCATAAACAGGAGTTCCGCCACTCACGCTCAAATCAATAGCTCCGTTAGAGGCACCTGAACAGCTTACGGAAGTAACCGCTGCTGTGAGTACAATGGCAGAAGGCTGCCCAACTACAGCTGAAGCATTAACCGTACAATTATTGGCATCGGTCACCACCACAGAATATGTGCCTGCAGGAACAGCAGTGAGCACGGAATCTGTTTGCAGATTGTTCCAAACATAGCGGTAAGGTGCTGTTCCTCCGCTCACTGAGCTGCTCACGCTTCCTCCCGCTACAGCTGCACATGGTGCATCAGTTGCAATGAGCTGTAATTGCAAGGCAAACGGCTCTGTTACTGTAAAGTTGCTGAGCAGTGTGCAGCCATTGGCATCAGTCACTGTCAAGGCGTAAGCTGCCGCCGAAAGTCCACTGTTGATCGGGCTGTTGGCCCCATTGCTCCAGGCATAAGTATAAGGCGAAACTCCTCCGGGGACCACCACCGAAACAAGACCATTGTCGCCACCATAGCATGAAACCGGATTGAGCATTGGAGCGATCTGAATAGCCGCAGACGAACTCAATGTATAACAAGCTGTAGCCGTGCAGGAAGATGCATCTGTGATGGTTACGCAATAAGTTCCCGGACTTAGACTGCTCAAATCTTCTGTGCCTGCGCCATTGCTCCAGAGCAAAGTATAAGGAGCCGTACCTCCGCTGATGGTCTGGTCTATGGCTCCGTTGGAAACACCATTGCAATTGGTGGGCGACACGTTTGCTGTAATCAGGATGGCCGCAGGCTGACCAACCACAGCAGTCGCCGTAGAAAGACAAGATCTGCTGTCGGTCACGATCACACTGTATGAACCGGCAGGTAAACCTGTAATATCCTGACTGGTACTGAAGTTATTCCAAAGGTAATTGTATGGCCCGGTGCCTCCGCTCACAGTAAGATCTACCGAACCGGCACTTCCGCCATTACAAATATTGGCTGTTGCCACAGCAGATGCCTGTATCGGTAGTGGTTCCGTTACGGTATCGCTCAACAGAAGTGTACAACTGTTTTGGTCTGTAATGGTGAGCGTGTAAATTCCTGCAGCCACATTGCTCAGATCATCTGATGAAGCTCCGTTGCTCCATGCATAACTGTATGGTGATACTCCTCCGAAAACTGAAACATCAATCCGTCCGTTGTTTCCACCATTGCAACTTACTTCGGCCGGTGTACTGAATGCCGAGAGTGCAGAGGCAGGCTGGGTAATTATGAACTGAGCCGTCGCCGTGCAATTGTTGGCGTCTGTTAACGTAACGGAATAAGTACCGGCTGCAAGATTATTGACCGAAGCACCCGTTTGCCCGCCGGACCAGCTGAACTGATATGGTGCGGTGCCTCCTGAGGCAGAGGCTGTTGCTCCACCTCCCGCAATTCCCGAGCAAGGAGCTGCTGTGGTACTTACACTCAACTGAAGAGCTGCAGGACTGGACACAAATACTGTTGTATTGGCACGGCAGGCATTGAAATCAGTGACTTCTACCGTGTAAGACCCGCCGGGCAAGGCCAGACGGTCTTCTGATATAGCTCCGTCGTTCCAAAGGAAAGTATATCCGGCTACACCACCATTCACCGTCAGATCAATGGAACCGTTGGCCGTATTGGCACAAGTAGCAGAAATTGAGGTGGCGCTCAAAATCAGCTGCGGCGGCTGACTGACGGTATCCAAAAGAAGTGCCGAACAGTTATTGGCATCGGTAATGGTCACACGGTAAGGCCCTGCCGACACATTGATAACATCCTCACTGCTAGCGCCATTACTCCAGTTAAAACGGAAGGGCGGTGTCCCTCCGCTGGCAGTGATATCAATGGAACCTGTCGGGAAGCCAAAGCACCGCACAGGCGTCATTGAAGCCCGGTTGGCCACCAGGGCAGCAGGCTGAGTCACAGCCGCTACTGCTGTCGCGGTGCAGGACTTGGTATCCGTTACCGTCACATTGTAGATACCTGCCGTAATCGGGCTGAGGTCTTGCTGAGCAGAACCCGTATTCCACAGATAAGTGTAGCCCGGATTGCCACCTGACACGCTGATGTAAATACCACCGCTTCCGTCGTTGCTGCATCGGTTACTTACAGTGGAATCCAGAACCACACGCAAAGGTGATGGCTCTGTAACAGTTCCTGCATCTGTGGCAGAACAGCCATTGGCATCCCGACCCGTTACCGTATAAGTACCCGCACTAAGACCGGTAAACGTTCCCGAAGCCTGGAAGTTGATGTTATTGATTGTGTAACTGAAAGGCAGATTGCCACCGGTAAGCACGGCTGTAAGCTGTCCGTCGCTGCCGGCATTACAGGAAACTGGCACGGTACCTGTCACAGCCACTGTAACTGCATAGGCATTAAACAGAACAATCGTTGCTGTTGCCTGGCAACCCTTCACATCTCTGACCAGAATGGTATATGATCCTGAGGGAAGATTCGTAAAGGTACTTGAAGGCTGCAATGCCCCGCCGTTAATGGAATAGCTGAATGGAGCAGTACCTCCGGCTGCAATGGCATTGATGACGCCATTGCTCACACCCGAACAACTTGGATCTACTTTTCCCAAACTAAGCGTGAGCTGAGGCGGCTCAGAAATGACCACCGGATTGGCGGCAAAAGCAGTAGAACAAAGACTGTCGTCGCGGATAATAACAGGATAGCTTCCCGCTACAAGCCCATTGAAACTACCGGATGCCTGATAGGAAGTACCGTTATTGTTGGAATAACGAAGCGAGCCATTGGAAGAACTTCCAACCACCACTACCCTGCCATCAGTTCCGCCGAAGCAGGAAACATCAGTAAAAGTTACATTGAGAATAGAAGGCGGGCTGAGTATGTTCACTGTGCTTACATTAGACACAGAGTTACACACACTTGACGTGATCAATCTGCGGTAAAGACGCGTGATGTTGGTGAAAGGAGGGTCATAAGAATTGCTTGTTACTCCGCTGAGTGTACTCCATGAAACCCCGGAATTGGTGCTTTCCTCCCACACCACATTGTAACTTCCCGTTCCTCCGCCGGGCGCGGCTCCAGCAATCAGAGCCGGATCTCCTGAAGCACAGAACCTCTGATAGGGATCTATATTGTTGTTGGTGATCACCGGAATAATCGTTACCGTTACCGGATTACTCTCTATCCGGCAGGGCCCTGACGAGGCAATTCTGCGATAAACTGTGGTTTGTGATATGGCCGGAGGATCAAAATTAGGAAGACCAGCTGCCTCATTCGTCCAGTTCAACCCGCCGTCTGTGCTGCTCTGATAGATATAAGCATATACTCCGTTACCGCCGGTGGGAACAGAGCCGTTGATGATGGTGGGATCATAAGTTCCGCAGCCGATCTGATCGCTTCCAATCAAGTTGTCCTGCACCGGAGGTGTAATAGAAATGGTGATTACATTGCTCAGACTTGAACAAGGCCCCGAGTTTACGATCCTGCGATAGAAAATGGTATTCAACTGATTGGGCGCATCATAAGTTTGTGCACTGGCAGCCGGTATATCAGACCAACTGTTGCCGTCCAGACTCTGCTGCCATTGATAGAAATACGCACCCGTGCCGCCGCTTGGAAGAGAGCCACCAAAGGCGGGAGGGTCACCATTGGTGCAATAAATCTGACTACCGGAAATGGTATTGTCTGCAATATCATCAAGCCTTACCACGGTCACGGAATTGCTCACACTATTGCAGGCGCCCGAACGTATCAGCCTTCGGTATTGTGTGGTCTGAGAAAGCTGCCCCGGATCAAAGTTCTGCGTATTGGCACCGAAAATATTCAGCCAGCTTGCCCCGGCATCAATACTGAATTGCCACTGGTAAACATAAATGCCGCTTCCTCCTCCCGGAACTGAGCCGTTCAGGCCTGCCGGATCCTGACTCCCGCAAACGGTCTGATCTCCCAGAATAGTATTATCGGTTATGGCGGGCGTAACCGAAATCGTTACATTGTTGCTCAGGTTATCGCAGGCAGCTCCCGACGCAACACGCCTGCGGTAAAGTTGGGTACCGCTCAATGCCCCTGGAGCATAACCAAGAACTGCAGTAGAAGTTGACACAATGGTCCATGACGCACCATTGTCAACACTTTGCTGCCATTCGTAAACATAAGATCCTGTTCCTCCCAGCGGCTGTGTACCCGTTAGCGGAGTAGGCACCACGGTACCGGAAACACAAAAATCCTGATTCGCAGAAACCACATTATTGGTTACTCCGGAGGTATTGTTGAAGGTGGCCGTATTCGACACACTGCTGATCGAAGTTCCGTTGATCTGACAGGCACTGGCCTGACGGCGGTAACAGGTTGTCACTGTCAAACCGTTAGGCGGATCATACTCCAGATTCGCAGCACCGGGAACATCTGTCCATGAGCCCGTGCAGTTGTCCTGCGACTGCCACTGATAAGTTGAAAAAGAAGTAGCAGAAGAACTGCTGCCCATCAAAGGCGGATCTCCGACACCGCAGAAACTGTAGGGCTGCTGATTGATACTTCCGGCGGTGATGCTTGTAAATTCCCAACGCACACGAACTGCGTAGTAATAAGAGCCGCAAGAAAAAATAGGCACATCATTCCACTGGCAGGGAGGCAAATTCCGAAAATCAAATGCGCCTGCCGTAGCGCAGGAAGATCGATCATCATCTTCACTGATACAACCGATGATGGGTGCACAGTTACAGGCGCTCACAAAATTGCAGTTGTTGCTACAATCTTTTTCCCAGGCATCAGTCCGGAAAAGAATCTGCGTAGCAGAAGTATTATTTCGTGTACGCAATGCCACAGAAGTGCCGAAAATATTGCCTCCTACGGTAGAGGTTACATTGCTGTTCACACCCCCATTCGGAAAATCATCGCCGGTGTAAAAACACTGTCCGCCTGTTTCTGTAGGGTCGGCATTGTCTCGGGCAAAAATGTAAAAAGTATATTCGGGTGTTCCCGACTGATCGCCGCGGCCATCCCAACCCAGGTAACGAAGCTCCAACTGATAATTCACATTCTGAGCCACAGCCTGCACAGAAGCAAACAACCCAAGCAACATCAGCCATAAACCGATTTTTTTCATGATTTTTCCTGATTTATTCAGAAATTACTGCACCCGCTCCAGGTTCAGACTCAGTTTCCAAACCTGATTCTGCTGAATCAAAGAGATATCCTTCCCCTTCTTCTGCACTTCAAATGCCGAGGCTCTTTCAAGCCAGGCAGCAGTAGAAGCTCCTGCAAGAATCTCTGCAGCATTCATAGGAGCCGCACTGAATTTGAGGATTTTCCCGTCATATACAAAAGCATGCAACTCCGGATAATCGGCTTTCAGATAATTCAGTGTGAGCATGCCGGTTGAGGAAAACTCAAAGGTCTGTTCTGCTTTCACCATTCGCTCGTAATCATTCCTGCTGAGCGGATAATCCTTTTCCGGATCATTGGCATACTTGTAATCGATGCTCTTTACCACCCACTTGCCGGTGAGTGAGGGGCCTGCCGCAAAAGCTGCGGAACTGGCAAGCATCAAAAGAAAAAACACGAATCGAAGGGTACTGTTTTGGCGCATAAGCAGACTTTAACCAACCAAATATAGTCTTTTGAATTTTTAAATACAAAAGCAGCAAGAACG
Source organism: uncultured Chitinophagaceae bacterium (assembly GCA_964620795.1). Classification (GTDB taxonomy): domain Bacteria; phylum Bacteroidota; class Bacteroidia; order Chitinophagales; family LD1; genus CAZUHX01. The sequence continues at coordinate 7,192 of CAZUHX010000068.1, forward strand.
CTCTTCAATGCACCAATAATGAGGGATAGCAAACCATGCAATAAAAACATATAAATCTTTAAAGGATTGATTTATGAAGTCGGAAATCGTTCATCCGGATGAATGAAAAGAAACGTATTAAGCTATGCTTTGGGGGGCTCCGGGCACTTGCCGGTCTGCCGTTATCCGGCTCTGCGGTTGTGCCCGGCCGCGCTGTTCAGGGGTTCCGCCCGCCTCCGGCGGGCCCGGCCTGCGGCCGGCCCTTCCCATCGCTGCCCCGGCTTATTGCTGCTTTTTGAATTTCCTGTTGCCCGATTAAAACCCGGAAGCCCGGGTGAGGGACCGAAGCGGATACCCCGCAGCTCCGCCACCAATAGAACTCTCCCGCCTTTAGAATAGCCGTCTGTGGCGGAGCGAGGAGTATGAGCGAAGGGCCCGGCCCCTGCGCAGTAGAAAAGTCTTGCAATGCAACAAAAACAGAAGCGCAGGGGACACCCCCCAAAAATGGAATTACTTAAAATATGTTTTACCTCTATACCCTAATCCGGGGAAACATTACATGGAGCTCAACGCCTTGTTGGCGTAGCGCTTGCGGTCGTTCTCGTTCAGAAGAATCTTGCGGAGGCGAAGGTTAAGCGGAGTTACTTCTACATATTCATCTTCCTGAATATATTCCATACACTCTTCCAGCGACATTTTCACGGGCGGAGCCATGGCTGTTTTGTCGTCATGACCCGATGCCCTGAAGTTGGTGAGCTGCTTGGCCTGTGTCACATTCACCACCAGATCGCCGGCCTTGCTGTTTTCTCCAATGATCTGACCCTCATACACTTCTACTCCCGGATCAACAAAAAAGATACCCCGGTCCTGAAGTTTATCCATGGAATAGGCGGTGGTACGGCCGGTTTCTTTTACAATCAGTGTGCCGTTTACACGTCCGGGAATGTCTCCCTTCCATGGCTTAAATTCGGTGAAACGATGCGCCATGATGGCCTCTCCCTGAGTAGCGTTAAGCACCTGGGTTCTCAGGCCGATCAGTCCCCTGGAGGGAACTTCAAATTCAAGATGCATCAGATCGCCCTTGGGCTGCATGATGAGCAACTCGCCTTTGCGCTGGGTAATCAGTTCAATACATTTTCCGGCTGCGGTTTCGGGGCAATCTATGGTGAGCTGTTCTACGGGCTCGCATTTTTGACCATCCACTTCTTTCACAATAACCCTGGGATTGCCGATTTGAAGCTCGTAACCCTCGCGGCGCATGGTTTCAATGAGAATGGAGAGGTGAAGAATACCCCTTCCGAATACATTAAAAGCATCGGCCGAGGAGGTTTCTTCTACACGGAGCGCCAGGTTTTTCTCGAGCTCTTTCATGAGGCGGTCGCGCAGGTGACGCGAGGTCACAAACTTTCCTTCCTTACCAAAAAACGGCGAGTTGTTGTTGGTAAACAACATACTCATGGTCGGCTCATCGATGTGAATTGGAGGAAGGGCTTCCGGCGTCTCAAAATCGGCAATGGTGTCGCCGATGTCGAAGCCTTCTACCCCAACCACGGCACAGATATCGCCGCAGGGCACTTCCTGTGCTTTGATCTTTCCAAGTCCGGAGAACACATACAATTCGCGGATTTTGGATTTGACCGGCCTGCCGTCGCGCTTGATGAGCGTAACGGGGCTGCCGGAAACGAGTTTGCCACGGGCCACACGACCCACGGCGATTCGGCCGATGTAGCTGGAATAATCGAGTGAAGTGATCTGCATCTGGCAGGTTCCCTCCAGCAGCTGAGGTGCAGGAATATGACCTATAATGGTGTCGAGCAGGAAGATGACGTCCTCGGCCGGATGTTTCCAGTCGCCGCCCATCCAGCCGCGCTTGGCAGAGCCGTAAACGGTAGGGAAATTGAGCTGATCTTCGGTGGCTCCCAGGTGGAACATCAGGTCAAAAACCGATTCATGCACTTCATCGGGACGGCAGTTTTCTTTGTCCACTTTGTTGATGACCAGAATGGGTTTTTTACCCAGGGCAAGGGCTTTAGAAAGCACATAGCGGGTCTGGGGCATGGGCCCTTCAAAAGCATCTACCAGCAGCAAAACGCCGTCGGCCATGTTGAGCACCCGCTCCACTTCTCCGCCAAAATCGGCGTGGCCCGGAGTGTCGATGATGTTGATCTTAACGCCTTTGTATTCTACGGATACGTTTTTAGCAAGAATGGTAATGCCGCGCTCCCGCTCCAGTTCATTGTTGTCGAGAATGAGTTCGCCGGTTTGCTGATTCTCGCGAAAAAGCGAGCACTGGTGCAGAATTTTATCTACGAGAGTGGTCTTTCCGTGGTCAACGTGGGCGATGATGGCGATGTTTCGGATTTGCTGATTGAGCATAGGGTTGGGGTAAAAATGGCTGCAAAAGTAGCCATTTCGGCCTTAGATTTGTTAAGTAAATGATAAAACAGTCTTTCGGCATGTTTTATGGAGGGTATTTTTCAAACAAATCAGCTCATGATTTCAGACTGGTCCTGGCTTGAATCTATGGTCGTAATTGCAGGTAAAAGCCTGCTGCTGCTTATTGCGGGGCTCATGCTTTTTTCTTTGCTTTTGCTTGGGGCGCTTTGGAAAATATTTTCCGGTATCCGCTCGGGCATGCCGGGCAGCCGGATTCCGCTTTTCATCCTGAAGCAGATGAGCAGCGCTCTGGCCTGGTGGACGGCTCTTTTGCTGGCACTCAGTCTGTGGGCATTTAGTTCGCTTTCTGCGGCATGGATTCTGGGGCTTTCATTGCTCTGTCTGATTCTGAGCCGCAAAATCAGCCGCTTTGCCTTACGCATGATGCTTTTGAGGAGATTTGGTCTGTTGTTCCGCTTGGCTCGAGGAGCCCGCTTGGTGATCAATCTGTTTAGAACGAGGTATGCCTGAAAATTCCTATTTGCTCGAAGGTGCCGATGGCAAGCTTCGCTGCGCCTGGTGCGGAACCGATGCGCTTTATCAAAAGTATCACGATGAGGAATGGGGTCGGAGGGTAAGCGATGATCGGATTTTATTTGAATTTCTGATCCTTGAAAGTTTTCAGGCCGGTCTGAGCTGGCTTACGATTCTCAGGAAACGCGAAAATTTCAGGAAAGCATTTCGCGGATTTGATGCACTGCAGGTGGCGGCCATGGACGCAGATGATGTTGATCGTCTGATGCAGGATGCGGGAATTGTGCGCAACCGATTGAAGATAGAAGCGGCCATCAACAATGCCGGGCGATTTCTGGAAGTTCAGGCAGAATTCGGAAGTTTCGGTGCTTATCTGGATGTGATCTGCGGAAACGAAAGTCTGATCAATCATCCAAACTACAGACAGGACCTTCCTGCCAGTTCTGCTTTGTCTGATCAACTGAGCCGTGACATGGGCAAAAGAGGATTCAGGTTCAGGGGAACCACCATTTGCTATGCTTTTCTGCAAGCCGTGGGGCGGATAGATGATCACATCGCGGGCTGTTGGGTAAAAACTGCTAAATAAAATTTAGAAGCCTGCGAAATTCACGGCCAAGCCACATCTTTGCGGCATAACATAAAGATATGGCTGTTTCAACACTCAGCGATCAGGACTTTCAGCAGGCGCTGGAATCACACGACAAAGTGATTGTAAAGTTTTATGCCGACTGGTGCGGCTCCTGTAAATTGTTTGCTCCCAAATTCAAGAGGCTTTCTTCGGCTGAAGAAAATCAATCCGTCTTTTTTGCAGAAGTCAATGCCGAGCAGAATGCCGCTGCCCGCAAAGCGGCCGGGGTAGACAACCTGCCCTTCATAGCCACATTCAAAAATGGCCAACTGCTGGAAGGGGCTTCCACTTCAAAGGAAGAATTTGTACTGGGTATGCTTGAAAAGCTGAAGTCATGAAACTGCCTGTGATCCGCCATCTGGCTGAAACGTTTTCGATAGATCAACTTCGTGAAGCAGAGGACTGTTTACTCAATGAAAAAAATCCGGCCATTGCGATTGAAGGAGACGATGAAGGCGAGATGTTGACCCATGTATTGGGTGCGATAGATATTCTGGAAGACATGCAAAAATCAGGTTCCGATTTCCGGACTGCGCTGCGCAATTATACCCAGCGCGTGCGCAATTCCATCAGCTAAGTTTGAGGCGAACAGAGGCGGCGGCGCGAACAGCGCGCTCAACCAATTGTTCAGGCGGCTCATTTCCCCAGCAAAGGGCCACACCCATCCTGCGGTAGGGTCTGGCAGTTGCTTTACCAAAGATTCTGATATCAGCGTTTTCTTCATTCATTGCTTCAGCTATTCCCTCATATGTGCTCACTGTTCCGTTTCCTGGACTGAGAATTACGGCAGAGGCTCCATTGCGATTCAGATGTACAGGAGCAACAGGCTATCCCAGTATGGCGCGCAAGTGGAGTTCAAATTCATTGAAATCCCCCTAGAGAGGGCTATTCCTGAAGAATACAACTGTAAGTTTAGTGCTAA
>CAZUHX010000069.1:0-11628 GCA_964620795.1 uncultured Chitinophagaceae bacterium
AGTTGACACCAAGCTTTTCATACGGACAGCGAAGTGAAGTGTTGCCTAAAGGAAGGCCGCAAAGAATCCTCGCCAGCGCATCATACTGAGAGCTGTAATTGCCTTCGATGGTCTGATGCCCGCTGTTGTGTGGTCTGGGAGCTACTTCATTGACCAGCCACTGCCCTGTTTTGGTTAAAAACATCTCAACGGCAAACAAGCCCGGGCTGGCAAATGCTTTTGCTGTCCGGATGGCCAATTGTTCCGACTCTTTCTGTAATTCCTGAGATAGTGCAGCAGGAGAAATGAGATAATCAACCAGGTTGAGCACAGGATCAAACACCATTTCAACCGGAGGGAAACAGGCTATTTGTCCCTTTTGATCAACGGCAACGATCACAGAAACTTCCATGGCAATGTCGGCAAGCTTTTCGAGCAGGCAGGGAGCATCAAAAATACCGTCGGGAATCTCGGAAGCATCATTCATGATTTGCACGCCCTTGCCGTCATAGCCCCCTTTTCTGAGTTTGAGTGCGGCAGGGAACATATGGTGCGCATTGTCAGGCAAGCTGAAGGCGGAGTCAAGTAAAATGTAATCTGCAGTAGGAATTCCATGCTCTTGAAAAAAAGCTTTTTGCAAGCCTTTATCCTGAATAACCGATACAACTTGAGCCGAAGGGATAAGCTTGACTCCTTCCTTTTCAAGCTTTGCAAGAGCTCCGGCATGAACATGCTCAATTTCGATGGTAAGTATATCGCAGCTTCTTCCAAAAGCCAGCACATCATTTTCATTTCTGAAAGAGGCAGGAATAACCTCAGCCAATGCTGAGGCCGGGCAGTGTGGATCTGATTCAAGAACGCGGGCTTCTGCGGCATAGTCAGGAAGACTTTGCAGCAACATGCGCCCCAGCTGCCCTCCACCCAGTATGCCTATTTTTTTATTGGCCATTTGCTAAAGATAAGAGTTGCCGGTGCAGTTTCTGAACATCCTCAGCTATCTTTTCCGGAGAAAGGTTTTCAATGATAAAATCTGCCCGTTTGCATTTTTCTTCTTCAGGCAATTGGTTTTTCATTCGAAGTAAAACTTGCTCTCTGCTGCAGTGATCTCTCTTCATCACTCTTGCAATTCGCTCTTCTTCGGGTGCAGTGACCACAATCAGCTTATCAAGTAATTTATACATACCCGTTTCTACAAGCAAGGCAGCTTCGCGCAAAACATAAGGTGCTGTTTGAGCTTTAAGCCACTGAAGTGTATCCTGAAAAACCAATGGATGAAGAATTTGATTGAGTTCTTTAAGCAGTCCGGCATCTTTAAATACCCGTGAAGCAATAAAATCACGATCGGGTTTTCCGTCGGGGAGATAAGCTTCATCTCCAAGTAAACTTTTTACTTTTTTAATGGCTTCCGGATCTGAACCCAGGATCGCTTTAGAACGCTCATCGGCATAATAAACGGGCACACCCAGAGCCTCAAACATGCGGCACACCGTGGTTTTACCGCTTCCGATTCCACCAGTGATACCAACGGAGAGCATCAATTTGCAGAAGTTGCCTTCTGCTCCTTGTTTTGGGCTTCGCGGCTCATTTCCATTGAGATGCCGGTTCGCTCCATTCTGATTTTAACATTCCGGTCAATTTCGAGCATAACGGTAGATTCTTCCAGTTCAAGAATCCGGCCGTGAATTCCGCCCGATGTAACCACGCGATCACCTTTTTTCAATTCCTCGGAAAACTTTTTTTGTTCTTTGGCTCGCTTAGACTGCGGACGAACGAAGAAAAAGTAGATCACAGCAAATAGACCTCCATAAATCAAAAGGATAACAGGGTCGAAGGATTTAGCTTGTAGTAGCATTTTATCTGGATTTAGGTTTGACGGTTCCTTTCATCATCAGTCTTTCTATATGAGAAGAAGTATTGCAGGTAATGGTCACTGATTTGTTTTGATCGCCTGATTTTCCGGTACTGTTGAAAGTTACTTTAACAGAATCTGTAGCTCCCGGCTTTACCGGAGTCTTGGGGTAAACCGGAACGGTGCATCCGCAGCTTCCCACTGCATTGGCAATGATCAAGTCATTACTGCCTGTGTTGGTGAATGTAAAAACGTGTGTGATTGATTCACCTTCTGTAATGCTGCCGAAGTCAAATTCATATTCACTGAAAGAAACAGAAGTAGTATCCTTTAGAACAGAAGCGGGCAGACCGGCATTGGGATTACCAGGCTTTCTGCAGGCAGTAAAAGTCAGGACAAACAACAAAAAAAGAAGGGAAATTCGGATTGATTTCATGATTATGTATTTATTCCATCAGGCCTCTGCCCATTTTTTTGATTTCGCCCCTGCCCAGCATATCATTTTTGATCCTGTCAAGAACACCATTAACAAACTCTTTGCTTTTTGGAGTGGAATACATTTTTGAAATATCAATGTATTCATTGATTGTGACTTTTACCGGTATGATGGGGAAGTATTTGAGTTCGCAAAGAGCTTGTTTAATGAGGATAAGATCTATTGCGGCGATGCGCTCAAGCTCCCAATTACGCAGAGCTTTTTCTATTTCGGGCAGAAATTCTTCTGCATGTTCAAGATATGAGGAGAGCAGATCGAAGGCGAACTTCTTTTCAGTTTCAAAATTCTTCACATTCATCAGGAAGTCACTTTCGCCATCTTTTTCAAATTGCTCTGTGTATTTGCCGATGATATGCAGCAAAAGGTCTTGTTCGTCGTGATAATTTACAAACTGCTCTTCGAGCAATTGAGTATAGGCTTCATTTTGGGTAAACACTCGTCCGATCAGATATCTGAAAAGGTGCGCATCTGCTTCAAGGCTTGGGTTTTCGAGCTTTTCGTACATGCGAACCTCGTCAGACTGCTGAAACTCCCGGTATAGACTTTTTACTGTTTCACGTTCAAGCAGTGAGCTAACTTTATAAGCCTTAAGCAATTCTTTGAATTCCTCGCTCCTGCTGAGATAAAGTGAGAGTCGATTGGTGGCTATCAGGGGTTTAAAGTGGAGATCATCTTCTGTCTTAACAAATTTGGCAGCTCTGATTTCGGCATCCTCAAGCGCATAGCGCATAACTTCGATAGCTGTATAAAGATTCAGAAGATACAGAGTAATTGCACGATCTATACTTCTTGACAACTCATTTTCCAAAAAGCCCTTACTGCTGGCTCCATCCATTTCGGCTCCAAAAAGAACCTGCATTACTTTTACCCTTAGGTTTCTTCTTCCCAGCATCTCAGGACTGCTTCTTTAGTTTGGCTTCCTGAACTCTTTGCATTGCAATATTCACAGCGGTTTCATGAGTACCTGCCTGATTTTTAGAAGCAGTTTGAATTACATGTAGGGTTTTGTCATATATGGCCTCTACAAGCTCATGAATGGTTTCTTCAGAAACGCCTGACACTTCACGGTAGCAATTGATCACTCCTCCTGCATTGATCAGAAAATCCGGTGCATAAATTATTCCTCTGTCTCTGAGCATTTGGCTGTGAAGGCTTTCTTCGGCCAGCTGATTATTGGCCGCACCTGCTATCACAGCGCAACGAAGCTTGGGAATGGTCTCACTGTTGAGGCTTGCCCCCAATGCACAAGGAGCATACACATCGGCATCAGTATCATATATGTCTGTAGCAGGCACTGCTATGGCTCCAAATTGTTCGACTGCTTTTTTGATTGAATCTTCGCGGATATCTGATACATAAACCACTGCACCCTCCTGCCTTAAACGCTCAATCAGATAGAGACCTACATGTCCGGCGCCTTGCACGGCAACTTTTACTCCGTTCAGGCTGTCTGATCCTCTCCAGATCTTAACAGCGGCCTTCATTCCATAATATACGCCTTTGGCAGTGACCGGTGAAGGGTCTCCGGTACCACCAGCCTCCATGGGTTTTCCCGAAACATGAGAAGTTACCTGCATCATATACGCAATTTCACGCGTGGATGTCCCAACGTCTTCGGCAGTGATATATGTTCCTCCCAGCCTGTCAACCATTTTGCCGAAACTCTTCCAGAAAGCTTCATTGCGAACCGTGTCCGGTCCGGCCAGTATCACAGATTTCCCTCCACCCAGCTGAATACCTGAGATAGATGACTTCAGGGTCATTCCACGAGAAAGACGCAGCACGTCCCAAACGGCGTCAGACTCATTGGCATAATTCCAAATTCTGCAACCTCCTAATGCCGGACCAAGCACAGTGCTGTGAACGGCAATTATGGCTTTAAGACCGGTATCCGGATCGTGAGAAAACACAATTTGCTCATGACCCATCTCCTGCTGCATGAAAAATAAATGAGAATCCCTGCGCACAGGCGGATGGGCTACCATAGATTCAAAACCACTCATATCCTTTTATTTACTTATGTTCGCCCATTCCGGCGAGCGGCAAATTTAGACCTATTTTTTAAATACGCTAAAAGCTGTCCCGCCAATGCCTAAGGATGCCTTCATGAAAGAACTTTTAAGCCTTAACCAGTATTTTGCCCGATATAAATTCAGGGTTCTCGGTGGTATTTGTTTTGTCATTGCAGCAAACTTCTTTCGGGTATACAACCCAACCGTGGTTGGCGAAGCCATTGATGCAGTGAGCTCTAAACTCAGCCTGATTGCGCTCAAACAAGATGCTGCACAATCAAGCCTGACGGAGGAATTATTTGTTTTACTGGCCCGGTTTTTTCTGATTTATCTGAGTGTAGCTCTTGCGGAAGGTTTTTTTACTTTTTTTATGCGGCAGTCCATTATTGTGGTGAGCCGCCTGATTGAGTTTGATCTCAAGAATAAGATATACTCCCATTATCAAAAATTGGATCTTGCATTCTATCGCCGGAATGCTACGGGAGATTTGATGAACAGAATCACGGAAGATGTGAGCAGGGTCAGAATGTATCTGGGGCCTGCCATTATGTATACTGTGAACCTGTTTTTTACCACAACTTTTGCCATAGTGACGATGTGGCAGATCAATTCTGAAATGACTACTTATGTTTTGCTCCCTCTTCCAATTCTGAGCATTTTGATTTACGTTATCAATCGAAAAATCGACAAGTCAAGTGAGGCCATACAAGCGCGGCTTAGTGATTTAACAAGTCAGGCACAAGAGGTATATTCCGGAATTCGTGTGGTACAGAGCTATTCCAGGGAAAGTGCAATGACCGATCACTTTACGGAAGAAAGCAATGCTTACCGGAAGGCTTCGCTGAAACTCGCCCGCCTTGAGGCCATTTATTTTCCGGTGATGAATTTTCTGATTGGCTGCAGTCTGGTGCTCACTGTATGGCTCGGAGGTATGCAAGCCGGAATGGGTAAAGTTACCACAGGCAACATAGCTGAATTTATTTTATATGTAAACATGTTGATGTGGCCGGTAAGCTCATTGGGATGGGTTGCTTCTATGGTTCAGCGGGCAATTGCTTCCATGAGAAGGATTAACCGTTTCCTGGATGAGGAGCCCTCCGTACAAAACAAAGGTTCGGTGGAACTGCAACTCAGAGGGGATATTGAATTCAGAAATGTGAGCTTCACCTATCCGCATACCGGAATTAAGGCATTGAAGGATTTCAGCATTCAAATCAAAGCAGGAGAAAAGGTAGCTATCATTGGTCGAACCGGATCTGGTAAAAGTACAATCGCTGATCTTCTGCTTAGAATGTATGATCCGCAGCAAGGAGAGCTTTTACTTGACGGGGTTTCTATTAAAAATTACGATGTTTCATCGGTGAGAAGTCAGATTGGATTTGTACCGCAGGATGTATTTCTTTTCAGCGAAACAGTTGCCGTAAATATTGCCTTCGGATTAGACAACAAAAGCAGGGATGAAATAGAAGAAGCTGCCAGGGCGGCCTCCGTTCACGATGAAATCATGAAATTTCCTCAGGCTTACGATACGATTGTAGGTGAAAGGGGGGTGATGCTATCGGGAGGCCAAAAACAGAGAATTTCCATTGCAAGAGCTTTGATAAGAAGACCTGCCTTATTGATTTTGGATGATTCACTCTCTGCGGTAGATGCCGAGACCGAGAAGAAAATACAACAAAGTCTGGAACATGCTTTTGCAGGAAGAACAGCCCTTATTATCACTCACAGAATATTTTCACTGATTCATTTTGATAAAATAATTGTATTGGATGACGGACAAATCGCAGAGTCCGGAACACATGAATCACTCATGCAGCAAGCCGGTCTGTATTCAGAAATCTATGAATTGCAGCAAATGGAGCATAGGGTTCAGGCTGTTTCATAAATTTTTAGCAGATCATGTTTTTTTTCGCGAGAAAATGTATTTTAGCTGAAAGCAAAATAAAAATCCCTCTCTGTGGAACAAAATGGAAAGTTCAGTGGATACTTCAGCAAGAAGCTGAAGGCCGGAAAAAGGCGGACTTATTTTTTTGATGTAAGGAGCACCAAACAGGGAGACTTCTTTCTAACTATTACTGAAAGCAAACGAAAATTTGACGGGGAAGGTTATGACAGTCATAAAATCTTCCTTTACAAGGAGGATTTTAAAAAGTTTGTTGATGCTTTAGATGAAACTATAGATTACATCAAAACCGAATTGATGCCAGACTACGATTTTGATGCAGAAAAACCACCTTATCAGCATCATTCAGAAACGAATGATTTTTCGGGAAGTGATGAGCAGCATGATAATGAAGTCGTGCCACAGAGAGATCAGCCGTCTGCACCTTCATCTGAGGAAGATCTGACCTGGTCTTAAAATCAGCTCACTTCATCCCGTTCATCCCTCAGCTGCAGGGAAGCCCAGTATTTCCTCCATTTTTCCAGTAAATTGCTAAAATCTGGCGGCAGAGGTTGTTCGAAAAACATCCTTTTTCCGCTGACCGGGTGTGTGAACCCCAGTGTAGCGGCGTGCAAAGCAGGCCTTGGGAAAAGAGTAAAGCAGTTATCTATGAATTGCTTGTACTTTGAATATATGGTGCCTTTAAGGATTTTATCGCCGCCGTATCTTGCATCATTAAACAAAGTGTGTCCCAGATGTTTCATGTGAACTCTGATTTGATGAGTTCTTCCTGTTTCCAGTTTACAACTCACAAGAGTTACATAATGAAAGCGCTCAACCACCTGATAATGCGTGATTGCGTGTTTTCCAAAACTGCCATCCGGAAATGCTTCAAATTGCATTCTTTCGCGGCTGTGCCTGCCGATATGCGCTTCCACTTTGCCGGAATCTGATTCAACATCGCCCCAAACCAAGGCCAGGTATTTGCGGTCAATACTACGGTCAAAAAATTGCTTGGCAAGATGAGATAAAGCCACCTCAGACTTGGCAATAACCATCAGCCCTGTGGTATCTTTATCGAGTCTGTGAACCAGTCCCGGACGATGATCTTCATTCATCGGGAGATTCTTGAAATGCCACATCAGGGCATTCACCAAAGTTCCTCTGTGGTTACCCAGACCGGGATGAACTACCAGATTAGGTTGTTTATTAATTATAAGCAGATCATCATCTTCATAAATGATATCCAGTGGGATGTTTTCCGGTATAAGATCTGTATTCTCCTCATGGCTAGGAAAAACCGCATTGATAAGATCACCAGGTCTAACCTTATAATTTGGTTTAACCGATTTCTGATTAACTGTAATAGCCCCGGCTTGTGCTGCCTGCTGAATCCTTGTTCTGCTTACATGAGCGAGCCGATCTGATAAAAATCGGTCAATCCTCAAGGGTGTCTGTCCGGGATCAACTCTGATGTTCAGCTCGCGAAAGAATTCATCCTGCTCTTGTATTTCTGATAAATCAGGCAGTTCCTCTTTCATGACTCTCCTAGATGCGGGATAGAAGACAGCTTGTTTTTCAGCTCATTGAGCACATTGATTTCCATGGGATCATATCCAAGCTTGACTGCCAGGTAAAAAGAAAGCCAATCGCCGAAGTGTATCAGGTAGAAAAGGCGTTGATAGGCATCTGAGCCTTGAGCATTGATTTCAAGAACGCAGCTGGTGACCTGATTAATCACTTCCTGCTTAAATCTGATTCGATGTATATTTCTTTCAAATTCATCATCGTATCGCATAAACACTACCGCAAGCTGTTCACTTTGTTCTCTCCAGCCAACGAGTTCATTATGATTCATCTCCGGTACTACATTATACCAGCAATGCATTTTAGAATTCTCATTGATCTGCTGTTTCAGTCTGAGAGCAGTACTTTCTATACGGTCTTCTGCATACAAAATCACAACACGTCCTGTTAGTTGTTCTGCCATGGCTTCTGCATCTCGCATAATCTGTTGCTGATTCTGCTCCAGAAAATCAGCAGCTCCGGTGATTTGCTCTGAATATTCATCACCTATTAAACCGTTTCTGTTAAGCACATACAGCAACTGTATAGAAGAGTATCCCAGGCATGTTCGAGGTGGGAAGCCGGAAGGCAACACGATAAGATCTGAACCTGCAGCTCTGGCCAGGTCGCCCAGTTTGCCGCCGGATGTAACACTATAGGGCTCAAGGCCTTTATTGTATGCCTGCCGGGCTACGTTTACTGTTTCTTCCGTATTTCCACTGTAGGACGACAATACAAGAAGTGTGTTAGGGCCTGTAAAGGCTGGAAGAAAGTAGCTCTTATTTACAATAAATGGGACCTTAAGCTGGCCTTCAACCAGTTCTTTGACAAGATTACCGCCAATGCCGCTTCCTCCAAGACCTGAAACAAGGATATTTTCGATCCTTCCCTGCATGGGACGGATTGGAAAATTTGCGCTCAACTTTAAAGCTTCCCGCATCTGGGCAGGAAACTGTTGAATAAGTTCGTACATATTATAAGTTTGTTAAACTGTTTTTTAGGTCTGTATGATGCCCGGGTTGAAAGCTTTTGTGATAGGGGCATGATTTGCTGCCTCTATTCCCATTGAAATGACCTTACGGGTTTCAGCGGGATCAATGATACCGTCTGTCCATAAACGGGCAGCAGCAAATCGCGGATCCATAGTAGATTGGTACTTACTGCTGATGCGGTTAAGTTGTTCTTTTTCTTCCTCAGGGCTCAGTTTTCCGCCTTTGGCTTCTATAGCTGAAACTTGTATTTGCAAAAGAGTCTTGGCCGCCTGATCTCCTCCCATCACAGCAATTCTGCTTCCCGGCCAGGCGTAAATAAGACGTGGATCATAAGCTTTTCCGCACATGGCATAGTTTCCTGCACCATATGAATTTCCAAGCACGATGGTAAACTTGGGAACGACTGAATTGGCAACGGCATTTACCATTTTCGCACCATCCTTAATAATCCCTCCATGTTCTGAGCGGGATCCTACCATAAAGCCGGTAACGTCCTGAAGGAAGACCAGAGGAATTTTTTTCTGGTTGCAGTTCATAATAAAACGGGCGGCCTTATCTGCGCTGTCTGAGTAGATAACCCCTCCAAACTGCATTTCGCCCTTCTTTGATTTAACGACTTTGCGCTGATTGGCCACTATACCTACCGCCCAGCCATCGATACGCGCATAGCCTGTGATAATAGATTTACCATAATCAGCTTTATAAAGTTCAATTTCAGATCGGTCTGTGAGGCGACGGATCACCTCCATCATATCGTAAGATTTCGAATTATCTTCAGGAATTATGCCATAAATCGACTCGGGGTTTTCTTCAGGAGCAGCAGGCTCTGCCCGATCGAAACCCGCCATCTCCGGCCTTCCAAATTTATCCACCAGATTTCTGATGGTTTCCAAACACTTCTCATCATTAGGCATTTTGTAATCGGTGACTCCCGATATCTCGCAATGTGTAACCGCTCCGCCGAGCGTCTCATTGTCAATTTCTTCACCTATGGCCGATTTCACCAAATAAGATCCTGCAAGAAAAACAGAACCTGTTTTCTCAACAATCAAAGCCTCATCGCTCATGATGGGGAGATATGCTCCTCCGGCCACACAACTACCCATGATGGCAGCTATCTGAGGAATTCCCGAGCTGCTCATGATGGCATTGTTTCTGAAAATTCTACCGAAATGCTCTTTGTCAGGAAAAATTTCGTCTTGCATGGGCAGGAAAACTCCTGCGCTGTCTACAAGATAGATAATGGGTATCCTGTTTTCCATGGAGATCTCCTGAGCCCGAAGATTCTTTTTCGCGGTTATGGGAAACCACGCACCTGCTTTCACTGTAGCATCGTTGGCCACTACCAGGCAAAGTCTGCCTTTGATATAGCCCATCACCACAACTACTCCGCCGGAAGGACAACCTCCCTGCTCCTCATACATCCCATAGCCTGCAAATTCACCAATTTCAAGTTGTGGCTTGTTCTTGTCCAATAGCAAGGCGATGCGCTCGCGAGCCGTCAGTTTGCCTTTAGACTTATGTTTTTCGATGGCTTTTTTTCCGCCTCCCAGCCTGATCTGATCCGAGTGCCGCTTCAATTCGCTGAGCAGCAACTTCTGGTGATCTTCATTGCGGTTGAACTCCAAATTGTTTGACATAGGGCAGCAAACCTAATAAATGTTTGCCCAATCGCCTCAGAACTGATTGAAGTGTGAGTCTTATCTCAAGCCTTTGACAAGGAAAGCCAACTTCCGGAAACGCAATAGGAGGCGTTCGATTCCCGCATATATCTATTCATCGTATTGAATTTCGTGTTTCCATCTTTTGTGCGACCAAAGCCAATCTGCCGGTGATTTGCGGATATCCAGTTCGAGTCCGGCAGCAAACCGGGCACACAATTCCAAAGGATTTTCCTTGCTGCAATCTTCAGAAATACAATGAAGTTTAACCGAGTAGTGATGCTTGCCTTCAGGTAGCAAGCTCACCCTATACAAAACAGCGCTCTTTCTTACTGCAAACAAAAACGGCCCTGGAAAAAATCGCGTTTCTCTACCCAGAAACCTGACTTTGTATGCTCTGGAAGCATTACTGGGAGCCTGGTCGCTCACGAAAATGCACAATGTAGGTTTTCCTTCCAATTTACTTTTAAAGAACAATCCGGCAGCGTCGTTCATATCTACGAGATTCATCCCAAATCTGCTCCTGCCCTTCTTAAGCCAAGCATCCAGAGAGCGGTTGCCCAGTCTGCTTACCACGGTGTAAGGCTTATGTTTCAGCTGCAGACTGGTACTTAGCCCGGCCCATTCCCACGGCCCACTGTGCCCCAGTACGATTACCACATCCCTTCCTTTTTCATACCACTGATGCACCTCTACTATCCCGGGAATTTTAATGCGATCCAAAATTTCTGATTTTGAAATTCCCTGTACCAGCAGACCCTCACAAATCCTGAATCCGAGAATGCGGTAGAATTGAGCGGTAATTTTCCGGCGCTCCTCTGTAGTGCTATCCGGAAAAGCCAGGCTCAGATTTCTGTAGATTACTTTTCGTCTGTAATTGCTTAGTCTCAATAATAGTCCCAAACATTTTGCAAAACCCATCATAAGCCCGGTGGGGACACGGGCAAGTATGTTCAGAAAACCAATGAGCAGCAAATTCATTAAGGTTGATTCTGTAGCTCTTCCTGATTTATCCTGTACTCCCAATGTTTGCGTCCTCTTCGGTTGTACACTTGCAAGACTGCAGTTCTTGAACCCTGATTGCCTTCGATCTTCAGTTTTCCGAAATTTTTAAACCGGTAAACAAAGCCATTGACCCGCTGCGGATTATGCTTGAGACCGAAAAGACGGATGGGTACAGGCGGACTGGTA
>CAZUHX010000070.1:0-11524 GCA_964620795.1 uncultured Chitinophagaceae bacterium
CCCCGTCTCCTGAAAGAGAGACCGTTACTTTTTGTCTTGTTTTCTGACTGAGAATGTAAACGGCTATGGCAGAAGAGTCTGCGAATGGTTCATCAAAATATTCAAGAATATCATGTATGTTTTGAAACATCTCATCTGTGCTGATGGAGAAAACCGTATGATTGGTTTTAAACTTTTTAGCGACCAGATTGGCATAATGGGTTTCATCAAAATAGGGTTCATCCTTGAAACCAATAGAAAATGTATTTAGATCTTTAACATGTTTGGACGCCAGGGAGACCACCACCGATGAATCAATTCCTCCGCTCAGAAAGGCGCCCAGCGGCACATCGGAGATCAGCCTTCTTTTTACAGAGGCATCCATGAGCCCGCGGAAAGTTTTTTTTGCAGCTTCGTAACCTGCAATGCGCGCGGGTTCAACTTCTTTTTCGGAATAGGGAATGCGGTAATAGCATCCGGATTCTTCCCTGCCGCCGGGCCACACTTTCAGGTAGTGTGCTGGAAGAAGTCGGCTCACGTTTTTCAGCATCGACTTTTCGCCCGGAACATAATTGAGTTGCAGATAGAGTGCCAGGGTGTTGAGGTCAATTTCCTTTTTGATCGGGAAATGGTAAAAAGGCTTTAGTTCAGAAGCGAACAGAATAAATCTTTCATCGCGATATATATGCAGGGGTTTGATACCCATGCGGTCTCTGGCGATAAACAGCGACTCTTCCATGGAGTCATAAATCACGAAAGCAAAGAAGCCGTTGAGATGCTGCAGGCAGTCTTTACCGAGTTTGATATATAGATTGAGTAATACCTCAGTATCTGAGGAAGAATGGAAGTCTTTCAGATCGGCGAGGAATGTTTCTTTAAGCTCAAGGAAGTTAAAGATCTCCCCGTTAAAGATGATTTGATAACGCCCGCTTCTGTCTATCATGGGCTGATGCCCGGCATCTGAAACATCAAGGATAGAGAGTCTGGCATGGGCAAGTCCGGTATGATGGTTGGCCCTTACGGCCTTTTGGTGATCGGGCCCGCGTTTATGCATAGCGCGAATCCCGTTTTCAAGATTGGGAAAATAATCCTGACCATTGAAGGCCATGTAAGCAGCGATACCGCACATAGTTGGAAAAGTAAACAGTAACTTTGCCCAAATTTAGAATTATATATGGGTTTTGCAGACTTAATTGTAGGGATGGTGATGCTTTCGCTCATCTATGTTTTTGCCGGAAGTTCTGCCAGGTCAAGATACGGCGGTACTCCATTACTCCAGCATTACAACAGGGCTTTGTTTCTTAAGCTTTTTGGTGCTATTCTGTTGGGATTTATATATTTTTTTTACTATTCAAAGGGAGACACCTTGTTTTACTTCTCGAAAGCAAAAATGATTAATGAAGCCTTTCTCAGAGATCCCTCCAATAACTACATTCTTTATTTTCCGGAATTCTTTGAAAGTGAAATTTTAAACTTGCCGGCATTCCAGACAGAACTCATCAGAAAGCCATCTTCCTACATGGTGATGAGAATTGCCGCTTTTTTTGGATTGTTTACATTTAATACTTACACGGGAATAGCCATCTTTTTCGGTTTGCTTTCATTTAGCGGTATCTGGCGGCTGTATCTGATTTTTTATGAAAATTATCCCGGTCTTCATAAAGATCTGGCCTGGGCATTTTTATACATACCCAGTCTGGTTTTGTGGGGTTCCGGCATCTTGAAAGATGCACTTACACTTGGATTTATGGCCTGGGTAATCTACACCGTTTATCAAATTGTAATCAAGCGAAAAATTAAAATATCATATTTTTTTATATTAATATTTGCTGTATATGTTATTGCTACGGTGAAGGCCTACATTCTTATGGCACTGCTTCCTGCCCTTGTGTTTTTTGCCATCAATACTTACCGGCTTCGCATCAAAAGCCGTTTTGTTGCCAATACCATGATTCCGATCGTTTTTTTTCTGGCTGCGGTGCTAAGCCTTTTGTTGATCAATAATCTGAGTTCGATTTTTGTTAACTACAACGTTGAAAATATTGAGCAAAGGGCAGAAGGATTTCAGCGCTGGCACACGGTGCGATCAGAAGCTACTGACGGCTCTGGTTATACGCTTGGTGAGATGGAGTCGGGTTTGGGAGGTATGGTGAAGAAGTTTCCTCTCGCGGTGAATGTTACTTTATTCCGCCCTTATGTTTGGGAAGTAAAGAATCCTCTGATGTTGATGTCTGCCCTGGAGAGTTTGTTTATATTCCTGTTCTTTTTACGAGTCTTGTTTGAATCCGGAACGAAGGTGTTTGGCTTGATGTTGTATGATCCTTTGGTATCATTTAGTATTGCCTTTGCACTTGTATTCGCGTTTGCAGTAGGCGTTACCAGTTTCAATTTTGGAGCGCTGGTTCGGTACAAGATACCTTGTATTCCGTTTTTTGTAGCCAGTCTTTACATTTTGCGCTACATGAAAACAGGAAAGCCGATGAATACTTGAAAGGAGGAGGGAAGTGCCGGAGAAGGGATTCGAACCCCCACGCCCGTAAAGGCGCTCGCCCCTGAAACGAGTGCGTCTACCAATTCCGCCACTCCGGCAAGGGATTGCAAATATAGGGATTTAAAGTTTCCTGCAAAGCTCAGGAATAATCGTAAAAGCCTTTACCTGTTTTCCTTCCCAGCTGCCCGGCGGCAACCTTTCTTTCCTGAATTACGGAGGGCCTGTATCGGGCTTCACCGTGAAAGGCTTTGTACAATGATTTTGTGACTTCAAAATTGATATCATTGCCAATGAGATCCATAAGTTTGAAAGGTCCCATTTTAAAACCGCAGGATTCGAGCAGGCGGTCTATTTGCTCAGCTGATGCTGCGTTTTCGGCAACAATTTTGAGACTTTCTGTGTAGTAAGGCCTCGCCAGACGGTTTACAATAAACCCTGGATGGTCTTCTGCTTTAACGGCAACTTTTCCGATGTTGTTGATCCAGTTGTAAAGTGTTTCAACGGTAGATTCTGAAGTGGCTGTACCGGCAATCACCTCTACCAGTTTCATCAGGGGAGCAGGATTAAAAAAATGCAGTCCTGCGATGCGCTCAGGATTTGGGATGGCAGCGGCAATGGATGTAATGGAGAGCGAAGAGGTGTTGGAGCACATAATGGTATCTGCCGGATTTACCGATGATACGGTTAGAAAAAGTTGCTTTTTTGCTTGTGCATCTTCAATAATTGCTTCAATAAAAATCTGTCCTTTCAGCGATTCTGCAGACTCAAGTAATATCAGTTTTTTCAGCATTTCACTTCCTGATCCCGACTTGATTTTACCTTTTGCTTCCAGAAGCTCAAAGGTCTTTCTCAGGAAATCTGATGCTCTTTGAAGAGATGCTGAATTGGCGTCGTACCAGCAAACGTTATGCCCCGCCTGAAGCAGAACCTGCACAATGCCGGTTCCCATAGTGCCTGCCCCGGCAACTGCAATGGTTGAATCTGAATTGATGCTCATGCTGTGCGGAATTGTTCTAAAAAGCGAATGTCGTTTTCAAGGAAAAGCCGGATATCGCTGACCTGATATTTGAGCATAGTGATTCGCTCAACACCCATGCCAAAGGCAAAGCCTGAGTACTTCTCCGGATCAATGCCACAGTTTGTCATAACGGCAGGATCAACCATGCCGCAACCACCAATTTCAACCCAGCCGCTATGTTTGCACACGGGGCAGCCTTTTGCTCCGCATACAAAGCAGCTGATATCTATTTCTGCGCTGGGTTCAGTAAATGGGAAATAGGATGGGCGGAAGCGGATTTCGGTTTTCTCACCAAACATGCTCTGTGCAAAAAAGTAAATGGTTTGCTTGAGGTCGGCAAAAGATACTTCCTGATCAATGTAAAGACCTTCCAGTTGATGAAAAGTGCATAGTGAGCGGGCCGTGATGGTTTCATTCCGGTATACTCGTCCCGGGAAAACTGCCCGTATGGGCGGCTTGTGGGTTTCCATCACCCGGATTTGTACAGAAGAAGTGTGTGTGCGTAAAAGCTGGGACTGATCTTCTGAAAGATAGAAAGTGTCTTGCATATCCCTTGCAGGATGATCTTCAGGCATATTCAGGGAACTGAAGTTGTACCAGTCGGTTTCAATTTCCGGGCCTTCCTTTACTTGGAATCCGATTCTTGTAAATATATCGGTCATTTGCTCCCTCGTTAAGCTCACAGGATGCCTTGTGCCAAAAGTCTTAGGATAACCCGGGGCAGTGTGATCGGGGAGAGGTTCCGACCGCAAATTTTCCTTGCTGAACAATTCGCTGAGTGATTGCAACTTTTCTTCAGCGGCTTGTTTGATGAGGTTTGCTTTTTGGCCAAAAGCTTTCCTTTGTTCGGCAGGAAGACTTGCCATGCCCGAAAAAAGATTTTTAACAGCTCCTTTGCTGCCAAGAAAACGGATCCTGAATTGCTCAAGACTGTCCTGGTTTTCTACCGCAGTATTTTTTATTTCTTCAAGCAACTGATCTGCTTGTGTAAACAGATTATCCATAAATAATATCAGTATTTTTTATTTTCTTGAATAGTTGGGCGCTTCACGGGTAATGGTCACATCGTGCGGATGTGATTCATTGACGCCTGCCGCAGATATTTTTACAAATTGAGCTTTTTGAAGGGTTCGGATATCCCGGGCGCCCACATAACCCATTCCTGCACGAAGTCCGCCGATGAACTGATAAAGAACCTCTGCCACTGCGCCTTTAAATGGTACACGGCCCACAATTCCTTCGGGAACCAGTTTTTTGATATCGTCTTCCACATCCTGAAAGTACCGGTCCTTAGACCCTTCTTGCATGGCTTCAACAGATCCCATTCCCCGGTAAGTTTTGAATTTGCGTCCTTCAAAAATGATGGCTTCCCCCGGCGATTCATCAGTACCTGCAAAAATAGATCCGGCCATCACCGTGTCTGCACCTGCTGCCATGGCCTTGACAACATCTCCTGTATATCTGATACCACCGTCGGCAATGATGGGAATGCCTTTTTTAGATGCTGCAGATGCTGCTTCCATAATTGCAGAAAGTTGAGGTACTCCAACTCCTGCCACAATCCTTGTGGTGCAGATAGATCCCGGCCCTACTCCCACTTTTATGGCATCAACTCCCACATCAATCAAAGCTTTTGCTCCGGCAGCAGTGGCAATATTGCCGGCAATAATATCTAAGTGGGGAAAAGTTTTTCGTGCCTTTTTTACGGTTTCAAGAACCCCTTTTGAATGGCCGTGAGCTGTATCAATAACAACAGCATCAACACCAACGGAAACCAATGCTTCCATGCGCGAGAGTATATCGGGAGTAACGCCAACTGCTGCTCCGCAGAGTAGTCGTCCGATGGAATCTTTGGAACCTCTGGGGTGATCTTTCAGTTTAAGGATATCTTTATATGTAATCAGCCCTACCAAAATTCCGCTCTTATCAACCACGGGCAGCTTTTCAATTTTATACTGCTGCAGGATGGTTTCTGCTTTTTTGAGATCTGTTCCCACTGGTGCCGTAATCAAGTTTTTGCAGGTCATGATTTCCCGCACCAGTTTCCTGGTGTTTTTTTCAAACCGCAGGTCTCTGTTGGTGAGGATTCCTTTCAGTTCACCTTTAGTTCCAACAATGGGAATACCACCGATCCTGACTTCACTCATAATTTTCAGGGCTTCCGCCACTTTGGCATCTTCGGGCAAGGTTATTGGATCAACGATCATGCCGGAGTCGGAGCGCTTTACTTTTCGCACCATTTCAGCCCGCCTTTCGGGGCTCATATTTTTGTGAATGATCCCAATACCGCCTTCGCGGGCTATGGCAATGGCCATAGCCGACTCTGTGACCGTATCCATGGCAGCGGAAACGATTGGCACGTTTATACTGATGTTTCTCGTAAGTCTGCTGCTGATATCGACTTCACGGGGAAGTATTTCGGAGTAAGCGGGAACAAGCAGGACGTCATCAAATGTGATTCCTTCGGTTACAAACTTTACTAACTTTTGGGGTTTGGAGCTTGGCATATGCGAAACTAATGCATTTGCGGCTTTGCCCCAAAGCTTAGCGAATGAGTGTTACGATGCCTTGTCTGTTTACTTTTGCGCCGTCGGCAGCAGTAAATGAAATTAGATATCCATAACCGCCCTGAGGACAAGCTTTTCCCTTTTCATTTCCGTCCCAGCCGGCAAGCGGGTCAGAAGTTTCAAAAACCTTCCCCCCCCAGCGGTTGAAGATGGTCATGTTGTAAGCCGATGGGTCTCCGAAAATAATTCTAGGCCTAAACAAATTGTTTACTCCTTCAGGGAAAAAGGCATTTGGAATGTAAATAATAGGCCGGTGTTCGATACATAGCTCGTTAGAAAGACTCAGCAAGGTGTCTGAATAAATCCCGGGAATATCAATAGTATACCTGGCTTCGATGTAGTAGCAGAAGCGCCCTTTTTCGTTCAGGAAAGATTGTAAAGAGTCTTCCATCTTCAGCACATTGGGCGGTAATGTTTTGAGAAGGCTGTAACCTGTTCCGTAATCCCTGTAAATCCGGTACTCGAGTACCCTGGCTTTATCCAGTTCAAAAGAATTCCACTGAATGCCTGTCAAGTAGTAATCAATCAGGTCTCCTTCAAGAAAAATGGTTCTGCCGAATGGGCTTTTATAGGAGCCGTTGCAGCTGTCAACTACAGTGATTTTGTAGTAATAAGAACCTTCACCGGTCATTGCACCGGAATCAATTCTTGTTTCCATAAAGTTCAGCGGATTGGGCACAAATTCTCTTTGAAGCGGATCGTATCTGAAATCGTCATTGCTGCGTTGAAGTTCGAAGTAAAACAGTTCGGCGGTAGTATCCATGATCCAGCTCGCTTCTACCTGGCCCCGGGCGTTGATCGTTAAATGTGTGATATTGAGGTATGCCGGAGGTTGAACGATAGATGCACGCAGGCAGATCAGGTTGGAACGGCTTTGAACAGCAGTGTCGGAAGCATTGACAGCCACTACATAAAAGCAAAGGGAGTCGCCATCGTTAAAGCCTGTGTAATTGTATGCGCGTGTGGCACTATCGCTGCTTGCTGCCTGTGTGAAGGGCGAGCCGTTCACGCTGCTGAAAACTCTGTATTCTTTCACTCCGCCACTGTAATTGATGTAGTTGTTCCAGTTCAATTTTACGGTCCGGTCGCAGGGACTTACATCATAGTTTACTTTGATGCTTTGATGGGGAGCAGTATTGAATGAGCCTATGTTCCCGCAGCTGTCTGCAGCAGCTACAGTGTATATCCAGCTTTGCGCTGAAGGATCTGCCTGCGGATCAGTGAAGCTGGTGTTGAATCGGCCATACACCGTGTCAATAGGCAATGCATTTCCGCTTTGAGGAATAAAATAATATATCACATAAAAATGTGTTTCCGGAGATACACTTGGCTTCCAGTTGAATACGACCTGATTGTTGACTACATCGACATTCACAATATCAGGGACAAAAGGACGAAGATTATCAATGGTATCAGAGCTCAGAACCGGTATTCCCGGACAATTGAAATCAGACTCCATGAAATAGAACCAAGCATTGCTGCTGCTCAATGCTCCGTTGTGGATATAGCTTGTTTGCGCCGGGTTGGTAATACTTGCCAAAAGGGTAAAAGGTCCGCCGGGCAAGGGAGAAGCATATATCCTATAGGCATTAAATGATCCGCAAGGATTGACCGGGTTGGTCCAGCTTAAGTTTACATTAGAGTTAACTGCATCATTGCTCACACACTGAAGATCCGGCGCATTGACGACCTGGGCCCAGCTGCGGAGGCAGATCAAAAACAAGAGCCATGTGAGCGTATTCTTCATTTCAATTGAAGTGAGCTGTTTTTGGGAATGGGTTACAAGATAAAACGCAGACGATACCATTTTCTGCTTATCCAACAGAAATTTTATAAAGCTTCCCGAAGTCAAAATAGGTTTTGGCTGTTTCCAGCAAATCCTGAGGCGTAATGGTATGCAAGGCAGAAAGGAATTCCCTGAAGTAGGTTTCATCTTGACCGGTGGCCATCAGATTTTTCAGAGCGTCGCCCATTTTGTATGGCCCATCTGTTGATCTGAGCAATTTGCCTTCCAGGTAATTTTTTACAATTTCAAGTTCTTCAGCATCTACGGCTTCAGATCTGAGAAGATCCATCTCACGGCCAATCTCTTCCATAGCCTGAATTCTCACTTCTTTACCTACATCAGCGGTTATTTCAATGAAAGAATCGTGTGGGTAGGAGGCCAGACTGGAGTAAATTCCGTATGTGTATCCTTTTTCTTCTCTGATATTTGACATGAGTCTTGATCCAAAATAGCCACCATATAAAGTGTTTAGAACGTAGAGCTTATGATAGTCTGGATGGTTTTTGAGAATAGTTCTGGCCCCGGCAATGAGGCTGGTTTGCACAGCCTGCGGCCGGTCAAGATGATAAACCTTTTCCTTCATCCCTTCTACCGCATAAGCCGGTTTGGCCAAAGGCTTGCCTGTTTGGGGATTTTTACCAAAGAGTTGATCTAATTCAGAAAGTAAGGCAGATGAATAGTCGCCACAAATCATAAGCATCATATTATCCGAATGGTAATATTTATGATGAAACTCTTCAAGTTCTTGAGGCTTTCTGTTGTCCAGTTGATCTACTTCAGTAACTCTTCCATAGGGGTGCCGCGTTCCAAACAAGTGGCGGCAGAATGCTCGGTTGGCTAAAAAGTCATTTTTCTCCAGATCAATAGAAAGTCTTTGGCGGCGATTGCTGAGGATGGTGTTGAGTTCTTTTTCAGGGAAGGCAGGTTCTGTGATGATTTCCCTGATCATATTTAGTTGTTCTTCGGCAAATCGGCTGAGGGTGTAAAGGGAAACGGAAGCTTGTTCAAATCCGCTGACAGTGGAAAAGTTTGAACCATATCCGTCGAAAAAGGAGGCAATTTCTGCCGCCGTGTGTTTGTGTGTTCCTTCCCGGAGCATGCGGCTACATAGATCTGCCTGAAGATTGGCGGATTCATACCATTTCCCGCCGCTGAAAATCCATTCAATTCTTACAACTCCAGATCTGCCACCCGGTATCAGACAAACAGGCATGCCGTTGGAGAGTTGTTCTCTGTAGATGGCCGGCGGATTAAAGTTTTCGAGCGGCTTGATGGCCGGCTCATCTTGTCGGTTAAGCATCATGATTTGGAATAATAACGCAAGATGTTTTTTCTGGACGGCAAAAATACTTCGGCTGCAGTTTTTCTTAACTGATCTGATGTAACTGCCCGGTAGCGTTCGGTTTCGGAATTAATGAGAGCGGCATCGCCCAACATTTCAAAATAGGCCAGATTCATGGCTCGGTTCATCACGTTGGTTTCACCAAACAGGAGGTAGGCCTCCATTTTGTTTTTAACTTTATTGAGTTCATCTTCAGAAACGGCAGTTTCCGCCAGGCTTGTCAGTTCCCTGTCCAACTCAGACTCAGCAGCTTGTGGGTCCACACCCTCTGCCAGTTTGCCGTCGAAAAAAAGAATTCCCGGATCAATGGTTTCCGAACAGTAAGCAGAAAGGGAGCTGAATAATTTTTTTTTCTTAACCAGTTTCTGGTACAGTCGGGATGATTCACCTGTGCTGAGCACATCTCTGAGCAAATCTGTGGCATAATACGTTTCGTGTATTCTTCCTGCCATTGGGTATGCCAGATAAAGTCCGGTTACCGGAACGTCGGCATAAACTTCCTTAGATCTGGATTCGGTTTGCGGAGGTTCTGCGGGCATGGTTCTTTTCCAAGGGGAAGAAGGAGGAATGCTACCAAACCATTTCTCGGCGAGTCTGAAAACTTCATCTGTTTTAACTCCACCTGCAACGCAGAGGATTGCATTATTGGGTCTGTAATACTTATAGAAAAATGAGCGGGCATCTTCCATGCTTACTTTTTCTATATGTGAGATTTCCTTTCCGATCACGGGGTATCGGTAAGGGTGTGTTTTGTATGCCAAATCTGAGATCAGATGCCAGACATCACCGTAGGGTTGATTGATGTAGTTCTCTTTAAACTCTTCAATTACTACTTTTTTCTGAGTTTCGAGGCTTTCATTATTAAAGTCCAGCTCGAGCATTCGGTCGCTTTCCAGCCAAAAGGCAGTTTCTAGATTGTTGGACGGAACGATATCGTAATAATTGGTGATATCGCTGGATGTGAATGCATTGTTTTCTCCCCCTGCCTTTTGGAGTGGAGTGTCGTATTCAGGAATATGTGCCGAACCTTCAAACATAAAGTGCTCAAACAGATGAGCCATGCCTGTTTTATCCGGTGTTTCATCTCTTGCTCCAACTTGGTAGAGGATATTAAAGGTAGCCAAAGGCGTTGAGTGGTCTTCATGCACGAGTACTTTTAGACCATTGGAGAGAATATGTCTTTGAAACTGAATCATGATGACCGTAAAGTTATCAGGTGTTTTGGTTCTGTTCAGAATAAAAGTCTTCGGCTTTAGTCAGGATATCCCAGGTGTGATCTGCCAAAAGTTTTGCTGTTGCAAGATAAGTGAGCTTAGAATGAATACCCCATTCTTCCGGGGCAACCAGCGACAATATTGCTTTTCCGTCGGGTCGTCTGTAAAGATGGTAAGTATGACCAATCACGGGCTTGAATCCCAAATCGGCCTGATAAATTATTTCAGAAAGTTTAATACGGTCATGAATTTCCTGAGCTTGCCCAATCAGCATTTCAACCTGTTTGCGGATTTGGGTTAAATGATTTTCTGTTTGCTCATACATGGCCCGCATCGCTATGCCTCGTGTTCTCCCGGCATCTATCGGCCGGATAATTGCACTGCCCACCGAGTGAGCAAAGGGCATCAGGCCAGGGCTTGCAGCTCTTTGATTAGGGTCGCTGTATTTTTTCTCTTGTTCGTTGATTTCTTCCATATTTTCAGGGTCTGAACAACCTCCTGTTTATTGTTTGGACGGAGGTCTGAAGGCTCACAACATATAAACCACCGGGCATGTTCGCAGGCAGGGGGAAGAATTCCTGATCAGGCCGGATTTCGTCGTAGCCGGCCACAATTCTGCCGTCTATGGCATAGATAGTCAGGAGAAAGGGTAAAGTGTTTAAAATACCTTGAGATTTAACAAATAAGTTATTTCCAATGATTCTCAGGTTTGTTTCATCCTCTGCATCTGATTCAATACCGGTACAGGTGTTGATCTGAATTATTTCAGACATGGCAGTAGTTCCTTGACTTAGCCTCACTCTCACGGAATAACCTCCGGCCTGGTTGATCTGCAGGCTGTCGTCATAAACTCCGGGGATTGAGTCATTATTTCTAAACCATTGAAAAGAAGCGGTTTCACGCGTATTGCCGCTTTGGGTATAAAGCCATACCGGACTTCCGCAAATGATCGAATCTGAAGTGCCAATGGCAGGGGGGAGGCTGAAATAAAGAGTGTTGCTGCTCGGGCCGGTGCAATCGGCATTTCCGCAGACGGAAGAAGCTGAGATGTTCCAGCGGTAAAGATAGCCGGCGGGAAGAGTTGGAAGAGGGAAGCTTAGTCCCGGACTGCAGCTGTTGCTCCAAAT
>CAZUHX010000071.1:0-11373 GCA_964620795.1 uncultured Chitinophagaceae bacterium
AAAATAACTGCCGGCCTTCTTACCTTGGCCCGCTTCAACATTATATGGCTGACTGCCATTTGCGATCGAGGCTGTGAACAAGGCTGCATGGGCGATCTGCTGCTTAATGACAGAGGACTGATTGAGCGAACAACAAGCTCAAGACAATCGCCAACAGAATCTTCGGCTCAGCAAAATTAAGCATTGACTAACCGCACAGGAAGTTCATTTTGCGACAGGGATTGGAGGGGCCTGCCGCAGACGGCAGGGTTGCCTGTGGGCCGGCTGATGCAAATTTAGTGAGCTTTAGTCGGCCCACGGGCAACGTCCCCCCGCAAAGCCCGGCCGGAGCAGGCATACACCATCAGGAACTATACGAGCACAAAAATCTCAAGGCCTGCGCCGGGTCGCCCTCATCTACGCCTGAAAAAAGCTCGGATTTTATATTGAGATTTTTGATGATTAATGTTTCTTCCCCGCATCATTAGACCCCCCCTGACTTGTTTGAGCTAATGAAAATACTAACTTTAAAAAAACAAATATGTCAGACTGGTCTTCGACGCGCTCTAATCTATTTACACGAATACTCGTACCTCTTTTCCTAGTAGGGATTACGCCTCCTTTTGCTATGCTCTTTTGGCATGTGAACGTAGAGCTGAACGGCTCATTTCTTTCATTGACCGAGGAAATCGCAAACAAAGGTGTTCTTGCCATTTTATATGATGTATGGTGGTCGAGACTATTCGGTACGCCTGCGGCCTGGGCCATCATTAGTGTGTTTGCAGGAATTCAACTGCTATTCATGAAAGTGCTTCCTGGCAAAACATATTTTGGCACGGTAACACCCATGGGCAATATTCCTGAGTACAGGGATAATGGACTTCTTTCTTACCTTCTGAGCTTTGCGCTTTATCTGGGCGGGAGTATTGGACTCGGACTATTTTCTCCCGGTATAATATATCATCATTTTGGCGATATATTGGGAGCCCTGAATCTCACTGCGCTCATATTTTGTCTGTTTCTATATTTCAAAGGACGATATTTCCCTTCCAGTTCAGACCACTCGCACACGGGTAATTTTCTGTTTGATTATTATTGGGGCACTGAGCTCTTTCCAAGAATACTTGAATGGGATGTGAAGCAGTTCACGAATTGCAGGTTTGGGATGACGGGCTGGGCCCTTTCTGCTGTTTCATTTGCCTTTGCACAAAAAGAAATTTACGGCTCAGCCGACTGGGGAATAATTGTTTCTGCGGCACTGCTGTTTACCTACCTGCTAAAGTTTTTTATATGGGAAGAAGGATACATGAAAAGTATGGACATTCAAGTAGACCGGGCGGGTTTTTACATTTGCTGGGGATGTCTGGTATGGGTGCCTGCGGTGTACACCTCTCCGCTTATGTTTATGGTTCAGCATCCTGTTTCCATGGGAGCTTTTACGGGGCTCTTGTTGTTTGGGGCGGGTCAGGCTGCGATATGGATCAATTACTGGGCCGACCTGCAGCGGCAGGAGACCAGAGCCAAAGATGGTAAGAATCTCATCTGGGGAAAGGCCCCTGTGTTGATCCGCGCGCCATACAAAACCATACAAGGAGAAACCCGCGAAAATCTCCTATTGGCTTCCGGCTTCTGGGGAATCAGCAGACATTTTCATTACATACCGGAAATCCTGGCAGCTTTCTTTTGGAGCTGCGCTTCAGGCTTCAGTTACTTTGCTCCATTTTTCTACGTGATTTTTCTCAGCATTCTACTCACTCACCGCGCATTTCGGGATGACCTCAAGTGCCGCAACAAATACGGATTGGCATGGGAAGAATATTGCAAACGGGTTCCCTGGAAAATAATTCCGGGAGTGCTTTAAAAGCTGTTCATTTAAAATGAAGATCTGCCCAGGAACTGCATAATATCTCGACTTACCTTCTCAGGCAATTCCATTTGCGGACAGTGCCCGCAGGGATCATAAGTAATCACAGTTCCGGCCTTGATGTCTCGGCCGAACTTGGCAGCATGCTGATAAGGAATTATTTCATCTTGTTTGCCCCAGAGTACAAGCGCCGGACATTGGATCCTGGCAATGCGAGCCGTATCGGCAACCACTCCGGCCCGGCCGAGCCGTATCATGGTCTCCAGGTTATCTCCCGTATTGCTCATGCGATTGTTTGTATTAACCAGATGATCACTGATTTTGGAATCATCCGCAAAAACTTTTTCAGCATTTCTTCTCGACATAAACATGGGCTGTCCCTTGGCATAGAGCAGGCCAATACCCGGAAGACGAAGGATACGAGCTACCCGGGCCGAAATTTCCTCCATTTCATACCCTGCAGGAGCAATCAGAACTATCTTACGCACAACATCCGGACGTTCCACTGCCATTTCCCAACTCATCCAACCACCAAGACTATTGCCAACCAGATACACAGAATCAAGTTGTAAGTGCGAGAGAAATGAGTTGAAAAAATCACGGTAATGGGCAATATAATCTGCACCAGGCTGTGACGGAATAGGCAGAGCAGAAAGTCCAAATCCGGGCAAGTCAACACGGATAACGCGATAGTGCTTACCGAGAATGCTACTTACGTCATCGAAATTGTGCAATGAGCCGCCAAATCCATGAACCATCAGAATCGGCGCCCCACTTCCCTCATCCGTGTAATGAATTTTCTCGCCCTGCCAGTCCATAAATTTCGAACCGGGAGTTTTATACAGACGAATGGCTTGTTCACGGGAGATAATATTGGTAGGATAAAGCACATAGACCAACAATAAAAGCAATAAGAGACCGGCCAGAATACGGAAGACTTTTTTCATAAGCATAAAGACGAACTCAAGTTTGAAAAATTGGACTGAAACAATCAGATTTTTGGTGCAATCAGTCGGAGAGCTGCCGGAACTAACCGGATATGCAAGGGAGAGTATCCTGCCAGCTCACCATCCATATCGATGGCCATAGGACCTTCAGCTGAATGAATCTCTATTTCTGAAGCCCGCGTGTAGGTCAGTTCCGGATGAACAATACGACTGCAAGTCTGCACCGCTTTCAGATTGCGGATATAATCAAGCAAGGAAATTTTTCCAAGAATCACAATATCAAGTAAACCATCACAGGGATTTGCATCAGGGGCTATGCCCATTCCACTTCCGAAATACTTCCCATTGGCTACAATAAAATTCATTACCGTTCCCGAAAAAGATTTGCCATCAATCTTAGCCTGAACAGACCGGTGTCTGTATGTTATAAGCGTGGTGAGAATGGCTCGCTGGTAAGTAAGAAAAGAGCCCATCCATTTAGAATATCCGCTGAGTTTTTCAGCTACCTCTCCCCCCATCCCTACATCGGTAATATTCAGAAAATATCGCTCAATCTCTTTCCCTGCTGTATCAGTGTAGCGGGCAAGCCCCAAATCTGTTAAAGAATAACTGTCTTTGCGCAAGAGTGTCAGCAGATCAGATACATCGAAAGGACTTTTGATGGTTTTTACGAAATCATTGCCCGTACCACGCGGAATAATCAAAAGACGTGCCTGTTCTTTAAGAGTAGACGGCCCTTGTTGAAAAGCCTGCATCATGCCATTCACCACCTCGTTGAGACTGCCGTCACCTCCTGCACAGGCGATAATGGTATTGCCGTTCAGCAAAGCCTCCCGGGCCAATTGAGTCGCATGGCCGGAATGAGAGGTTGGAAACATTTGCCATTTAAAGCTGCCGTCTTCAACTAAAGTCCTGAGTAAAGACTCCCTCTGGGTTTCAGAAATCCTTCCGTGAATGATGAGCGCTGCCCTGTTCATGTTTCAAGCTCGTTGCCTGTTGAAAATTAAATATAACATTCTTTCATGCATTGCCTTGCCGGGATTCTAATTCCTTGTCTTTTCAAATAAAATATGTGTACTCAGATATCTTAGCCCGGCTCAAACAACAAGCTGCATAATCTCCTGCTTGCTTGATCTGAAGGTAGACGGGGCAATGATATCTATTCATCCATCAGACCAATTCACTCAGATCGCTCTGTTGCATCACCTCAAAAATTCCGGATGCGACAGCAACCATTGCGATCGGAATTCATCTATTTCGGTATTTGTTTGCTCTGCCGACCAGCTCAACTCTTCTGCCATCAGCTTTGCTACCGCCTGAATAAAATGCTCGTCCCACCGATCCATGGCATAAGATAAAGCAGTACGTCTCCTGAGCAAATCGTCGAGTTTCCGCGCATGGTTAAATCTGCAGTGAAAAATCACCTCTGCCCTACTCAGTTGGTAATCCGCATAAACGGGCAAAGCCCACTCAGGCCTCTCTTGTATCAGCGAATCAATAAGTTGTCTTTCGTCGGCAAATGCTTCGGAAGCAGAAGAAACTTTTTTATTGAATTTAAATTTATCACATATTTCTTCTACACATTTTTCTCCCATCGAAAGAAAGGAAGTGAGCTTGCCGCCGGCTATATTCAGCATATGCGGCGAACTCCACCAGAGTTTATACTCTCTGCTGCGCCGATAACTTCCTTTTTCGTCCTCCTCATCCAACATAGGCCTGAGACCCGCATAAACCGAAACCACATCTTTTCGCTTCAGTTTCGCTTCGGGGAATGCCTGATTAAAGGCATTCAGAATATAATCTACATCTTCCGGCTCTGCGCGGACTTCATCCGGACTTCCCGTGTATTCAGTATCGGTGGTGCCCAGTACGGTAATTCCGTGTTCCCATGGAAAACTGTAAAGAAAACGGCCGTCGCCCGCATCCGATGAAACAATAGCCACATATTCCGAAGGGATCCTGTCTCCCTTCACCACTACATGAACACCCTTCGACGGTTTTATCTTTTCAGGATGTGTTTTATCCTGCAATCCCAAAGTGCGGTCTGTCCATACGCCGCTGGCATTCATTACCACAGAGGCTCTCAATGAACCTTCAGTGCCATTCAGCGTATCGCGGTAATTCACAAGGCATCCCGATTCTGTTTCAGCAATTCCAACCGCCGCGCAATAATTAAGAGCGGTAAGGCCCTGTGCTGCAGCTTCTCTGATCACGCGCAGCGTGAGCTGCGCATCATTGGTCCAGCCATCATAGTACAACACGCCTCCTTTTAGTCCTTTGGTTTTAAAACCCGGAAGCATCTGCTGAATTGCATCAGGATCAAGAATACGCGAGGATTCCATCACTGATTTTCCGGCCAGTTTCACGTAAAATCGAATCACCAGTGCTTTGAGCCACAGATCTGCTTTGGAATGATAGGAAGGCATGATGAATGGCAGCGGACGAACCAATCCGGGAAAGCGTTTCAGCAGATGTTCACGCTCGAGCAAAGCCTCACGCACCAGTCCGAACTGCGCCATTTTCAGATAGCGCAGTCCGCCGTGAATCATCTTGGAAGATTTGCTGCTGGTACCCGAAGCAAAATCATTCTTCTCGAGCAATACCGTTTTTAAACCCCGCCGCACGGCATGATCGGCGATTCCGGCCGCCGTAATTCCTCCGCCAATGATGCAGAGATCAAACGACGCTCCATTTAGTGTTTTGAGTTGCTCAGCTCTTGACATCAAACAATTTTCCGGGATTAAGAATTCCTTCCGGATCAAGCTTATGCTTTAGGGAGCGCAGCAGATCCAGACTCAGCGCATCGGTACGCTTCAAATACCAGGGCCGATGGTCAAGACCTACGCTGTGATGATGAGAAACAGGGCCGCCGGCTTCATGGATGGTATCGGAAACAATTTGCTTGATCTCGCGCCATTGCTGCAAAGGCGCTTGTTTATTCATGGGCGTAATCACCGTGAAATACATACTGCTTCCACTCATATATAAATGAGACAAATGTGTCATCAGCAATCCTTTCTCATTTCCGAAGGCCGCTGACTTTTCAAGATTTTTTTTCAGGGTATCCTTCAGTACCCCGATTTTATTCCAGGGCATGATGGTCTCCATCGTATCAACCAGCAGGCCGCGCTCGAGCATATCGTCGCGCAGGTATGGCAGACCGAAGCGCGAACTTTCCCATTTGATGCCGGCAGATTCTCCAACGTAAATCCCGCCATGACGCACAGCAAGCGTTTTTGATTCCTTTTTAAGCAGTGAAGCCTGAGCCTCCGAACCATCAAAACGCAACATCATCAAACAAGGAGATTTCATATTCTTCCAACTCAGATATTTCTTAAGCAGGGCAGATTGTAAACTTGCCGTAAGCGACGGATTGCTGTGTGAAAGCAAACTGAGCAAGCGCGTCTCTTCTTCATCGGAAAACCTTACTACCGAAGGCCATATGCCGGCTTGTACCATTTCGCGCAGCGCAGCGCTCCCCTGCTCAAAATCGGGAAAGAGTGCTGTCATCCACTTTTTGGATTTCGTAAGGCGATGAATGCGCAGCCGGGCTTCGGTAATGACGCCCAGTGTGCCTTCACTTCCATAAAACAGCCAGCGCAGATTGACACCCTCGGCATCCCCTTCAAAACAACTTGTTTCTATGCTTCCTGCCGGACTCGCTGCGCGGATAGACACTGTGAGATCTTCAATGCGGCCATAGCCCGTAGATTCCTGTCCGGCAGAGCGGGTAGCAATCCAGCCGCCCAGAGTGGAATATTCAAACGATTGCGGAAAATGCGAAAGCGTAAAGCCGCGGGCATTCAATTCTTTTTCCAGGGCAGGGCCAAAAATTCCGGCTTCAAAACGTGCCGTAAGATTCACCTCATCCAGCTCAAGCATGCGGTTCATCTGATGCATATCCAGCATTAACTTAGGCGCATCCCAGGCAGTGCGGTCAAATGCGCCCACCACATTAGAACCGCCGCCAAAGGGAACTACCGAAACACGGTAGCGGCTTGCCCAGTTCAGCACGGCCTCGGTTTCCTCATGATTTTTCGGAAACACAATCCAGTCGGGCAAATCCAGGGGCTCTTGGCTTAACACGCGAATCAGATCATGGTAGCTTTTTCCGAGCGACTTCTCCAAACGCAAATCGGGATCATTAGAAACCTGAACATGCGGAAGTTCAGCTGAAAAACGTACAAAAAGCTCATTGTGTGCCGCGGGATCGCGGCGCAGCGGAACCGAAGCGACCGGTGCAGAAACATTCCATGATTGCCCGGCATAACGCCCCGACAAAAAAGGGGCGAGCTTCGGATAATCGTCCATGGATTTGCGCCGCCCGGCCTCACCCCATTTCCACCAATCGCTGCGGCGGGTGGGCATTCTAAAAAGAGAAGACATAGGCTTAAAAGTAGTGAAAGATGACATATTCTGAGATGCTTGTTTAAATGCAAGAACTTAAAAGATTCATTATACGTCTGGAGGTGTTTCGGATTTATGAGAAAATAAGTTTAAAATCTTTTTACCGGGTTCTCTTGCTAACAAGACCGCATTCTTGTGTCATGTACCAGGATTTTTGTGCTTACTTTGGGTTTCAGACATGTTGAATCACAAATTGATTCATCAATAGCTATTCCTTGATTGAGCGTTATAAAAACAAATCTTCCAGAGCGGCTCTCGCCACTTAAATCCTGGAAAATAATCAGCCTATTGTTGTTGGCTCCAAATACTTAAAAAAGCCAGGGAATACTTCTGACTTTAAAACAGCCATAGTAAACGGCAGAAATTATTCATACCTGCCATCCTTGCCTTTTCCAGCCCTCATAACAGCAGTACTGCTTGTAATTGGGCATCAGATTTTTCGGGCAACCGCACTCCTATTTATTTAAACTTCACGGAAATAAAAGAAGGTTATGCATTGAAAGGTTTAAATTAATGCAGAATAAGCGCCATTAGGCTTTTCAGCCTCTAAAATCTCATTGAAATACAAGTACACTTATGTATCAAATCCAGACAATTTGTATTTTGGACGTCGGTTTAAAAAATTCAACTATTTTTAAATAGTTCAAACATCAATCCTTTTGTTCTACAGTTATGATTTTCAATTCATTTGAATTTCTGGTCTTTTTCATAGTGGTTTCCACTTTATACTTTACACTTCCACACAGATACCGCTGGTTTCATCTGTTGGCTGCAAGTATCTTTTTCTATTCCTATTTTATACCCATCTACTTTCTTATTCTTTTCGGCACTATAGTAATAGATTACTTTGCAGGCATTCAAATCGAGCGAAGCGAGGGCAGGAAACGTAAACTCTTCTTAATCTTGAGTCTAATAGCCAATATTGGAATACTGGCAGTTTTTAAGTACTACAATTTTTTCATTACCAATGTTAATTCATTACTCAGCCTGAGTGCAAACGATTTTCAGTTTTCTCTGATGTCAATTGCATTGCCAATAGGTTTGTCCTTCCACACATTTCAGGCAATGAGTTATACGATTGAAGTATACCGGAAGAACCAATCGGCCGAAAGGCATTTCGGGATTTATGCCCTATATGTAATGTTTTATCCCCAATTGGTAGCGGGACCTATCGAACGGCCTCAAAATGTTTTGCATCAATTTTACATCAAACAAAAATTCAGTTATGACAATGCCGTAAGGGGGCTGAGATTAATGTTATGGGGTTTGTTCAAGAAAGTTGTAATTGCCGATAATCTGTCTGTAGTTGTAGATCATGTATATAGTCAACCTGAAGCGGTTTCGGGTTTATCTGTAATGACAGGAGCCATTTTTTTTAGTATTCAAATCTACTGCGACTTTTCCGGCTATTCTGATATTGCATTGGGCACAGCCAGATTTATGGGTTTTGATTTGATGAAGAATTTCAATATACCCTACTATTCAAAATCTATATCCGAATTCTGGAGTCGATGGCACATTTCGCTTTCGACATGGTTTAGAGACTACCTGTACATTCCACTGGGAGGAAACCGGGGAGGAGAAGCAAAGATTATGCGGAATATTTTTGTGGTTTTTATGGTAAGTGGTTTGTGGCATGGGGCAAACTGGACTTTCGTTTTTTGGGGGTTTCTTCATGGTTTTTATACTATTATAGGCAGACTTACCAAGCCCTTCAGAAGTTCTTTTATTCAACGGATAGGTTTAGCCGATTCGCCTCTTCAAAATATGGTTTTCTTGGCTGAGGTTGGCTTTAATTTCGTACTAGTTACATTTACATGGATTTTCTTCAGGGCAACAAGCATGAATCACGCATTTCAGATCATTGAAAATTGTGTGAAGCCTGATTTTATGCCATCCGGGACTTCCGTCTCGGCGGTTTTTCTAACTTGGATGCACGAACTCAATTTAACTATTTCAGAATTATTGGTTCTTGGGATTTCGATGATCATACTTGAGTCAGCCCATTTTGTGTTGGAAAAAAACAGCGGTCAGATTTGGCTGGAAAACAGACCCTTCTTTTTGAGACTTTGTTTATATGTAACTCTGATTACATTGTTGTTGGTTTTTGGAAATTTTGGGGTCAAACAATTTATTTATTTTCAATTTTGATTTATGAGAGTGTTTCTTGTAAAGTTGTTTCTCTTGGGCATTACAGTTCTCTTATGTCTCAATTTTTTAATTGCCCCTTTGCTGATAGGATTGTCTAATCGCGTAGAGTTTTTCCCATGGAGCTACATTTATGCGCGTGTGATTAATTCTTCAAAGAAACAATCTCATAAAAAAATCATTCTTGGTGATAGTGTTGGGAATCAGCTTTACCAGGCATCTTTGAATTCTAATTCATATACAACAAATGGCTCTGTCTTAATCGCAGGAAATTTCATGATTCTTCAGAATTACCTCAGGCATAATCCAAAGCCTGACACTTTAATCATCATTTATAATCCTGTATCTTTTTCAAATGACTTTTACGGGAAATTGGTTTACAACTCCTTTTGTAAGCCATTTAATACAAGTGCCAACACACCTTACATTCTACCCGAATTAGATAGTTTGCTAAAATCGAATTATAAGTATCGTCTGACGAGACTGCCATTTTTTAAAATTTTGAACTGTATTGAAGATCCTACAGTTCCTGACAATATATCTTCTGCTCAATCGGCAATTTCCAATATCAATCTAATCTATCTGAAAGAGTTAGATACATTAGTTAGACAAAAAGGCATTTACTGCCGATTTGTATCGCCTGCACTTAATAAAAGTTTAAACTTTTCAGAAGAAAAGGCGGAGGAAATCAAGAGACAAGTTGATGCAATAGGGTGTTCGTATTTGTTTTCAAATTACTGGAAGTCTGTGCGTTATCTTGATTCCAATTGTTTTAGCGATGAGCTACACTATTCTAAGACCTACCTCAGTGGTAACCTTTCTCAGGAACAAAAGCTCATTGAGTCATTCTTCTAGTATAAAGACTTATTCTTCAGATTTTGATTCTGGCAGATCTGATTATTACAACAATAAGAATATCGCTGTTTCTGTTTATTAGGGAGCTTATATAAAAAGCCACTTCCACAATTTTAGATATAAAGTATAGTCGCCATGATCATTTAGTTCGATGGTAATGTAGTCAAGCATATGGCGAGATCCCCGACGCAGAGCGGCGTATGCTTGATAAGGCCAACCCGAATTTGTAGCTGTAGGCTCAGCTATTAGGGAAAATGCGGGACATTACCGATCTGGCCGAAAGTAAGGCGATTGATCTGAAGCGTCTGGTACAAGCAACTCAATATCGAAGTCTGGATAGACTGATTGGATATTTTTGAATTGACGAAACTGCTGCTTCGGAAGACCGTAAAACAGCCTGCGCGGATCCTCCTTCTGCACGGAAAGGATCTTAACTAATATGAATATTAATTTTATTTGAATAATATTTAAAATAAACCAAATCTGTTTACCTCAAGTCAAAGTTTAAATCACCCTCTTGAATTGAATGGGGTTACCTACTTAAACAGCTGCACCCTGAGCCGGATATTGTTTTCTCCATCGGGATTTTGCACGGCTCCGTACCCCGGCGGCGGACCGCCCTGACCATTGCTGCCGAAGCCTGCGCCGGGATTACCCGCAAAGGCATTAGACATTCCCTGTTGCAAACTGCCGGGCATACCGCCCTGCATCATTCCCGGTCCCTGCATACCGTTTTGAAAACCTGCATTGCCACCCATGCCGTTCATCCCATTCATGCCACCGCCTCCATTCATGCCCGGATCCTGAATCCATCCGTCCTCAGAGGAGCCTGTCTGCCGGTTTGCGCCCTGCTGAAATCCATTTAAAGTGATGGTGACCGGCAGTGGTTTGTCGGGAGAAGGCGTCTGAGGCAAAAGCGAAAACGGAATGCGGTATTCTACCAGCAACATGCCCTGTTCATCCAAAGATGCTGCTGCCTGCAAGCCTGTGCTGCTGATCCTGTCGGTCTCGGTGTTTCCCAGATTGACAAAACCACTGATGCGCATGCGGTTCATTTGAGACAGCATCAGGCGAACCAACTCCTGCCTACCGCCTGCCGATTGAGCCGCTTCGGTTTGAAGCAGCCTTAAATCTGCGGCCTCGGGATGCGGATAACTCATTACGGCTGTGCTC
>CAZUHX010000072.1:0-11290 GCA_964620795.1 uncultured Chitinophagaceae bacterium
TCCGAAGGCCGCTGGCTCGCCCTCTTCTGTCCGCCCGACTGCCACCACTGCCCGGGCGTTTTCAAAAGGATAGGCCAGCGCAAAGGGATCTTTATTGAGTTTTTGAAGGCGCTTGTTGATGAAGTAATAGCACCCGCTATCGCAGTCTTCGGCAATCAATGCCCAGCCGCAGCTGAACGGGTTCGCTTCCGAGTAAACGGCCGGGGTCATTGTATCCGCCTCATTTCTTACAAATCCAAAGGCTTCACCTTGCTGATAGATGTTCCATTTTTCTGCAGCAAGACGAATATTCTGCAAGAGCAAAGAACTGTCAGGATAATCGGGATATTGAATCAAAAACGCGCTTACTGCTGAAGAGTCTTCACACTTAATCTCCAAGCCGTAGAGCAGATCCCAGATTTCACGAATCCGGGGATGGGAGGGAAACGCACTGATCATGGCCTTGCAGGAATCGGGATGATTGAAATCTGCATACCATTTGAAAATTCCATTGAATGCCTGTTCGCGGTATCTGCCCAATGGGTTCATCTCAAGATACCGACCCAGCATAGCCGCTTGGCCTCCTGAAGATAAGGCGCGCCAGGACAGCACATCCAGACTGTCGGCAGCCTCTTGTCGTCTCCTGCTTTTGGGATTGCTGTTCAGAAAACTCAGGTAGGAAGTCCATTGCCGGTCGGCAGTGGTTTCCTGGTAAATAAAATCGTCATACAGCTCCAGCGCTTTTTCGGTTTGCTCTGCCTCCGGATACTTGCCCAGAAATCTGCTGATGGCATCCGAGCTTCCCATTTTTCGCGCCATCTCAAAGGCCAGAGCATTTCTCATTTCAATGGCCTTGCGACCCAGTTCAGAAGTCGGAAAAACATCAATGAACGCCTGCCAGCCTTCAATGGAGTCCTGATGCAAAGCACGCACAAAACATTCCTGTTCCAGTTTCACGGCCAGCTTTTTTAGCTGCATAGGATGAATGCCTGCGCCGTATAGCTGCTTCATCCTTGAAGCGGAAGTGCCCTGAGGCCAGGGCCTGGAAGCCATAAGTTTCAAGTAGGCAGAATCGGGCTGTTTTCCTTCTTCATTGAGCATTAGAGCTGTTGCGAGTAAATACTCCGTTTTGCTGCCCTTTTCTTTCAGTTTGGCAATGCTTTCCTGTGCTTTGCTTATTTGTTGCTCCCTCAGTTGTTTGGCCGTCTTGAGCAAAAGAGATGATGGATTTTGACTGTATGTTGCCTCAAGTCCACTCAGCGACAATAGCAGCAGAAGGATGATTTTCATTTCAGGGGGTATGACCATTTATTCGTTAATGAACACCACTTTCTTTCCCAGCAGTTCTTCAATTTCTTGTGATGAGTATCCTGCCTCTTCCAGAATGATTTTACTGTTTTCGCCCAGTTCGGCCACATGGGCCGGGGCAGGAGAGAAGGACTCAGGCCGGCTGAAAGCCTGCACCGGAGATTTTAGTATAAAGCCATCCCGCGTCTTGATTTCAGCATCGGCACCCTGACTGATGTAGCCCGACTGAGCAGCTTCTTCAGCATCCAGTATAGGGGTTACGCACCAGTCTTTTCCTTCAAAAAACTTTTCCCACTCCTCACGACTTTTACCTGCGAAGATTTCTGCGAGTTGATTCTGAATCTTCTGTTGCTCTTCCCGATCCGAATACATCTTCTGCAAATCAGCCTCGATACCCAGGGCATTAAGCATCGGAAAGGCAAACTTGGGCTCCAGCGAGCCTACAGCCATCCATCTTCCGTCCAGGGTCCGATAAGCCCGGTAGTTGGGCAGTCCGCCCCCGAGTTCCGATTCCCATGACGGTCCCGCCATCTGCCCCTGAAGCAGTCCTGAGCGTATTACCGATAACGGATACAAGGCATCGGCCATGCTGATCGGATAATGCCCGCCCTTTCCTGTACGGCCCCGCTCCAGCAATCCTGCCAGCACTGCCGTGACCAGACCATAACTGCCGCCTGCTATATCAGCAATCTGAACACCTGGATTCTGCAGCTTTCCCTCCGCCGATTGCATCTGGCTCAGTACTCCGGAAACCGCCTGGTAATTTAAATCGTGACCTGCTTTTCCCGATTCGCGGTTCTTTTGTCCGTAGCCCGTGAGCGACATCAGCAAAAGACGCGGAAACCGCTTGCACAATTCGGCGGGATTCAATCCGAATTTACTCAGATAGCCCGGCCTGAATTGCTCAATCAGCACATCGGTGTTTTCAAGCAAGCGTAACAATACTGCCCGGCCTTCGTCGCTTTTCCAGCTCAGTGCCAGATTGCGTTTTCCGCGGTTTAACGTATAGTAGAAAACAGAATTTCTTCCCACGGCCGGTATGAAACTGCGGATGTAATCGGGCTCTGCGGGATCTTCAATTTTGATCACATCAGCCCCGTAATCGGCAAGAAACATGCTGCCCATAGGGCCCGGCAACAAGCGGCTAAGATCGAGGATTCTGATGCCTTCCAGTGGTTTAAAGCCGGTTGTGTTCATGGCGCAAGCATTTCATTGATGGCTGTTTCCAGCTCATAATAGCGCAACTGTCTTTCCATAAATCGCTTTCTTTCTTTTGATCCGTAATGCAGCAGTGTGGCAGGAATGGAACCGCTCCATTTGGGGTAAATCTTCGGAATAAACTGATTGGGCTTCTTTTCATCCAGCCACAATACTTCACTGAGTATCTTTTTGTTTTTCAAAAATACTTCCAGCCTGCGCGGATAATCTTCCGGAAAGTCGAGTGAAACCAGAATTACTTTCACCGGCTTTCCCG
Organism: uncultured Chitinophagaceae bacterium; assembly: GCA_964620795.1. Lineage (GTDB taxonomy): Bacteria > Bacteroidota > Bacteroidia > Chitinophagales > LD1 > CAZUHX01. Next base: position 2,762 of record CAZUHX010000072.1, read on the forward strand.
CATAATCGCGGTTCACATTTTCGAAATAAGGCAACTCCGCCACACAGGGCGCGCACCAGGTAGCCCAGAAGTTGACTACATACAGGGTATCGGGCCGCTTGATTCGTTTCATCAGTTCCTCGGCTTTCACCGCTGCAATCTGCGCGCTCATTGAAAATCCCGCGATGAGGAATATCAAGATTGAAAACAGTTTTTTCATCCTGAGCGAAAAAATACGCTTTCCCTGCATCTTTGCGCATATGAATCACCCTTCAAATCTCCGAATTAAAGATTTTTGGTATGAACTGCCCGAAGATCGGATCGCTAAGTTTCCGCTCGTTCAGCGGGATGCTTCCAAACTTTTAGTGTTCAGTGAAGGACAAATCCGCGACCGGGTGTTTCGCGAGCTGCCTGAATTGCTTGAGCCCGGAAGCAGCTTGTATTTCAACGATTCGAAAGTGGTGCCCGCCAGAATGTTTTTTAAGACCGGAGATAAACATATTGAGGTTTTTTTAATTGAACCTGCCGGCTGCGATTATTCCGCCGCTTTTGCATTAAAGGGCAAGGGCCGCTGGAAAGTAATGGTGGGCGGCTTGCGCAAATGGAATTTTTCTCTTCCTGCCACTGCGCTTGGCGAAACCGCTCTTTCGGCAAGATATCTGAAGCCCTTGCCAGGTGCTTTGCATGAGCTTGAATTTACATGGTCGGAAAGCCTGGATTGGTTGTCGGTACTCGAGGCCTGCGGACAAATTCCTATTCCGCCCTATTTGCAAAGAGAAGTGACAGAAGGAGAGGAGGAGTTCTATCAAACAGTGTACGCCAGAAATCCCGGTTCGGTGGCTGCGCCTACCGCCGGACTGCATTTTACCGATGCGGTTTTCTCTGAATTGGCGAAGAAGCAGATTCATCAAAGGTTTCTGACGCTGCATGTGAGCTCGGGTACTTTTCGCCCGGTGAAAGCAGATACCATGGCCGGGCACGAAATGCATGCCGAGTGGATTGAAATCACTACTGCACAGCTGAGCATTATCCTGGATGATTTGAATTCCGGAAAGCCGCTGATAGCAGTTGGAACTACCGGCCTCCGCACGCTCGAAACCCTCTATTGGATGGGCGCGAAAATTAAGGCGGGAAAACCAATTGAGCCTGTTAGCCAGTGGGATCCTTATGAATATGAGGCCATCCCTGCAGCAGAAAGCATTTCCCTATTGCTGGAGTCGTTCAGCAAAAGTGGTCTTTCAAAATGGGTGGGTGTAACCGCGCTGCTCATCGCACCTCCATACAAAGTATCAATGGTTCAAGGTATCATTACCAATTTTCATCAGCCGGCCAGTACCCTTCTTTTGCTGGTAGCTGCACTGACGGGCGGCGATAAATGGAAGAAAATTTATCAGCATGCCATGGAAAACAATTATCGCTTTCTCTCCTACGGCGACAGCTCATTGCTGATGGCCGAACAAATATAGGTTTCCGGCATCCTGCGCGATATAGGCAGATAATGGTTTTAAATATTTGGGCGCCTCCGCAAGCGGCCGGGTGCTGCGGGGGTTCCGTTGCGTGTAGTAGGGGCAGAAAATCTTCTGCCCCTACTACACGCAACCCGGCTTCGCCGGCCCCTCCACCCCCTGGCGCGGCCTTTCGTTAAACAAAAAAGCCATCCTTCGGGGATGGCTTTTTAAGCTGTTGTAGTGTTTGATTAACGGTTAACCACCAGTTTGTGGCTGTATGGCTTTCCGTCAACATGCAGATTCATGAAATAGATTCCGTTGCCCAGATTCCACTCATCGGCATCAATATCAATTTTGTGGGTGCCGCTCTCTTCACGACCTTCTTTCATCTCGGCAACCACTCTTCCGGAAATATCAGAAATGCTTGCTCTAACCTGAGCACCGCTCTTCAGTTCGTACATGAAAGATGTTTTTGTTCCAAAAGGATTTGGGCTAACGCTTGTTTTGATTTCGTTCACCTCTTTTACAGAGCTTGGATTGGGATTCTCATTGGTGTACATGTAGTAGAACAACTGCATCTCATCATTGGTAGTAAAACCAAATGTTACAAACTGCTGAGTTACATTCCAAGTAGTTCTGGCTCTAAGCCCTTTTCTCATATCAACAGGGTAAATGGGATCAAAGTACTTGATGGAAGGATGTTCCCAATCGTAATATCCGCGGTCAAATCCTTGCTCGTAGCTGTAGAAACCTTCGTAGATCTTTGGACCGAGCTGGTTAGGCATGGCCGGATCTCTTTCATGAATATCGTAATCTGTTCCGTATTTGTGGGTGTGGGAAGACATCAGCCAGATATAACGGGTTTCATTGTTTCCGTTATCCTGATCGTTGTAGAATTGAGTTTGGTTACCCTGAGGCAAAAACAAGGCAACATTGTTAACAAGGGCAGACTTCATCTCGATAGTAGTTGCCTGACGAGGTCTGAAAAGTACATTCAGGTAGAAGTCGCAGGGCAATGAACCGTCATTGGCATAGTTTTTAACGTGATAGTTCAGATCGAGATAGGTCTTTTTCGGCCAGAACAAGGCTGTTCCGTTGGGAAGATTGATATCTGCATCATCCTGCCATGCTCCTGTTAGATCCTTGTCACCGTCAAAGGAAGACATACCCGAACCGATGGAAACCAGCTTAAGACCATCGCCTCTGCTGAAAGCCTTGGTAGAGTCTGCAAATTTGAAGAGGAGGAAGTGATGAGATTGTTGATTCATGATACCCTGAATGGCGGTAACCTCGGGGTTATAGGGGAATTCGACCTCATTGGCCAGCACCCACTCCTGCTCCTGAAAGTTTCCGGTCTTGGGCAGGAAGATAGGACCGCAGCGCACTTGCAAGCCCTGACCTGCCGGCGGAGCCTGAGGAACGGGAAGATAAGGATACAGCGGATTGGAATAATAATCATCTACTGTAGAGATAACCGTATTGTCATAAGAGGTAGAACCGGTTTGGCAACCAAACATGATCCACTGACGTATGTATTCTACTTCATTTTTGCTGAGCGGATTGCCATTGATATCATTCATCGGGCTTCCACCGTTGGCATCCAGGCTCAGGTAGCTGTCGTTCATGGGGTGACCGATCTTGTTGAGCAGGAAACTGCGGTACGGATGTCCGGAACGTACAATATGATCACCTGCAGATTGTGCAGAACTGTTGCCGGAAGGAACATTGGTGATCGCAGCCAGCACCTGTGCTTTGGTGCCGTCGTACTTGGGAAAGTTGGCTGAACTGGCGCTGTGACAGGTAGAATTTTGACACTTGGTGTTCAAAATGGTGTATACCTTATCGGAAAGCACATTTTGGGCAAACGACCCAAAAGATGTGGCCAGCATTCCTAGTGCAAACAGGCTCTTTTTCATGTAATAATTGTTTTTACAAATTTAAGTAAAGGACAGGTCTTTTCAATGACCTCAATCAAATAACATTAAATATAAGGAAATGTTTTGACTTTCTGATTTCTGGATATCACGGCCGTTTTCGAATCTTGACCAGTAATTTTTAGAAAAAAGAATCCCGATTTTATGGAATTATGAAAAGACCTGCATCCGGTAATAAAAAGCAAGTATGCAAAGGTTATTCATTCCGGCTTCATTTCCATTGGCCATCAGCCCGGTTGTTTTTATCAATCAATGGTTTCGCTCGGATCCCAGACATTTTCAGATTTTCTTTTTGAGCAGTTTTCTTCTGTTTGGTTTGTTTTTTCTAAGCTGGTCTGTTAGCCTGCACTCGTTGATTCTTGCTGCCTCCGGGGCATTGATTACTCAGTATTTGGGAAACAGATTCATGCATCAGTCCGAGGCCGGATACAAGAGTGCGCTGGTATCAACTTTGAGTATCGGCCTCATGCTTCGGGCTGATGAAAGCTGGGTTTTTCTGCTGGCAGGTGTGCTTAGTATTGCTTCAAAATGGCTGATCAGGTACAGAGGGAAGCATGTTTTTAATCCAACCAATTTTGGTATTCTGATCAGTATTCTTCTCAGCGGTTGTGCCTGGGTGTCGCCGGGACAGTGGGGAAGTGACACGCTGTGGTTGCTCTTTACCGGCATGGCAGGTTTGCTGGTACTGCTGCGCGCCGGACGCCTGGATACCGGGATTACCTTTTTGGCTGTATATCTTTTGGGATCACTTGCGTTTCAGGTACTATGGCGCAACTGGCCTTTGGATTTCTGGTACCATCAATTGAGCAGCGGAACCCTTCTTCTTTTCAGCTTCTTCATGATTACCGATCCTAAAGCAACTCCTTCCCATAGAATCGGGAGAATTCTGTTTGCATCGGCCGTAGCCCTTCTCAGCCTTTGGCTTCAGATCAAAATGTTTCGCTATGATGCACCGCTTTGGGCTTTGTTGATTCTGTCGCCATCAACCATCCTTTTCGATAAGCTTTTTATTCACTCACCCTTTAAATGGAACTAATATGAAAAAACTTGTTTTGATTGCGGTATTGGCAGCCACGCTGCAGCCGCATCTTTTGAATGCCTTTTGCGGTTTTTACGTAGCCAAGGCAGATGCCCGCTTGTTCAATAAAGCATCGCAGGTAATCATAGCCAAGTCGGCAGACCGCTTTGTGGTTACCATGAGCAATGATTTCAGCGGAGATGTGAAAGATTTTGCCATGGTGGTTCCTGTACCTGAAGTACCCGAGGAGCAGGACATCAAAACCGTAAACCGCCTGATTTTTGACAAGCTCGATGCTTATTCCGGTCCACGGCTGGTGGAATACTTTGACCACAATCCCTGTTATGGTTATGATTTAGAATTTGTTTCGGCAGCAGAGATGCCAACGTCTGCGGTAAGGAAACAAAGTCTGGCGAATGAGGAGAAACTATCGCAAAGGGAAGGTGTAACGGTTGTGGCTAAATACGCAATCGGCGAATACGATATTCTCATTCTGGATGCCAAACAGAGCGCCGGGCTTGAATCCTGGCTGATTCGCAATGGATACCGGATTCCCGAAGGTGCCAGGGAAGTCCTTGAGCCATACATCAAAAGCAATATGAAATTCTTTGTAGCCAAGGTTAATCTGGAGCAATTCAATGAAAGCGGGTTTACTCTGCTCAATCCTTTGCAGATTTCTTACAGCTCGCCGAAATTTATGTTGCCGATCCGACTGGGAATGGCCAATGCAAATGGTTATCAGGACCTGGTTGTTTATATGATCACCCGCAAAGGCAGGGCAGAGGTAACCAATTATCGCACGGTAGAAATTCCCACTAATAAAAATGTTCCGGAATTTGTTGAGCAGAAGTTTGGCAAGTTCTACAAGGATTTATTTGATCGTGCCTGGAACCGCGAAGGAAAAAATGTGGCATTTCTGGAATACAGCTGGGACATTTCTTCTACCAACCAGCAGAAGTGTGATCCATGTACTTCGCCTCCGCCTGTGATGAATGATCTGGCTGAGGCCGGCGCTTTCTGGCTTGAAAATAATCCTCAGGCCTGGGGTGGAGGCTACACCGGCAGTGCATGGTTTACACGCCTTCATCTGCGCTATGACCGTGAAAATTTCCCTCAGGATCTTTTCTTTCAGGAAACGCCAAACAGACAGTCTTTTCAGGCCCGCTATGTGATTACACATCCTGCTCAGGGGGAATTGAATTGTACGGAAGGAGGTATGTATCTGGAGAAGTTGATAGGTCGCAGGCAGAAGGAACTTCATACGCTCGCTTCACTCACCGGTTGGGATACAGAAAAGTATAGTTCCTACACCGGCTCTTATCGTCGCAAACTTGATGCTTTCAAAAATGAACACCTCATCAGAAACGGATTTGGTTTTCCTGCTCTCAGTGAATTGACCGAGAGTCTTAAATGGATTTATGTATTGGTTTTTATGATATTAACTTTTTTGCTCACGTTCCCTTTCAGCAACAAGCCGGAACTATGATCTTCTGAGGATCAGGGGCGGCCCGGCTGAATGATGAAGCACTGCTGGTTTTTGTTTCCGTTGATTGGAAAACCGCGGAAAGTTTATACTTAGCTGAGCTGCTCCTTACCTCTGAAAAAGAAGAGATAATGACCTTCCGCCGGACGATAGTCTATTCTGATTCCCTGAGGCGAATTCCAGGATATGGTGGATTCCGGATTTGAAAGAATCTTTTGAATAATATCAAAGCCGGGAGAAAACAGTTCATTGAATTCATCTACAGAAAAGTGGTACTTATCTGAGTTTATTCCTGCAATTTGCAGGGTCTCCTTAGAAAGATATACTTTGTTTTTTTCTATTTGAAGTTCTCCGAATCCTGCTTTACAGAGTCTTTGAATCAGATCAAATCGCTCGTAAGTTTTGAGGGCTTCAATTTTGAAATTTTCAAGCTCTCTTCTCAGTTTAAATCGTTCAATGGCAAACAGAAGAGAAGAAGTCAGAGTTTGGGAATCAAACTTGCCTTTCACAAGAAAATCTTGCGCACCTCCTCTCAAAGCCTCCAGTCCCACTTTTTCGTTCATAAGACTGGTCATCACCATGATCAGACTTCTGGGAAATTCTTCAACCAGTCTGTGCAGGGTCTCTGCCCCGCTGCTGTCGGGAAGTTCAAGATCAAGCAAAACAATGTCATAATCCTTCTTGCCGAGATGTTCAATACCCGCAGTCAAAGTGGATACCTCATCCGTACGGAAGAGAATTTCAATTGACTCGCTCAAATAAAACTTGATCAGGTAGGCGTCGGCCGGATTATCCTCAATGATAAGAATGGAAAATGTATCTTGTTGTGACATACTTCAGCGTACAGGTAGCCTGACTGATTTAAACCAAAATTGCAGAATGTTTTTGAAAATCTCAGAAAATTCGTCGAAGTCAACCGGCTTGATTATATAGCAGTTCACCCCAAGCTGATAACAGTTATCAATGTCGTGTTCCGCATCGGAGGTCGTGAGCATAACTACCGGAATAGTTTGAAGAGCAGGTAAACCTTTGATTTCTTTGAGCACCTCGGCTCCGTTGCGTTTGGGTAGGTTGAGGTCAAGTAAAATCAGGGATGGCCGATTAGCATTTTCATAAGGAGGCCTTCTCATCAGAAAGTCCAAGGCTTGTTCTCCGTTGGAAACCACGTCCATTTCAAGCATTATTCCACTCTCTTTCATGGCTTCACGGGTCAGCCTTACATCCCCGAGGTTGTCTTCTACCAGCAAAATGCGGTGTTTGTCCAGATCGCTCACGATGAATGTTTTACGTTGATTTTGATAAAAAGTTATTATCACTAACTTTCCGCAAGTTTAACTAAATCCTTTATGAAACAGCTTTATACCTTTTGCCTCCTGATTGTGTTTTGTGACATTTTCGCACAGACTCCCCGTTTGCAACTCAGTTTGTTTGCTTCGGGATTCAACAGTCCGATTGAAATGACCCACTGCGGAGACGAGCGTCTTTTTGTGGTTGAGCAAAGTGGTTACATCAGAATAGTTGTAAATGGCTCAACGCTCAGTACCCCTTTCCTGAATATTGATCCCCGGGTCAATTCTGCGGGAAATGAGCAGGGATTGCTGGGTTTAGCTTTTCATCCTGACTACAAGCAAAATGGCTTTTTCTATGTTAACTATACAACAGGTAGCGGAGCCGGCTCAACCCGCCTTAGCCGTTTTTCGGTTCTGGCCTCAGATTCTAATCAGGCAGATCCCAACAGTGAACTCATATTACTCACTTTTACTCAGCCCTTTTCAAATCACAATGGCGGAAGTATTCATTTCGGACCTGACGGTTATTTGTATGTGAGCGTAGGCGACGGCGGAAGTGCAGGAGATCCTCAAGCCAACGGGCAGAACAAAAATACCTACTTGGGCAAAATGCTTCGTTTGGATGTAGATGCTGCTGCTCCTTACATACCTGCTTCGAATCCTTTTGTGGGGCAGGCCAATGTGAAGGAAGAAATCTGGGCATACGGATTGCGCAATGCATGGAAGTTTTCTTTCGATAAGATAAAAGGAGATTTGTGGAGCGGAGATGTGGGGCAAAATCTGTATGAGGAAATCAATTATCAGCCTGCTTCATCTTCAGGTGGTGAAAATTACGGCTGGCGTTGTTATGAGGGCGCCAGCATTTTTAATGCAAGTGGTTGTGCTTCTTCAGGTTTTACAGATCCTGTTTATGTATATGGCCGCTCAGGAGGCAATTGTTCTGTAACCGGTGGCTATGTTTACCGCGGAGCACAACATCAGAATTTATTCGGAAAGTATCTTTTCACCGACTACTGCAGCGGAACCATTTGGGCTACTTTTCCAGGCACGGGAGGAAACTGGCAGACCAATGCTTTGGGAACATATCTTACTAATCAGTATGCCAGCTTTGGAGAAGACAATCACGGCGAATTGTATATAGCGGGAAGGGCCAATGGAAGAATTTATACCATCAAGGATACCTCTTCCTGCAATCCGGTGGCCTGGTTTACCGATCAGGATACTCTTCTTGCCTGTGGTGCAAGTCTCGATCTTCAGGCAGTTTCCGGAACCGGACTTAATTATGAGTGGCTCTATAATGGTAATCCTGTGGGAAATAATTTAGCATTGCTCACTGCCGGTCAGAGCGGAACTTACCAGCTGAGAGTTAGTAAGAATG
>CAZUHX010000073.1:0-11162 GCA_964620795.1 uncultured Chitinophagaceae bacterium
AAATCCTGGCCGACGCATTTCTTCCGGATCCGATCACTGAAAATGAGCTCCTGGGAACCGCACTCGGAACATTGGTCAGATTGCTGCTTAAGGTAAGATTCAGATTGTTCGGATCTGTAACCGGCACATCAAAACTTACAGTATTGCCGGGACAAACACTTACCGTTACTGAATCCAGCAGAAACCCATTATTCAAATTTGTGATGGGCAAAATCACCGGTGGGGGAGCCTGGCAGTTGGCAAGAATCTGTACCTGCACATCTCTCATGGTTGACCCCACCAAAACACCATTCCGATATTCACTCACAAGGATCGCAAGTACATCCACTTCCTGATTGGCCGGTATAAACTGCATCTGGCCTGTTGTAGTATTAAAGTTAAACCCTGATGCTGTTTGCACGGGCTGTGTTACTGAATACCCCGGCTGAAATGTAAGCGGGGTAAAATTGTTCCCTAGAGGAGTGACCAAAGAATAAGCTATTGAATCATTATCCTGATCTATTCCACCATTATTGTACTGAACACTTTGCCCCACACAAACAAATGGAATAGGCAAACTGGCGAAGACCGTAGAATTGTTGCAATGTGGAACCGGAGGCCTGGGTGTATACGTAAATGTACCATTGGCATTCAGAGTAAGGGTTCCATTACCTACATTCCTGAGCAAAGTTACAGAAAGTGTCTGCCCGGTATTCGGATCATTGTCATTGCCTAAAACCGAACTTCCATTATACGTTGTGGTGAGAGGCAACTGATAAATATCTCTCAATGCATTGGGAGGCCTGTTGGAAACCGGCGTCAGATTGAATCTCAACACCACCGTATCGCAGGCCGACAAAGCATCACAGACCAAAATTACAGCCGAATCCTGAGCTGCTGTGCCTGATCCGGAATAAGTAAAACAAAATTGATTGTAATTCTGGAATCCGTTGTAAGCAATTGATGAAGTAAGGGTTCCCTGCAACGGAGCCTGAAGAATAGTTCTGATCAGATTAGTATTACTTCGATTAGGATCCAAAACTGTGAGACAAACTGCCAGGCTTGAATCTGCAGGAAGTGTGTATGAAGTTGTCCCATAGGTCTCAGGAGCATAATTGTTCCCACCTGTCAAGACCTGAATAAATACAGTTCCGGTATCACACAAGGACGGTGATCCATTGTCGCAAACCCTGTAGGTAAAACTATCGATACCCGTAAACCCAAACACCGAGCGATATATAAACCTTCCCGTAGTATCCATCGATAAGGAACCATTGGAAGGACCGGTTGTAACGATGGGAACGGCTGTCATCGACTGACCGCTGTTTCTGGGATCATCATTGAGCAAGACACTGTAACCAATCAGTGAGTCTCCCGTGGTAATTGAATACCTGTCTGATTGAGCAAGTGGCGGAACATTAGGGGTATTGACAACATTGATATAAAAATAGCCCGTATCACAATTATTACTTCGATCGCAAATTCGGATACAAACGGTGTCTCTGCCGGCAAAATTGATATTGGGAGAATAATTGATACATACCGAGGGTGGATTCGATGAATTATTAACCACCGGTACACCAACTATAGTACCATTGGCCGGGAGACAGGGATATCCGAAAAACCGACTGGAATCGCCGGGATTATAATCGTAAAAATCAGTACACAAGCTATATGAAGAAAAAATATTTCTTGACTCTACTGTAACATTGGCCGGACTAACAATTGGCGGATAGGCCGCCACATTCCCTATGTTGAGATAAGCCCAGGCGGTATCACAACGCTGCGGTATACCATTATCACATACAACATACTGGAAGGAATCAATTCCCCTGTACGACGAGTTAGGATCCAGTGTGTTATTAACTGTTGCTATGATAGATAGATTTTGGGTGTTCCCGCCATTGGTATTATTACTGGGGTTTCGGGCATTTTCAGTAAATCGTATCTGCCAATTGGCGCATTGAACAGGTAATGTGATATTGCCTGTATATTCATAAACCCTCACTCCCGGATAAGGTGCTCCTGAGCCTGAACTGCATGTGGTCTGACCCAGATTCGCCGGACATATAGGCGAAACTTCACAACCTGTGTTGGTATTCGGCGGACAATTGATAGCTGTGTTCATGGCCAGATTGAAAGTAAGCGCAGCTCCTGTATAACAGCCCGGCGCCTGAGCAGTCACTGAATAGGTATTGGCCACATTGATTCCGGAACAATCTCTATAAAACCTGAGCGTAACACGGTACTGCATCTGGCCTGTTGCATTGGGCCCCAGGCAAGTGTAAGAAAGATCTGCCCCCATGGCATGGGAAGCATGTGCTTCGTGTCTAAACAAACAAGTTAGTAAGAGCGCACCGATAAAAACGTAAATGAATCTTTTCATAGAAATCCGAATTAAGAAAAAAAATTAGGCTATTCGAAAGAGAATTTATTTTCAAAGACCGTTAAATTAAGCCATAGGTTGTAAATCATGCTATTTTTGGCCTTAATCAATTGAATATGTTCAGAACTCATCACTGTGGCGAATTGAGACCGGCCCATGTCGGCATGACCGTCACCCTGGCCGGATGGATACAAAAAGTCCGTAAACTGGGTGGAATGACCTTCATTGACCTGCGTGACCGTTATGGTATTACCCAGCTGGCCTTCTATCAGGAATCAAATCCTGAACTCTGTGATTCAGCCGCCGCCTTGGGCCGCGAATTTGTCATTCAGGTTGTTGGTAAAGTAGCGGAAAGGGAAAACAAAAACCTCAATATCCCCACCGGCGAAATAGAACTGAAAGCAGAAAAACTTTTGGTCATCAACCCCTCAGATCTCCCCCCCTTCCTGATCGAGAATGATACAGACGGAGGCGAAGACCTGCGCATGAAATACCGCTATCTCGACATCCGCAGACCCGCTCTCAGAGACCGACTGATCACCAGAGCCAAAGTGATAAAATCCATTAGAAACTATCTCGACAACAGGCAATTCATTGAGATAGAAACCCCCAATCTCATCAAATCTACCCCCGAAGGCGCCCGCGATTTTTTGGTGCCCAGCCGGCTGGTGGAAGGCGCATTTTACGCTTTACCCCAATCTCCTCAAATCCTGAAACAACTGCTGATGGTGGCCGGAATGGATCGCTATTACCAGGTCGTAAAATGCTACAGAGACGAAGACTTCAGGGGTGACCGCCAGCCGGAATTTACTCAGCTGGACTGCGAAATGAGCTTCGTTGAACAGGAAGATATTTTCCAAACTTTTGAAGGCCTGACCAAATCTGTCTTCAAAGAAGTGATGGATATTGTTCTGCCCGATTTTCCAAGACTCACCTACCGCGAAGCCATGGATAAATATGGCAGCGATAAGCCGGATCTGAGATTCGACTGCCCGATCGTAAATATTACTACGCTTATTGCAGACTGGCCTTTCCCGCTTTTCAAACAAACTTCTGAAAACGGCGGCTGGATCGCAGGCCTGTGCGCCAAAGGCTGCGCAGCATACTCCCGCAAACAAACAGATGAACTTGTGGAATTTGTTAAGGCAGCTCACAGAGGTCTTAGCGGGCTGGTGCAGATCAAAGTGATGGAAGATGGATCCATCAAATCAACCATCGATAAATTTTTGTCGGAAGAGCAATTAAAAACCATCGCCAATGCCTTCAATGCCGCACCCGGCGACCTCATTCTCATCGCAGCAGAAAAAGCAAGCAAAGTCAGAAAATCATTGGGAGAGCTGCGGCTTGAGCTCGCCCGAAGAGAATCATGGATAAAAGAGGGCAGCTGGTCCGTTCTTTGGGTGGTTGACTTCCCGCTTTTTGAGCAGGATGAAGAATCAGGGCAAATCACTTTTGCTCACCACCCCTTCTGCTCACCGCATCCGGAGGATATGCAATGGTTCGATAGCGAGCCGCTTCGCGTAAGAGCACAGACCTACGACCTGGTCATGAATGGCAATGAAATCCTCAGCGGATCCATCAGAATCCATGATCGGAATATTCAGGAACGCGTTTTCGGAAAACTGGGCCTCAGTGCAGAAGAACAAGAATCCAAATTTGGCTTCCTCCTCAAAGCATTTCGCTTTGGCGCACCTCCTCATGGTGGCTGTGCCTTTGGCTTAGACAGATGGGTCATGCTGCTGACCGGAGGCGAAACCATACGCGATGTAATCGCCTTCCCCAAAACCAGCGGCGGAAGAGACTTGATGATGGATGCTCCGGCAGTTGTTGCCGATAGTCAACTCCGCGAACTACACATCAAACTTTCCTGATGGTATCACAGCATATCCTGATGGCTCAATAGCCGGTAAAAAATAGAATGATCAATGGGGCGCCTCCCTGCGGTCTGCAGCTGAGTAGAATTTTACGCACAACCTGACCGCAGGGCCGGGTGTTGCGGGGGTTCCGTGGCGCCAATATGGGCGGTAAAGGTAAGGGCGGAAGATTTTCCGCCCCTACCTCGCCCCTACCGCCGCCACCCGGCTGCGCCGGCCCCTCCACCCCCTGGCGCGGCCTTCCGTTTCAACGGACAATCTGGGCAATACAAAAGATTAATAAAAGTCTAATACGAAAACCTCATCCCTGGCGCGGAACTGACTTCCGTGCCAGTGAAAATCGATTAAAAAGAGTATTAAACATTATCACATATCTCCTAAGGAATGTGATACCATTTAGCGCTCTGCTTAATAATATTTAATGCTTGTCAATCCTGCTTTTTAGCATCCTCCGGCTTTCCCTTGGCTGCTCCTTTTTTATGCCTTCCGGTCCAGGCATTCATCCCTTTGCCAAACTGAAAAGAGCGCGAAATGGTAAAACCGAGTCTGAAGCCGCCCTGCAACCAGTTGGATGAGGTGTAGGGCAGAAAATCATTTTCAAGCAATCCCTGAGAATTGGTAAGGTTGATGTGAAAAATATGTCCGCCGGTTTCAAACTCAACACCCAATCCCAGATGAGGATAATACTGAGCGTCCTTCAAGCCCCTCAGCATAGGAAAATACTCTCTGTAGGTAGCATTTTTTCCGTTGATCGGTAAAAAATATTCAAAGGTGATGGCAGAGCGCCTCGACATGCGTGCACGACCAGACAATCCCATGAAAAACAATCCGTTCTGATCATTGAAAGGAACAATATTTCTCCAGATGAAAGTGGGAGACAACTGCAAACTGAGCCAATCTGTAGCCTTGCAGGCTATCAATGCCTGGGCAGTGTATGATATTCTGTTGTCCCATTTGGGAAATGAAGAAATCAGCATCATATCATTCTGCTTTTTCATACTGCTCACAGATGCATTGGCAAAAAGAGTAAGTGTTAAGGGTATCTTAAAATCTGTGGTTTGCTTCAGTACACGATACTTGATAAAGCCATTATAAAGCTCCCTCATCGGCCCGGCACCTTTGGCACGTCCCACGCCAACCGTTAGATCATCCAGGATTCCATATTCAAACGAAAGCAGAATATCTGCCGCCACATCAAACCCAAAAAGCGTATGGCCTCTTGTTCCCGGAGCAGCAACATCACCAAATCTGTGGGATATCCTGAAATCAAGCGCATTCTTCTTAACCGTCTCCACCGAATGGGCAGTAATGACGCGCGTAGTTTTAAATGTAGCTATGACAGGCTGCTTCTTAGGCTTAGAATCATCCAGCAATTCATCTATCAATTGATCCTGAGCCACAGCGCCCAAGGAACATAGAGAGAAAATCAAAAACAAGTAAAAACTTTTCATAACACATTTAATTTTTCTGATATTTCACAAACTCCAGCTTCACATCCACTTTTACTTCCTCTGCAATGTTTGCAATCACCGCTTTGGGAATTTTAATCTTGTGATCCTCAAGGCGAATGATAAATTCGGCGGTAGCAGAAACAGGCACACCATTCTTTACTTCAATAATTCCGGAAATGGTTCGGTCGCGCTTCACACCGTGAACATCAAGACTTCCCTTCAACTTCACCTTGTATTGCCCGTCTTTAGAAAGATCCGGCGTATCTACGAAAGATGCACTCAATGTAGAATTCGGAAACTTTTCCGATTCCATGTAGTTCTCGTTAAAATGCTCCTCCATCAGTTTGCTTTTGAAAGAAAATGAACTGTTCGGAATTTTTACCACCACCTTATTGGCAGTGGGATTGAGCACAGCCACGGCTTTTTTACTCGTTGCCTCGATGTCTTCCAGTGGTGCAGAAGAAAAGAAATGAATCTCCCCGTTCCTGCAGATATACTGTTCGGTTTCCTGAGACCATGCAGTAAATGCCATGGCAACAAAAAACAAATTAAAAAATATAGCTTTAGTGAATTTCATATATCAAATTTTATCTGGGATAACCATTATTGATCCAGCAGCGTATTACACCCACCAGACTGTCGTTCATTTTACCTGAAGGCGGCATTGGAGTGCATCCATTGGCATATCTCACCACACACTCTAAATCAGAAACAGAACGTGCATTGTCATATCCCTCCAGATTGATTCCCGCATTCACCGGCCCAAAAGAGGCATAATGACATCCCCCGCACTGATCCATTAAAATAGGTTCCACATGGACCGAATAAGTCAGCAACGAATCGGGAGCACAAACCAGGTTGGAAGGCTCGGCTGTTTTAGTCTTGGAGCAGGAGAAAAGAATTCCCGACAACCCAAATAAAAACAGCAACGAAATGACTCCTGAGAGTTTCTTTGAGAGTTTGATATTTGAAATCATGTATCAAAGATGATGTTTAGCGGGAAATATTTACAACATATTCTGTCTGATTTGCAACTTCATCCCTCACTTTAAATAAAACAAGGTGTTTACCCGGCTGAATTTCGCTTCCATCAACTTCTATCATCCCGCTTTTCCCATCCCAGCGATACAATGTCCATATACCATCAACAAACACATCCACAGATTTGATCCCGCTCAAATTATCTGAAACTTTTACTTTCAATTTTTCATTCCCGTTTAATTCCTTGCCGTCCGAACAATTAATCGGCTTCACTACCGGAGCTGTTGTATCAATAAAAAGTTTGTATGCACCAACTTCTCTGATCCGACATCTAAAAATTCCCCGATCCCAGACACCGCCTTTGGCACTCTTTTTCTCCTTATCCTGATGAACCAGCACCAGTTTTTCAGCCGTTTTTTGATGAATACTCAGCGGAATTTCAAGCTCTGCGTAATCTCTGAACCAAACCTTTCCCTGTAGCATAAATCCGGGCAATGAATCCTCAGCCATTCCGGTTCTGCCCAAATTGAGAGCTGCTGTATCAAAGATTGCACCGGCAGGTATATTCAATTTTGCCCCTCCCGCTGTTCCAATACTTTGAGCAATTCCCGGAAGCACAACTTGCCCGCTGCCTGAAGCTTTATGTTGAACATTAAACATTGCAGCCCTGTTATCACGCATCAAATAAAATCGCAATCTGCTCACATTACCGGCTACATCTGCAATTTCAATCTGAATCTGCACCTTCTCCCCTTCTTGCAGAGAGATTCTGCCCCCGCCTTTTCCCGCCATGATTCCTTCCAGTTTGTTGCCCACTTCTGCATATAGTCTGAAAAACATATTGGCATGACTTCTTTCAAAGTGCTCATAATCAAGAACGGAATACACAGCCCTCTTATTGTCAAATGAAATTTTATCAAGCATCCAGCTATATCGCAGCTCCCCGTTTACCCACATCTTCAAATGATGAATCCCAAGATCGGAAGCTGCTCCCGGCTGAAAGTCCCTGACATGAACACTCAATCCGATCAAACCGGAATTGACTTTAATGATTTCAGGAGGCCCCTTGTAATTCCCCTTCTTGTCCGTAAGTTGAATCTGATTCCACCGACTATTTAAAACACCTGATGAAAAATCACATATCCCTAAATTATATATTTTAGGAGCCAAAGGATCTCTGATTCTTATTCCTGCGAGATGCGGACTAACAGCCATTTCCTTCTCATCCCTGATTTCAAAGTGAAGATGCGGTCCGCCTGAACTACCTGAGTTACCCGACTTTCCGATCACCTCTCCTTTGCTCACTTTTATCTTTCCCGGGGGCAAATTGAAATCAACGGCAAACTTTTTTTCAGCATACTGCATGCGCCTTGCTTCCGCGTTGATCTTTACTGAAAATGAACTTAAATGACCATAAACTGAAGTATATCCATCAGGATGTTTGATGTAAACCGCATAACCGTATCCATACGGAGAAATATTAATCCTGCTCACATATCCGTCTTCAACCGAATACACCGACAATCCCTCGACACCATTGGTCCGAAAATCCAGACCGGTATGCAAATGATTGGATCTTGGCTCACCAAAACTGCCCGCAAGTGTTAATGGAATATCTAATGGCGAACGGTAGTTCAACACTTTTCTGATCTCGGTATCCTGCCCCGACAGAATGTGCCAGCAAAGCAGAAACCCACTAAAAATTAGGACGCAATTCCTGGGCTTCATAAAACCGGTTTATCATATCCACAACCTCTTCCGGATCATCAGTAAGATCAATCAGATTAAGATCTTCGGCAGCTATGTAAGCATTTCTTTTGCTCATCTCCTCTTCAATCCATGTCAGCAAACCACGCCAGTATTCAACCCCCATAAGGATCAAAGGCCTTCTGCTGATTTTTCCCGTTTGTATCAGTGTCAAAACCTCAAAAAGTTCATCCATTGTTCCAAATCCTCCGGGCAGGTAAACAAAGGCCTGAGCATATCTGATAAACATCACCTTTCGAGTAAAAAAATAACGAAAGGTCAACAGCTTGTCTTCATCAATAAACCCATTATAATCTTTCTCATGTTTGAGCAAAATATGCAATCCCACACTTCTCCCTCCTGCATATTTTGCACCCTTATTACCGGCTTCCATGATCCCGGGACCGCCACCGGTAATAATCCCATATCCGGCTTGAGCAAGAAGCTCAGACGTTCTCTGTGCCAGGGCATAATACGGACTATCAGCAGCAACACGGGCTGAACCAAAAATAGAAATGCAGGGACCAAACTTGGGAAGCTTCTCGTAACCTTCTGCAAACTCGCCCATGATCCGAAAAAGCCGGCCCGCAGATTCACCTTCCTTTCCGGACCAACTTCTGCTTCCTGATTTATACTTTTTCTTCATCGGGAAAAATTAATCCGGAAACACCCAGGCCAGTCATGGTAATCATGGCATTAATGAGTAGCAACTCATAACCCGGCTTGTATCCCCCCAGCCATTCAGCAGCATTCTGGTTGAAAATCCAGCTTAAGGCAGGAGAAAGTAGCGAGACTAAAACAATCAGACGTCCTTGGGGTCTTGATTTAAAAATCAACCCAAATAAAAACAAACCGAGCAGCGGGCCATAAGTATATCCTGCGAGAATTAAAATGGTATCAATAACCGCACGATCATTTAACATCTGAAAAATCAGAATAACAACCAGCAGAGCAATTCCGAAAGAAATATGAATGAACTGCCTGATGCGCTTACTGCCGGCAGATTCATCCTCCGGAGACTTATGAAGAAAATCTATATAAAAAGAAGTGGTGAGGGTAGTTAAAACGCTGTCTGCACTGTTGAATGTAGCTGCTGTTAATCCGGTAATAAAAACCAATGCGGCAATTGCTCCGAGATGATTGAATGCAAGTTCCGGAAACAACTGATCGGTCATGGGCTTACCCGTAACAGCATTCACAGGAATACTTAGTCCTTTGTGCTCGAGATAGCCGTACAATAAAACCCCAAGAGACAAGAAAAGAATATTGACAATCAATACGATACCACTAAACCAGAAAAGGTTTTTCTGTGCATCTCCCAGACTTCTGCAGGACAAATTTTTCTGCATCATATTTTGATCGAGCCCGGTCATGGTAAATGCGATGAATGCTCCGGCAATAATTTGCTTTCCCCAGAAGGAAGACTCTTTCCAGTCTGTTACAAACACTTCCGAATAAGGGTGAGCCATTACGTATGCAGGCAGACTCGAAAGACTGAAACCAAGCTGTGATGAAATGACCCAAATGCTTAGTATAACTCCAAGCAGCAAAAAACCCGACTGAAAGACGTCGGTCCAGACCAGTGTTTTGATTCCTCCTTTCAAGGTATAAAGCAACATCAAAACGATGATGATCGAAACTGAAACTGGGAATGGAACACCGAGCGGCTCAAACAGAAACAGCTGCATCACACCTGCTGCCAGGAATAAACGGCCTGCAGCTCCCAGTAATCTGGAAAGAATAAAATAAAAAGCACCGGTGCGCTGGGCAGCAGCCCCATACCGGCTACCCAGATAGGTATAAATAGAAGTCAATTGCATCCGGTAATAAAGCGGAAGCAGGATCAGTGCAATAGCCCAGTATCCTGCAACATAACCAATCACCACTTGCAGGTAAGAGAATTTGGCTGTTCCCACTGCACCGGGCACCGAGATATAAGTTACCCCTGACAATGAATCGCCAATCAGTCCGAATGCTACGGCATACCACGGGCTCTGATGATTTCCTGTAAAATATCCAGACGCTCCTGATTTTCTGGATGTAACAAAACCTATCAGCAACAAGGCTGCAAAATAGGCTACCATAAACAACAGAATCAGGAAAGGGCTCACTATGTATTTTGTATCAAAGTACGCTTAAAAATCTGAGGGCTCTATCTGCTGAAATACGCCCTGCCATGTGAACAAACCGATTTACTATCCTTTTCTCTGAACAAGGGTTTGTTCCCACTGCCATGCTGTGCTCATGATATCATCAAGAGCATATGCAGGCTGCCATCTTAACACATTTCTAGCCCGATCATTATTGGCATAAATGGCCTCAACATCTCCTTCTCTCCTTGCTCCGGTATCAAAGTTTAACCTTTGACCTGTAACCTTTTCAAAACTTTTCAATGCTTCCAGAACAGTAACTCCATTTCCTGTTCCGAGGTTGAAAACCTCCAAAGAATTGCTGTATCCGCCGATCATATACTGCAAAGCACGTGTATGAGCAGCGGCAATATCCATCACATGAATAAAATCGCGCATACAAGATCCATCACGGGTATTATAGTCTGTTCCAAAAACAGTAAATGACTTAAATCTGCCTGATGCAAATCCGGTAATCCTAGGCACAAGTGCAGTGACAACATCAACCGGATCTTCGCCAATCAAAACACTTGGATGCGCACCAGCGGGATTAAAGTACCTCAGCATGGTAAACTTTCCCGGACTTACTTTAGCGTAATCTGAAATAATTTGTTCC
>CAZUHX010000074.1:0-11019 GCA_964620795.1 uncultured Chitinophagaceae bacterium
TGAGCTGGAGGTTCCTGACTACCTGAGGGCAGATGCTTCTCTCTTTGGTGAGGCTCAGGGCAGAGCAGTGGTGGCCGTAGATCCGGTCAGTGAGGACAGTTTTCTGAAGTTTATGGAAGGAAGTCCTCTGGATTTTTCCTGTATAGGAAAAGTGACTGCCGGTTCTCTATATGTAGACGGTAAGCGCTGGGGAACTGTGAGTGAGTGGAGAGAAGAGCGTGAGTCTGTTATTTCTGAATTGATGGGAGACTAATTTTGTTAAGCCTTCAGGCTTTCTAACTTTGCCATCTGTTTAAGCGATCGGGGTGTAGCGCAGTTGGTAGCGTGCTACGTTCGGGACGTAGAGGCCGCTGGTTCGAGTCCAGTCACCCCGACAATAGAACCGCCTCATGGCGGTTTTTTTTTCAGGAGCTAATCGTCAAGTTTATTCTGCTGCCTTACTACTCTACAATGAAGCGTCTGGCTTTACCAAACAAAATTCAAATGAAATAAATTCTTTATAAATATAAAATTATATTATACTTAAATTTTATCTTTAAAAGGCAAATTCATTTATTCTGCGAGAAAAGGATACCTGTAGTCGGTGGGTGGCACCAGGGTTTCTTTGATGGTGCGGGGAGATACCCAGCGCAGCAAATTGATTTTGGAGCCGGCCTTGTCGTTGGTGCCCGAGCCTCTTGCCCCGCCAAAGGGCTGCTGACCAACCACTGCGCCCGTGGGCTTGTCGTTGATGTAGAAATTGCCGGCAGAGTGTCTCAGTTTTTGAGCGGCCTGTTCAATGGCGTACCGGTCGCGGGAGAAAAAGGCACCGGTAAGGGCGTAAATGCTGGTTTTGTCGAGTAAGTCCAGAGTTTCTTCAAATTGCTGCGGATCGTAAACATATACCGAAAGCACCGGCCCGAAAATCTCTTCGCACATGGTCTTGTACATGGGGTCCTGACATTGAATCACCGTGGGCTCTACAAACCAGCCTTTTGATTTGTCGCATTTGCCGCCATAGATCAGGCTATTGCCCGGCTCAGCGAGTGCATTGGAGATATAGGCAGAAATCTTATCGAAACTTTTTTCATCTATTACGGCATTCACGAAGTTTCCGAAATTCTCTACGCCTCCCATGCGGATGGAGCCTAGCTGATTGAGCATGATTTTTTTAATGTCTTCCCAGAGATTGGCGGGAAGGTATGCCCGCGATGCAGCCGAGCATTTTTGTCCCTGGTATTCAAACGCTCCGCGAACCAGGGCCGTAGCTACTTCGGCGGGATCGGCACTGGGGTGAGCCATTACAAAATCTTTTCCTCCGGTTTCTCCCACAATTTTGGGGTAAGAGCGGTAGATGTGAATATTGTTGCCGATTGATTTCCAGATGTCCTGAAACACTTCTGTAGAGCCGGTGAAGTGGATTCCCGCAAAATCGGGATGTGCAAAAATCACTTCTGCAGCATCGGGCCCGGAGGGGTAGATCAGGTTGATCACTCCGTCGGGTACTCCCGCCAGGCGGAAAATTTTCATAAGCACCCAGGCCGAATAAATTTGTGTGTTGGATGGTTTCCAGACCACCGTATTGCCCATCATGGCACAAGAAGTGGGCAGGTTGCCCGCAATGGCCGTGAAGTTGAAGGGGGTGAGGGCATAGACAAAACCTTCCAGCGGACGCCATTCCATGCGATTCCAGCAGCCGGGAGAGGAGAGGGGTTGCTCGGCATAAATTTCATACATGAACTGCACATTGAAGCGCAGGAAGTCTATGATTTCACAAGCGGAATCAATCTCTGCCTGAAAGGCATTTTTGGATTGTCCCAGCATAGTGGCTGCATTGAGTTCCCAGCGATAGGGACCTGCAATGAGATCTGCAGCTCTGAGGAAAATGGCGGCCCGCTGTTCCATAGGAAGCGCTTCCCAGGCGGGTTTTGCAGCAAGTGCAGCCCGGATGGCCTGCTCAACATGCTCCTTTCCGCTCTTGTGGTATTGCCCGAGGATGTGTGCATGATCGTGGGGCGGACGAATGGAATGTGTGTTTCCCGAGCGAACTTCTTCTCCTCCAATGATCATGGGGATGTCGCGCTGCTCGGCGCGCATGAGCGCCAGTTGTTTTTGAATGGCGGCTCTTTCCGGAGAACCGGGAGCGTATGATTTAACGGGTTCGTTTACCGCAACAGGTGGAGTGAATATGCCGTTCGACATGTATTAAAAATTTTAGAATAAGTTTCGGAAAATGTCATTGCCCAGGGCATAGACCATAAGCGACAGGAGCAGGATCATGCCGGCCATTTGCGCACGTTCCAGGAATTTTTCTCCGGGTTTGTGGCCGGTGATCATTTCATAAATAGTGAAAAGCGCGTGACCGCCATCCAGTGCGGGAATGGGCAGTACATTGATGAATGCCAGCATGATGGAAAGGAAGGCGGTGAGATTCCAGAATGCAACCCAGTCCCAACCTTTGGGGAAGAGCTTGGTGATGGTGATAAAGCTGCCGATCTGTTTGTAACCTTCCATTTCAGGATTGAACAGCAGCCTGAATTGCTTGATGTAATTGATTAAGGTACTCCATGTTTTTTCGGCTCCTGCAGGAATGGCCGCCATCATGCCGTATTCTCTTGTTTTGAGCTTAAAGTACTGATCGGCAGATTTGGAGGTGAAACCGAGCAGTCCGGATGCAGGCACACTGAGGCTGAGCTGTACAGTGTCTGATCCGCGAAGCAGACTGATGTTGGTGGCTTTGTTTCTGAGGCCGCGGAGCAGGATGCGCACTTCTTCAAAATATTGAACAGAAGTTCCGTCTAGTGCAATGATGCGGTCGCCTTCTTTGGCACCCGCCTTCTGAAGAACAGAACCTCCGGCAAAGCCTCCGATTTCGGCAGGGAATGCGAGCGATACAAATCCACCTCCGCCGGTGCGGATGAGGTCTTTATAAAGTCTCTGTGGAATTTTGACCACTTCCTGCTTTCCCTCGCGCTCCACTTCAAGGGTCATGGCATTGTCGAGGGTGATCTGCGGCACAATGCTGTTGACCGACTGGAATGGTTTCCCGCCATCATAACTAAGAATTTTGTCTCCTGTTTTCAGTCCGATACCGAGGGCCAGACTATCGGCCACAAATCCATAGCGGGCATCTTCTGCCGGAAGGTATTGTTCTCCCTGACTGAAGAGCAGCCCGGTATAGATAACAAATGCAAGGATCACATTTACGGTCACTCCACCCAGCATAATGATGAGTCGCTGCCAGGCGGGTTTGGAGCGAAATTCCCAGGGTTCAGCCGGAGCATTCAGTTTCTCGGTATCCATGCTTTCATCTACCATCCCGGCGATTTTTACATAACCGCCCAGGGGCAGCCAGCCGATACCGTATTCGGTTTCTCCGATTTTCTTTTTGACCACCGAAAACCAGGGATCAAAAAAGAGATAGAATTTATCGACCCGGGCTTTAAACCATTTGGCGGGCAGGAAGTGACCCAGTTCATGTAAGGTCACCAATATAGAAAGGCTCAGAATGAGCTGAGCAATTTGAATCAGAACTTCCATTTTTTGTGTTAAACGGCGCTAAGGTAGGGGATTTTCGGGCTCAGGCGGGGGACTTGTGTTTTTTTGGAAACTCAGGAGCCGTTCGGCTATTTTCCGGTTGTTGGTGAGGCGCGGGAGTTTATTCTGTCCGCCCAGTTTGCCTTCTTCCTTCATGTACCGGTTAAAGCTTCCTGTTTCAAGGATTTGCAACAAGGGCATGGCAAGCAAATGACCTTCTCTGAGGTCTCGGTAGTAGATGTTTCTTTTTTGAAGTTCGCGGTCAAGCACAGCGGTAAAATCTTCGGGCGAGGCGGGCATGCGGCTGAATTCTGCCAGCCATTCGTGTCTTGAGGCTCCATGTCCGTTTGCCACCAGCGGAGCTACAGTGAATTCAGATAGTTCTCCTCCGCAGCTTTGAATGGCTCGGGTCATGGCCGCTTCCACCTCTTCGGCAATGACATGCTCTCCGAAGGCAGACAGAAAGTGCTTTACTCTACCCGTGACCAGAATTCGGTAGGGGTTCAGGGAAACAAATCTCAGGGTATCTCCGATTTCATAGGCCCAGAGTCCGGCATTGGTGCTCAGGAGCAGGGCGTAGTTTACACCCTTTTGAACTTCGCAAAGCGGGATGCGTTTGGCTCCCGGCATTCCGGCTTCCTCTGCTCGCACGAATTCATAAAAGATACCTGCATCCAGATTGAGCAATAAACCTTCCTCATCCTGCCGGTCTTGCCAGGCAATAAATCCTTCGGAGGCGGGATAAGTTTCTAAGGATGGAATGCTGCTGCCCATTAAAGCCTCCATTCGTTTTCTGTAGGGAGCATATTGCACCCCTCCATAGGCCAGCAGACTGAAGTTGGGAAAGAGAGCGCGTATATCTGACTTGCCGCTTTTCTCCAGCAGTTTTTCGAAATACATGATCAGCCAGGGCGGTATTCCGCTGATGAGGCCCATATCGCGCTTCATGCTTTCTTCTACAATGGCATCTACTTTGGTTTCCCAGTCTTCAATGATATTGGTGGAATAAGAGGGAAGTCGGTTGCGGTTCAGCCAGGCGGGCACGTGATGATACACGATACCACTCAGTCTGCCCGCAGGAATGAGGCCATGCTTTTCAAGAACGGGCGAGCCTTGCAGGAAGATCATTCCCCGATCGAAAAAGCCGGCATGTCCGGTTTCTGCCACATACATCATGAGCGAATTGCGCGCGGCGCGTATCATGGCATTGATCTGTATGCCGGTGGCGGGGATGTATTTAACACCAGCGGTAGTACCCGACGATTTGCAGAAGTAATCGGGTTTCCCTGGCCAGAGTACATCTTTTTCTCCTCCGGCAATCCGTTCAATGAAAGGAATGAGTTGTTCGTAGGCAATGGATGGCGCAGCTTCCCTGAATTCGGAATAGCTGGTAACCTCTGAAAAGTGTTGTTGATGCCCGTATGCAGACTTGCGGCCGTTCTTGAGAAGTTCTTGAAAAGTCTTGAGCTGTTGTTTTTCCGCAGTTTGATGCAATGCATAAACACCCTTGCTGATCAGGGGTGCAAGCAATCTGACGGTTGTTGATTTGATTCCCATTCGGGAAGGGCTAAACGACTGCCGTTGCTCAGGCGGGAACTCCCTTAAGCACACGGGCCATGGTATCACCTATGCTGGCGGGCGAATCGACCACATGGATTCCGCACTGACGCATGATTTCCATTTTGGCTGCAGCGGTATCGTCTTTTCCTCCGATGATGGCACCGGCATGCCCCATTCTTCTTCCTGCGGGTGCTGTTTGTCCGGCGATGAAGCCAACCACCGGCTTTTTATTTCCGTTCTTGCGGATCCAGTTGGCGGCTTCTGCTTCCAGGCTACCTCCGATTTCACCGATCATGATGATGGCGTCGGTATCGGGATCATTCATAAACAGTTCAACTGCTTCGCGGGTGGTGGTTCCAATGATGGGATCACCTCCGATACCGATGGCACTTGAAATGCCGAGTCCGGCTTTCACTACCTGATCGGCAGCTTCGTAAGTGAGGGTTCCTGATTTGGAGACAATGCCTACGCGGCCGCTTTTGAAAACAAAGCCCGGCATGATGCCCACCTTGGCTTCTCCGGGTGTGATGACTCCGGGGCAGTTGGGTCCAATCAGGCGGGTTCCTGTTTTGTCGAGAAAGGCTTTCACTTTCACCATGTCCTGAACGGGAATGCCTTCGGTGATGGCCACCACCAGTTCAACACCGGCATCGGCAGCTTCCATGATGGCATCGGCAGCAAATGCAGGAGGAACAAAAATGATAGATACATTGCAGCCGGTAGCTTTGCGGGCATCGCTTACGGTATTGAAAACCGGAAGACCGAGATGGGTTTCTCCGCCTTTGCCGGGGGTTACACCTCCCACAACAGGTGTTCCGTACTCAATCATCTGGCTGGCATGAAAAGTTCCTTCTTTGCCGGTGAAGCCCTGCACAATGATTTTGGAGTGTTTGTTGACGAGTACTGACATGGGGTTTAGAATTTTGCGTGTTTTCTTAGTTCTTTCAAAAAGTCGGAGGCAAATATAAAGTCAAAAAGTTCTCCGCTTTCAATTTTCAGAATTTCGGCTGAGGAGCCTTCCCAGTATTTTTTCCCTTCATGAAGGAACACCACCTTATCGCCAATGCCCATGACCGAGTTCATGTCGTGGGTATTGATCACGGTGGTGATTTTGAATTCCTGGGTAATCTCCTGAATCAGGTGATCAATGACCATAGAGGTTTTGGGGTCCAGGCCTGAATTTGGTTCGTCGCAGAAAAGGTATTTGGGATTTTGCACAATGGCGCGGGCAATACCCACGCGTTTTTTCATTCCGCCGCTCAGCTCTCCGGGATACTTTTTGTTGGTATTGGTCATGTTTACCCGCTGAAGGCAGGTGTTGACCCTGTCTGCCTTTTCTGAAGCAGACATTTTGGTGAACATGTCCAGTGGGAATCGAATATTTTCTTCCACGGTCATGGAGTCGAACAGGGCAGTTCCCTGAAACAGCATACCAATTTCGCGGCGGATGGTTTTTTTGCCATCGAAATCCATCTGCTGAAGATCACGCCCGTCGAAAAGGATAGAGCCGGCATCAGGGCTGAGCAGGCCCACCATGCATTTGATGGTGACCGTTTTGCCGGAGCCCGATTTCCCGATGATGAGGTTGCATTTTCCATCTTCAAAAACAGAACTCACTCCTTTGAGCACTTCGTGTTCTCCGAAAGATTTTCGTATGTCTTTGATCTCAATCACAGCAGGGTAAAGGCTACAATGAAGTTCACAATGATCACCACGATGCTGCTCATTACTACAGCCTGGGTACTTGCTTTCCCGATCTCAATGGCTCCGCCCTGAACATTGTATCCTTTGTAGCAGGAGATAGAACTGATGATTACGGCAAAGAAAAAGGTCTTCACAAACATCACACGCACATCGTGCATATCCAGATTATCCTGCAGGCCGCGCACATATTCCGAAAGGGTATAGAATTTACCCATTACGCCCGCTACTCCACCGCCGAGGATACCCAGAAAAACAGATATAATGATCAGGCAGGGAACTACGATCACGGAGGCCATGATTTTGGGGCCGATGAGGTAAGAAGGGGTATTTACGCCCATGATTTCATAAGCATCGATCTGTTCGGAGATGCGCATGGATCCGAGTTCAGAAGCGATGTTTGAACCAACCTTACCGGCCAGCAAAAGGGCGGACAGAGTAGGGGCAAGTTCCAGGATCATGGATTTGCGAAGAATGGAGCCCATCCACCACATGGGAACCATGCCGATGGTTTGCAGTTGATACGAAAACTGAACGGCGGTAACCGCTCCGATGAAGGTTGAGATAATGGCGATGATGCTCAGTGAGCCGATGCCGATTTCCACACATTGGCGAAAGACCTCTTTGGAGAACATACTCCATTTCTCGGGGCGGCTGAAGGCCTGCCTCATGAGCAGCAGATAAGATCCGAAATAATGCAGGTATTTCATGCAGCGGCGCTAATATAGTTTATTTTGCATCCATCTAAACCCACAAGCCATGAGATCAGTTGTTGTAATTTCGGGAGGCAGCCGGGGCATCGGCAAAGCCTGTGTTGATGTGTTTGCTGCCGCGGGCTATGATGTGGCCTTTTGCGCCCGGCATGCCGAAATGCTGGCTGCTCAGCAGGCTAATCTTGAGCGTCAATTTCCCGGTCAGAGGTTTCTGGGTATGGCTGCCGATGTCCGTTCGGCCGATGAGATCCGGGCTTTTGCGGGGGCGGTGGAGCAGAAGTGGGAAAAGATCGATGTGCTCATCAATAATGCGGGTGCTTTTCTTCCGGGCAATGTGCATGAGGAAGCGGAAGGGCAGTTGATGGAGTTGCTTGAGCTCAATCTGATGTCTGCCTACCATCTGAGCAGGGCTTTGATACCCCGCATGAAAAGCGCCGGATCCGGTTATATCATCAATATAAGCTCTGTAGCCGGAATGCAGGCTTATCCTGCCGGTGGCTCTTATTCGATATCCAAATTTGCACTTACCGGTTTCAGCAAGGCGCTGAGACTTGAGCTGATGGGTTCGGGCATAAGGGTTACCACTGTTTATCCCGGAGCAACTTATACCGATTCATGGAGTGGAGCGGGGCTTCCGGAGTCGCGATTTATTCCGGCAGATGAGCTGGCAAAGGTACTGCTTTCATTTGCCGCGCTGAGTGCTGCCTCAGTGCCTGAGGATTTAGTGATCAGGCCATTGCTGGGAGATATATGAGCGGCAATTAATGTTAACAGACCCGTGATAATCCTTGTGTTCTTTGTCCGGTTATTTATTTTTGACTTAAACAATAAACCCATGAAACGTATTTTCTTCACGATGCTCAGTCTGGCTTTTCTTCCAGCAGCCATTCTTGCACAGGATGTTACAAAGGCGGTTGATGAAAAGCCCAATCCCAATGCGCCCAAAATTGCGTTTACTGAAGAGACCCACGATTTTAAGGAAGTGCCGGAAGGTCCTCAGGTTTCGCATAATTTCAAGTTCAGGAATGAGGGAAAAGAGCCTTTGATTCTTTCTAATGTAAAGGCATCATGCGGCTGTACGGTTCCCACCTGGCCGAAGGAGCCCATTCTTCCCGGAAAAGAAGGAACAATAACGGCTACTTACAATACACAGGGACGTCCGGGGCCGTTCACCAAGACCATTACGGTAACTTCCAATGCCTCTGAGAGCAATAAGATTCTTTACATCAAGGGCGAGGTGCTCAAGCCTGAGGAGGAGAAGACGGTGCCATTGAAGCAGCCCAGTATGCTTGCTCCCAAATAGTTTGATTAACTGAAAACATACAAAAGCCGCTCCTTCGGGAGCGGCTTTTGTATTTGTTGTGTGGGTATGTACGAATGTCTGCGCAAGGGGGCGAAGGGGCCGGCATCAGCCGGGTTGTCTTGTTGGGGCGTATGGTTTTTTATGTGCGAAAAAGGTTCCACCACAACAAGACAACGGAACCCCCGCAGCACCCGACCCGGCCTGAGGGATTCTGTGCATTTTTTACCACTGATTTGAATGGCCGGGATGCGCCCAAATATTTAAAATTAAATTATTGATTTCCGCCTGCCCGCGCTTTCAGCTTTTCGAGCTTTTTGCGCACAATGCCTGCCTTCAGTTTAAGGAAGGTTTCGGGGAAGAAGCGGCGCAGCCAGTTGAGTGCAACCGATTGAAACGGCAGCAGTACATAAAACTGCTTGCGGTCTGCCGCTTTCAGTACAGTGTGCGCCACATCCTTAGGACTGAGTTTGGCTTTGTTGATGATGGCCTGCCCAACCTGAGCGGCGTTTTGATCGCCCCGGTTAAACTGCATGATGTTGCTCTTGAAAAAAGTGGGCATGACCACCGATACCTGAACATTGAATGGATGAAGTTCTGCGTAAATACTTTCGCTCAGAGAAAGCACCGCAGCCTTGGTTACATTGTACATGCTCATGTTGGGCATATTGGCAATGGCCGCCGCACTGGCAATGTTGATGATGCCTCCGCTTTTCTGTTTTTTCATGACTTCGGTGGCCAGATGGGCTCCGTATACCACGGCCATCTGGTTGATTCCGGTGATCCATTCCCAGTGCGCAAGAGGATATTCGCCAAACATTCCGCCGTCGCCTACACCCGCATTGTTGATGATGAGGTCCAGGCCGCCGGTTTGCTCGACGTAGTGCCCAAAGGCTTTTTCGTAATCAGCGCGCTTGCTCACATCAAACAGATAGGGCAGGGCTTTGCCACCGGCTGTTGCGATCAGACTGCAGGATTCCTCCAGGGCTTTTTCGTTGATATCGGTAATACCAATGGTCCATCCGTCGGCTGCAAGTTCCAGTGCAAACGCACGTCCGAGCCCTCCGCCGGCTCCGGTGATCCATGCTCTCTTTTGCGGGAAGCGACCGCTGATTTTCCAGTTCATCAGTTTAGGTTTCTAAAGTCAACAGATACTACCCTTGATACGCCTTGCTCGGGCATGGTGACACCATAGATGGCATCAACCGCACTCATGGTCATTTTGTTGTGGGTCACAATGATGAATTGCGACTCTTTCGAAAACTCCTGAATGATGCGGTTGAATTTTGAAATGTTGGTATCGTCCAGCGGCGCATCCACTTCATCGAAGATACAGAAAGGTGCCGGCTTAAGAAGATAAAGGCTGAAGAGCAAAGCAGTTGCAGTCAGGGTTTTTTCTCCACCGCTCAGCTGATCGATTACGGTTGGTCGTTTGCCTTTAGGTTTGGCTATGATTTCAATTTTGGACTCGAGCGGATCTTCGGGATTTGTGAGGTAAAGATCGCATTGGTCTTCTTCGCTGAAAAGAGTGCGGAATACACGGATAAAGCTTTCGCGGATCTTGACAAAGGCGTCCATGAATTGCGTCTTGGCCGTGTCTTCGATTTCGCGGATGGTGTTCATCAGGCTGTCGCGCGCATCTTCCAGGTCTTTTTTCTGGGCAACAATGAAATCATAGCGGGTTTTCATTTCATCAAAAGCCTCAACGGCCATGGGATTGATCTCTCCGTAGTTATCGAGACGCTTGCGCAGCTTGGCCACTTCTTCTTCGGTTTCTTCTTTGCTGAGCTGCTCGTCGAATTCCTCTTCAATGATTTGGTTGAGATCTGCATTGAATTCAATGGAGAGTCTTTCTTTGAGCGAGGTCAGGCTGAGTTTCAGCTCATTGAACTGACGGTTGATTTCTTCGAGCTGCGAAGCGGCCGTTTCCTTATTGCGCACCAATTCTCTTACTTTCTGCTCCAGCTGCTGAATTTCGTTTCTGCTGTGATAGTAATTTTTCTCGGCATCGCCCACTTCCTGCTCGTATGCTTCTTTATCTGCGTAACCTTTTAGCAGTTCATGTTCCAGCTCACGCAGTTTGTTTTGGTTGTGCTCGATGGATGCGCTGCATTCGGTGATGATTTGCTGATTGCGCTGCACCTGAGTCTCGAGGGTTTCCACCTGGGTTTGTTTGAAGCCCAGTTCTTGCCTGATGGAATTTACTCTGTTTTGCTGTTGATGAAACTC
>CAZUHX010000075.1:0-10927 GCA_964620795.1 uncultured Chitinophagaceae bacterium
AACCAATCCACAAGCATAATCTTATTGGCTTTTTTCAGCAGAATGTCATCCAACAAAAGATGTTTGCTCTCCCATTCATCAACACTTCCAAATAAATTAAATTCTTTGATGGTTTTGTAAAACCATATTTCTGTATTAGAGGAAGCCAAAAGTTGTCAGAAATCTGCATCTTACAAAGAATCAAAAATGTGATGTCATCATGAGTTTCATAATTTAGTGGATCAATATGATCTTTGGTGGTGCAAAAAGAAAGAGATCAATCGCTTGAACCAGATGGAGCAAGCTCAATGATGTGTATTCTGTGGGGGGAATGTTTGTGGTTGGAGATGAATGATGCCACTTTGTCTAGACATAAACTACGTCTAATTAAGAAATTAATTTATAATCTTGTTGGAAATAGTTATTAAAAAGTTTTTTGAAACAGAGGAGTATATTCATTCTACTCTTACTAGTTAATGATCAT
Source organism: uncultured Chitinophagaceae bacterium (assembly GCA_964620795.1). Classification (GTDB taxonomy): domain Bacteria; phylum Bacteroidota; class Bacteroidia; order Chitinophagales; family LD1; genus CAZUHX01. The sequence continues at coordinate 464 of CAZUHX010000075.1, forward strand.
GAAAATCATTTACTTTGAAACAGAGGAGAACTGTAGTATACTCTGACTCAATCTCTCAAAATTTGCTTACTTTGAAACAGAAGAGGAAAACAATATACTCCCACTAATGTTTCTCAATAATGCATTGTACGTTCGAATGGTCGGTTGTTCATAAGATGCTCATAAGCTATCTAAAATAAACTTTTGTTCATAATGAAATGATGAAAAGTGTGGATATCAGCTTAAGAATGTCCATAAGAGAATTTGTATGGATCTTAAGAAGTAGTAGCAACATTGAACTACATTTGAATATGGTATAGCTTATGAATAGGTAGCTTAAACAATATGGAGCGATTTTGTTTATAAGGAAATTCTCTTATGATTAACCTTATAAATAAAATGTTAGCAGTGATGCAAAATTTCAGTACTTACATTCATTACAGCAATGCATAAAAGAAGTATATTGCACAGACCCCAGGGACATATGAGTGACAACTTCTCAATAATATGCTTGTGACCTAAGCCAATTTTTGATGGAAGTTTTTAGGTAGTAAAAGTAAGAAGTAGGCATTTCAGACAATTGGGAATCATTTTTAATGAGCTATTGAAATTTAAATCTGATGACTACAAACTGTTTGTTCTCATGTATTTATCATGTTAATTACATGATAATCAATTCTTACAGAGATTGGCTGCAGGCTCCAGTGTTCCGGCCGCTGTATGCTTTCCTGCTTGCGCAGGGTCTCGAGTTTCTGTTCCAGTTCTTCACGGCTGCTGATCTCTGCACTCTGTTCAGACACGGCTGCAGAGAGTCTGCTCTCCCAGGGCCTGCTGCTGAAATAGGCATCGGAAAGATGAAAAGGAATGGGTTCTGTTTTGCCTTCGATGCGGATTTGCCGCTCGCATACATCCCAGTAAAACAAGAGGGAGGCAGATGGGTTAAACTCCAGATCTCTGCCTTTTCTGCTCAGGTAGTTGGTGTAGAAAATAAAGCCTTCTTCACTGAATGCTTTGAGCAGTACCATTCGTGAAGCCGGCATTCCTTCGGGACTTACGGTGCTCAGTGCCATGGCATTAGGCTCGCGGATTCCGGATTCTCCTGCATTTTCGAACCAATCGTGAAACAATGTGAAGGGATCGCCCGGCAGCTGCCCTTCCAGCAATTCGCTTTTACCGTAATGTTGCCGGTGGTGGTGAAGGTCTTTCATACCTTCTTACAAACGCACATCGATGCGCATAAGTTTAGTGCGCTCGAGGGTGTCGGCACGCACTTTAAACTGCAGGCGAATCACATCTCCCACTTTCACATCGGCAGGTACTTTGTAAACACTTTCCAGATCATACAAATTAATGCGGGGGAAGATGGTGTCGAAGCGGGCGTAAAACACAGAATCTGTGGAGAATGGATCGAAACCGGCTCCGGTTGAGTCGCGGTGGGCGCGGATGCTGATTTCATCAATAGGTTTTTCAACGGTAAAGCGAGCCTTGAGCGGAATCTCCTGATTTGCGCGGCCTTTGATCCAGGCTGAATCGGGAACGGTAATGGCGATGGGTTCAAAGAAAGGATCTGCTTCTTTGTCTTTTTCGCAGGAAATCAGGCTAAAGCTAAGGGCCAGGGCCATCAGACAAACTGAAAGGATGGAGGTGGGTTTCATGCAGGAAAGAAAGATGTTTTTTTAGAAATATTTAAGCATCAGGTTTACAACGCGGCGTACAAGATTTCCATAGGGAGGATACAATGTAGCTGCCGATGAGCTTCTGGTGAGTTGTTTGAGCACAGCGCGCTCATTGCTGAACTCTTTGAAGCCGTAGTAGCCGGAGCTTTTTCCGATACCGCTGTTATTGACTCCTCCGAAGGGCAGATTGGGCTGAGAGATGTGGACCATGGTATCATTGATACAAGTGCCTCCGGCGCTGGTTTCGCGTATGAGTTTATCCTGATTTTTGTTCTTTTCGGAGAAGATGTACATGGCCAGAGGTTTCTCCCGGCTGTTGATGAAAGAGATGGCCTCATCGAGCGTTTTGAAGGTAATGACCGGCAGAAGGGGGCCAAAGATTTCTTCTTTCATGATGAGTGCATCTTCGGGCACATAAGTGAGGATGGTAGGGGCGATGTAATTTTCGCTTTCATCGAGCTTTCCTCCGATTTCAATTTGTGCACCTTTGGCCACGGCATCGTCGAGCAGGCCCTGAATACGATAGAAGTGTTTGCGGTTTACGATTCGGCAGAGATCGGGGCTTTGCTGAGGTTCGGCACCGAAGCACTCGGCAATTCGTTCGCGCATCAGTTTCACAAACTCTTCTTTGCGATTTTCTGCGATCAGGATATAATCGGGAGCGATGCAGGTTTGACCTTCATTGAGAAATTTTCCCCAGGCAATTTTTTTAACGGCGGCTTTGATGTTGGCTGTTTCATCGATCACCACGGGCGATTTCCCGCCCAGTTCGAGGGTTATGGTACTCAGGTGATCGGAAGCGGCTCTCATCACAAGTTTTCCTACAGCAGGGCTGCCGGTAAAATGAATATGATCCCATTTCAGTTTAAGCAATTCAGCTGACACGGTATGGTCTCCTTCAACGACGGCCACTTCATTTTCGTTGAAAACGGAGGATATCAGTTTTTTGAGGATGGCGGCGGTATGGGGGGTAAATTCCGAGGGCTTGATGATGGCCACATTTCCTGCGGCCACACAGCTTACCAGCTGGCAAATCGGGAGCTGAAAAGGATAATTCCAGGGAGAGAGGATCAGGCAGTTGCCTTTGGGTTCCATGACTACTTCACTTACGGTACCGATGTAGAGAAGCGGGGTATCTACTTCGCGTGGTGCCATCCAGTCTTCGAGATTTTCCAGGGCGTGTCTGATTTCGGAAACGCTGGGATAAATCTCGGCATAGTCGACTTCTGCAGCGGGTTTGCGAAAGTCGTTGTATATGGCTTTTTGTATTTCTTCGCGCTGGGCGAGTACGGCGTCTCGTAAGGCTTTTAGTTTGTTTCGGCGTTCCTTTTCGGTACTCAGTCTGATGTGCTGTTTGTGCGCATACTGGAGTTTAAAAAGGCGGTGCAATTCTTCGGCCGGGGTATTGCCGGTAACCGGCACCTGCACGGGAGCGGACTTCACAATGGTTTCCATAAGCGGGAATCAATCGGATTTAATTCACTAAAATAGTTCATTTTTAGCAAAACATTTTCCGGTGAGTGAGCAAGCCCGTTTGAAGAAGAGTCTAAGTCCGCTGATGTTGTGGGCATTGGGGGTTGGATATGTGATTTCGGGCATGTATTTCGGATGGAATCTCGGTCTGGAAAAGGCCGGCAGTCTGGGTATGGCGGTTGCCACTGCCGGTGCTGCTTTGCTTTACATATGTTTCACCTTCAGCTATGCCGAACTAAGCTGCGCGATACCGAAGGCCGGGGGTGCCTATGATTATGCGCTGAAGGCTCTCGGACCCGAATGGGCGCTCATTGCGGGTCTGGCACAATGGGTAGAATTTGTTTTTGCTCCGCCGGCGATAGCCTTTGCCATCGGGGCGTATTTCAATTTGTTTTATCCTGAGATTCCGGCGCTGCCCGTTGCCATGGCAGCCTATCTGTTGTTTACCTTGCTCAACAGTTATGGTGTGAAGGCTGCTGCGACTTTTGAGTTGGTGGTTACGGTGCTGGCGGTGGGGGAATTGCTATTATTTGCAGGCATTACGCTGCCTCACTTTGAGTGGGAAAATCTGAGCCGGAATGCATTGCCTCATGGCTGGAGTGGTTTGTGGGCTGCGGTTCCGTTTGCCATCTGGTTTTTTCTTGGCATTGAAGGTGTGGCCAATGTTGCTGAAGAAACAGCAAATCCTCAGCGCGACATTATCAGAGGATTCGGATCGGCACTGCTGAGTTTACTGTTTTTGTGTGGTCTTACTTTTGCAGCAGCAGTGGGCGTTGCGGGTTGGGAAGCCGTTGTTTATCAGCCCGGAAGTGGAACAGCCAGTGATTCTCCTCTGCCTTTGGCCATGGCTCATGTGGTGGGGAACAACAGTGCGCTTTATCATTTGCTCATAACCATTGGCCTTTTCGGCCTGGTAGCCAGTTTTCACGGCTTGCTTCTGGCAGCGGGTCGGGCCACTTTTGAATTTGGTCGCAGCGGACTGGCACCTGCGTGGGTTGGGAAAGTAAATGCACAGAGAGGTACTCCGGCGAATGCGCTCTGGATCAATATGGGACTGGGTATGCTTGCGCTCTTGAGTGGCCGAACCTCCGAGATCATCACCTTATCTGTGTTTGGGGCATTGAGCATGTATGCCTTGTCTATGATTGCGCACATTCAACTCAGGAGATTACATGCCGGGCTGCATCGTCCGTTTCGGGTGCCTGGATTTCCATGGGTTCCCGGAATTGCGCTTTTGCTTTCAGTAATTGCCTTGCTGGCCATGATCAGATACAATTTGATGCTGGCGGTATGTTACTTCGGTTTATTGAGTCTGGCATTTATTGTTTTCAAATTGAGCGGCAAAAAAATTCATTGATCATCAGAAGGCTTTGAGCCTTTGATTTTCTTTGAAATGGAGGTGTTGTATGCACCCGGATCTGATTGGTTTGCATAAAAGCTGAAAACCTGATTACTTTAGATTCAAAATACCACCCTTATGATGTACATTTTTACACTCGTTGTCGTCTTTTGTCTGCACGGGTTTCAGTCGGCTGAAGCGCAAGGCAGCGCGCAGTTGCGGCATTTGGTGAGCCCTCAGCAGGTTCGCCCGTTTATGAATGTTAACCGGGACGTATTACCGGCCTCTCGCTGGAGGAGTCCGGGATCACGCGGCATCGTGAATCAGAGTTTTTACATTGACTATGACTCTGCCGATCTGGCGCTTTTGAACCCGCTTAATCCCAGTCAGGATTACGTTCGTTATTTATGGGAAGTGAACCGGAACATTCCCAATACCACCAATTTCAGTCTGCGCTGGGCAGCTCAGGTTTACGATTCGCTGTACGACGTATTGAGCGGAAGGATGTATCCGAGGAGCTGGAGTTCTGTTAGGGTTGACAGTTTTGATGTGCTGTTGCAGCACCAAAACGTAACAGGGAGGAGAGATACATTAATTTTTACCGTATACAATAAAAATGCGGCTACGAGAACCGGTACAGGAGCGGCTGAAGTTTACAACACCCCGGTTTTATGGGCAGACACTCTATATACAAACACAAGCCTCACCCTGCCCGGCAATTTTGGAACTTACACTGCAAGGCCCAATATCAGTCTACCGCAGGGAGAGACATTCGGGATTCGGGTAGATTTCCGAGGGGACACCGCCAACAAGTTTTTTGTATTGGCAGGTTACCGCGACACCTGTGCAGCTGCGTGCGGAGCGGTAAATTCAGTGATTCCGAACAATGCGCTTTATTACATCAATTACACTCTTGCCGGGGGTACAAATCTTTCCGGCATCAATTCACTGGCATTTACCTGTACCCCCTGCAGTCAGTTCATATTGCAGAATTTTTACTTTATACCTTACGTAACTCTTGGAGTAAACTGCCCGAATGCATTCGTAAATACTACGCCCACGGGCTGCGGTGCATCTACAGGCAGAGCCAGAGTGAGTCTGGCAGGAAACAATGCAGCTCCATACAACTATACCTGGAGCATTCCGGGCTCAGCTAATGCCGATTCAATTACCGCGCTGGCTGCGGGGAGTTACACAGTAACTGTAACGGGACGTTATGGATGCACGGCCTCTGCTTCGGGAAATGTAAGTTCATCTAATGCCCCGACTGTGAACAGCACAGCTTCGAGCTTGAATTGCTTCGGGCAGACCAACGGAAGTGTGAGTCTGAATGTGAGTGGAGGAACCCCGCCTTATAATATCAGCTGGAGTAATTCGGGAAGTGGGAACACCATTACGGGATTGGCTGCAGGAATTTACACGGCAACGGTAAACGATGCTGCCAACTGTGCAGCGGTGATCAGCGATACAGTCATCGCTCCTACACAGGCGCAGATCCTTGCCACCTCAGGAAACATCAGTTGCAACGGAGCTGCAGATGGCAGCATCAGCCTGAATGTGCAGGGAGCAACACCACCTTACAATTTTCAGTGGAGTGACAATGGCACAGGAGCGCAGCGCAGCGGGCTTGCAGCGGGCTCATACCGTCTCGTGCTTACTGATGCCAACAGTTGTCCATTGCTCACCAATACATTTACGATCACAGAGCCGGCTGCATTGGCGGGAAGTATTTTGAGCCAGGGCAATGTGCGTTGTTTCGGTCAGCAAAACGGAAGTGTAAGAATCTCCATTTCGGGAGGAAGGCCGCAGTATTCTGTTTCCTGGAGCAATTCGGCCCAGGGCGACAGTCTGAATGGTCTTGCTGCCGGCACTTATGCTGCCTGGCTTAGTGATGCAAACGGCTGTACAGATACTGTGAATGTTGTGATTACAGAGCCGGCGCAACTCAGTGCGGTAACGGGCAGTTCAGATGCGAGCGGAACAAACAATGGCCTGGCCTGGGTTAGTGCGAGCGGCGGCACACCGCCATTCACCTACAGCTGGACACCAACAGGCTCTGGGGATACCATCAGCGGACTTTCACCGGGCAATTATTCTGTTACGGTTGCTGATGCCAATCAGTGTATTGCCAATGCATCTGTAACGGTAGGGGGAAGCAGCAGCACCTCAGAGATCGGTGCATTGGGACGCATTCAGCTGTATCCCAATCCTGCAAAATCTGAAGTAATTCTTGAGTGGAGCGGAAGCGGCATTCTGCAGAATATCAGACTTTTTGGTGCCGACGGCAGTCTTGTATATGAATGGGCAAGACCTGCGGGAGTGCAAAGGCTTAAACTTGATGTAAGCAAGTTGAGCTCAGGTTTATATATACTTGAAGCAGAAACCGAAGGTTCGAGAGGCCGACTGAGGCTGATGATTGAATAATTGAAGCGGCAAAAGATCATTAAAGCGGGCTCCTCCGGAGCCCGCTTTTCATTTACCGGCAAAAGATTTGCATCTTAACCCCTCGAAATCAACCGCATGCTTGAAAGTATTCTCCGCGGAGCGCTCGGGATGGTAAGCCTGATAGGCATAAGCTACCTGTTCAGCAACAACCGCAAAGCCATAGACTGGAAACTCGTTGGTACCGGTGTTTTACTACAACTTGTTTTTGCCATCGGGGTATTACATGTCGGTTTTATCAGGCATGCCTTTGAACTGATCAGCAACGGCTTTGTATCCGTGATTCAGATTTCACACAAAGGCACCGAGTTTCTGTTTGGGAATCTTGCAGATCAGACCAAAAACTGGGGATTTGTTTTTGCCATTCAGGTATTGCCAAACATCATATTTTTCGCTGCACTTTCGGCGGTTCTGTATTACCTGGGTGTGCTTCAAAAGATTGTATTGGCATTTGCCTGGGTGATGAGTAAAACCATGAAAATCAGCGGAGCGGAAACCCTTTCAAACGCAGCAAACATATTTCTGGGGCAAACCGAAGCTCCGCTTATGGTGAAGCCCTACATTGCCGGCATGAGCAGGAGCGAGATTCTTTGCATCATGATCGGAGGAATGGCGAACACTGCGGGCTCCGTGCTGGCAGCCTATGTAAGCTTTCTGGGAGGAGCAGACACTGAACAGCAGCAATTTTATGCACTTCATATGCTCAGTCAGAGTATCATGAGTGCGCCTGCTGCCATAGTTGTTGCCAAAATCCTTTTCCCTCAAACGGAAGACATCAACCGGAACATGGAGGTTAATAAAGAGAACATAGGTTCTAATCTGCTGGATGCCATTGCCAACGGAACCAAAGACGGTTTGATGCTGGCGGTAAATGTTGCTGCGATGCTGGTGGTATTTACTGCATTTATGTATCTGGTAAACGGAGTATTGATGTTTGCAGGAGACCTCAGCGGACTGAATGCACAAATCAAGGCTATGAGCAGTGCCCGCTATTCGGGACTGAGTCTTGAGTTTTTATTTGGTTATCTGTTTGCTCCACTGGCCTGGCTGATCGGGGTTCCGGGGAATGATATTTTTGCCATCGGGCAGTTGCTGGGCGAGAAAACTGTGATCAATGAATTTGTTGCATATATTTCTTTAGGAAATATGATTCAAAACAAACTGATCACGGATCCGAAGTCAATGGTGATTGCTACTTATGCCCTATGTGGTTTTGCCAATTTCGCGAGTATCGGAATACAGATTGGAGGGATAGGAGCATTGGCTCCCAATCAGAGAAGAAACCTGAGCGAACTGGGTCTCAAATCGCTTTTGGGGGGCACCATTGCCTGCCTGATGACAGCAGTGATTGCAGGAGCTTTATTGGGATAAATACGCTTGATGGAGAACATCATTCAGATGTTGAGCCAAGCTCATCCACTATAAACATATAGACGACGGGCTCTTCGATTTCTTTCTATTGACAGAGTCCTGAACGCCTTCGAAACGAAGAGCCGCGCCAGGGGGTGGAGGGGCCGGCGCAGCCGGGTGGCGTGCTGTAGGGGCGGAAGATTTTCCGCCCGTGCAGCATGCCACGGAACCCCCGCAACACCCGGCCCTGCGCAGCGGGGAGGCGCCCTAATTCATCGATAATTACAATTAAATGTTTTTTGTATATGTATTTCCTATATTTATAAAAACCATACCAGGCATTCAATCACCACCGCAGATGAAAAGCGTTGAAGCCTCTATGCATTCGCTTCTTCCGCTACATAAAAAAGAAGAAGAACAAGATCATCTGCATGCGCCTCATTCCATCTGCCCGGCCAATCAATCTTCCGGAAGCATCATACAGGCGGTCGGCATCCATTCTGCCCAGAGATCTGCCGGACGCATCGTAAAAACGATCTCCGTCTATCCGGCCGATTTGTCTGCCTGTTGATGAATACATATATTCTCCCGAGATTCTTCCCAGCAGCCTGCCGGAACCGTCGTACATGCGGTCTGCATCCCAGCGACCAAGAGAACGACCGGAGGCATCGTAATAGCGATCGCCCTCAACGCGCCCAAGCATGCGACCTGATCCATCATACATCCGCTGGGCATGCAATGCTGTGCACAAACACAGAAGCGTTAAGAAAAGAAATGACCTTAATACATTAACGAAATAAAATTTTAAAGAAGCTTTCATCCTACGAAGGTAAACATCCGCTCGCAGAAAATCCATTTACGCCAATGACTTACTCTCGCACAAAGCGGCCCGAATAAACTCCCTGAGCTGTTTTGACCGCAACCGTGTACCAACCGCCGGGCAATGAACTCAGATCAAGATTGGAGAGATATGAACTCATGACCACAGCACCCAGATTGTTCATTACATGAATCTCAAAAAAATTAGTTTGAGGGAATTGCAAATAAATTTCAGAAGCTGCAGGATTGGGATAAATATGCAGAGGCTGATCAACAAGTTTTTGTTCCATGCCCACTCCCGGATTGCAGCTCAGCGCATTCAGCTTTTCCCAAATACTGTTGCACAATTGGGTGGGGACTTCGCCGCTTCCTGCCTGATTTCCCATTCTGACGAACACCAGACCCAAACTTCTTGAAACACTAAGAATCTGACCATTTGAGCCCAAACCTGCAAACATATCGGCGGGCGCAGCAGGGGCATAAGAGCCCGGAAAGACCAGCTGTGAGGTAGGCAACATATACGAGGCTTTGCCGTTCAGCCACCAGAGATACCCATAGGAAAGATTCAAGGACTGGGAGGTGCTGGTCATCTGCTGCACGTATACTGAATCGCGCAAAAGGGTGTCTCCATTCCAGACGCAATGATTTTGCATGAGCAGTCCGAAACGCGCCATGCTCCGGAGCTTGCTGAAATACACATTATCATAATTCACATATGTCCACAGGCCTGTCATTCCCGTTTTAGCCTTCAACCTGCTTTGGGTATATGCATTGATGGTACTGCCGGTAGCTGTCGTGAGCACAGGCTCAAGCAAAGTGTAGGGGGCGTTATGATAAGCCCAACGGCTGCCGGCATCTGCGAGATACAGCAGACAGCTATCGAGAGTACAGTGGTTGTCGGGAACGCCATCATCTAGTCCGGAAGTCATTGTGAGCTGATTGCGAATGGTGATTTTGCTTTCCTGAAGCGGACTGCAGCTTGTCCAGGAAGCTCCCAGATAGGAAGAGGTGGTATCATCTAAAGACAAATAATTTTCTTCTGCGGCCTTGCCCGTCAGAAAAGCCGTGATGGTTTTTCCTGCAGAAGCCCAGTACCACAGGCTGTCTGCCGTAAAAGTGCCGAAGTATTTTTCCATCACAATTTTCCCGTCTTTGAGCAAGATGAATCCTTTGGTGTCTTGTTCCTCCAGATAAGAATACAGGCTGTCAATTTCATTGGTGCACCAGCCAAGAGAAGCCGGAGAAATGGTGTCCCATCCGGAATTGTTGTTGATGGGAGGAAAATAAAGTCCCTGAGCGTTTACATTGGCCGAACAGGCGGTAAAGAATCCAAGAAAGATAAATAATAGTCTTTTCATATAATATTTGACCATGCTGTTTTAGAAA